>CALXDZ010000019.1 GCA_944387205.1 uncultured Oscillospiraceae bacterium
AGTACAGCGACCCCAACAAGCGGGAGCACGCCGCCTGGGGCACCCGGGTCTTTGACTACGGCCGGCCGGAGGTGAAGAGCTTCCTGTTCTCCTCCGCCCGCTTCTGGCTGGAGGAGTACCACATCGACGGGCTGCGGGTGGACGCGGTGGCCTCCATGCTGTACCTGGACTATGACCGCCAGGGCGGCGCCTGGACGCCGAACCAGTACGGCGGCCACGAGAACCTGGAGGCCATCGAATTCCTGCGGGAGCTGAACGCCATGGCCTTCCAGACGGACCCCGGCGTGCTGATGATCGCCGAGGAGTCCACGGCCTGGCCGCTGGTGACCCGTCCGCCGGACGTGGGAGGCCTGGGCTTCAATCTGAAGTGGAACATGGGCTGGATGAACGACATGTGCCACTATCTCAAGCTGGACCCCTGGTTCCGCCAGTTCCATCACAAGGACATCACCTTCTCCATGTTCTATGCCTTTTCGGAGAACTTTATCCTGCCCATGAGCCACGACGAGGTGGTCCATATGAAGGGCTCCGTGGTGGGGAAGATGCCCGGCGAGTATGAGACCCAGCTGACCTGCCTGCGGGGCTTCATCGCCTATCTGCTGGCCCACCCGGGCAAGAAGCTGATGTTCATGGGCGCGGAGCTGGGCCAGTGGCACGAGTGGAACTCCAACGGTCAGCTGGACTGGTATCTGCTGGACCAGGAGGCCAACCGCAAGACCCAGGACTTCTTCCGGGCCATCAACCATTTCTATCTCAGCCAGCCCGCCTTGTGGGAGATCGACTTCGACTGGGCCGGGTTCGAGTGGCTGGTCAGTGACGACAATCAGAACAACGTGGTGGTGTTCCTGCGCAAGGATAAGTCGGGAGGCGAGCTGGTGTGTGCCATCAACTTCTCCCCCAATACCTATGAGGACTACCGCTTCGGCGTGCCGCCCCGCCGTCTGTTCCGGCAGGTGTTCAACACCGATGACCCGGCCTTTGGCGGCAGCGGAGTGGGCAACGACAAGCCGGTATACGTCTCCGGCAAGCCGTCCCATGGAAAGGATAACTCCATTGCTATCCGCATCCCGCCCTTCGGCGCCGTTTTTCTGGAGGGTAGGGGTCGGTTTCGCAAACCGCCTCTCCGGCGGAAAACCTCGGAGAAAGGAAGAAAAAAATGAAGAAAGAGTGCATTGCCATGCTGCTGGCCGGAGGCCAGGGCAGCCGCCTGTATGTACTCACCGGTGACATGGCCAAGCCGGCGGTACCCTTCGGCGGCAAATTCCGCATCATCGATTTTCCCCTTTCCAACTGCACCAACTCCGGCATCGACACTGTGGGCGTCCTGACCCAGTATCGCCCCCTGGAGCTCAACAGCTACATCGGCAGCGGCCAGCCCTGGGACCTGGACCGCAGCGACGGCGGCGTCCACATCCTGCCCCCCTACCAGTCCGCCACCGGCGCCACCTGGTACAAGGGCACGGCCAACGCCATCTATCAGAACATCGGCTTCATCGACCTGTATGACCCGGACTATGTGGTCATCCTCTCCGGTGACCATATCTATAAGATGGACTACTCCCAGATGGTGGAGCAGCATAAGCGCGTGGGCGCCGCCTGCACCATCTCTGTCATGGAGGTGCCCTGGGCAGATGCCTCCCGCTTCGGCATCATGAGCGTGGATGAAAACGACATGATCACCGAGTTTGCAGAAAAGCCCAAGGAGCCCAAGAGCAACCTGGCCTCCATGGGCATCTACGTGTTCTCCTGGAAGGCCCTGCGCCACTACCTGGAGGCCGACGAGGCGGACCCCAACTCGGAAAACGACTTCGGCAAGAACGTGATCCCCGCCATGCTGGCCGCGGGAGAGAAGATGGCCGCCTACCGCTTCTCCGGCTACTGGAAGGACGTGGGCACGCTGGAGTCCCTGTGGGACGCCAATATGGACATGCTGGCCCGGGATGCGGGACTGGACCTGCTGGAGCCCGACTGGCCCATCTACGCCCGGACCATCTCCCTGCCTCCTGCCTTCCTGGGGCGTGAAGCCCGGGTGGAGCACAGCGCCGTCAGCCGGGGCTGCGACCTGGAGGGCACCGTGCTCAACTCGGTGCTGTCTCCCGGCGTGGTGGTGGAGAAGGGGGCACAGGTCTCCTACTCCGTGCTGATGCCCGGCACCGTGGTCAAGAGCGGCGCCGTGGTGCGCTACGCCATTTTGGGCGAGAATTGCTACATCGGTGAAAACAGCCGGGTGGGAAGCGACCCGGCGGAAACAGACCCCGACCAGTGGGGGCTGAGTGTTCTGGGCCCCGGCACCAAGACAGAGCCGGGCAGAGTGGTCCCAGCCAAGACGATGCTGGACCGCTATGGTAAGGAGGTGGCAAGATGAAGGGCATGCATGGCATCATCTTTTCCTATGAGCGGCGCAATGACCTGGGCGAGCTGACCGAGGTGCGGGCTCCGGCCTCCATCCCCTTCGGCGGGCGCTACCGCGTCATCGACTTTGCCCTGTCCAATATGGTCAACGCCGGCATCACCGACGTGGGCGTGGTGCTCCACGGCCGCTACCAGAGCCTGCTGGACCACCTGGGCACCGGCAAGAACTGGGACCTGAGCCGCAAGCGGGGCGGCCTGACGCTGCTGCCGCCCTATGCCGACAAGCCCAAGTGGGAGGACAATGCCTTCCGGGGCAAGCTGGACGCCCTTATGGGCATCCGCTCCTATCTGGACGCGATCCGCCAGGACTATGTGGTCATGACCGACGGCGACCTGGTGGTGAACCTGCCCCTGGACAAGATGTATGAGGAGCACCTCAAGAGCGGTGCCGACATCTCCGTGGTCTGCGCCGATGACAGCTTTGCTGTGGCGGATGGTACTTACTTTGAGGTGGACCAGGACGGCTGGGTCACCGATACCCTATATCACATCCACCAGCCCAGAGGCCGCCGGGGCCTGGAGGTGTATCTGCTGAGCAAGGAGCTGCTGATCCGGCTCACCGACGAGTGCGCCAGCCACGACCAGTACAGCTTCCGCCGGGATGTGCTGCAGGCTCGGCGGGATCAGCTGAAGATCCACGCCTTCATCTGGAGGGAGTACGCCGCCCAGATCCGCTCCGTCCAGGAGTACTATGAGCGCAGCATGCAGCTGCTGGACCCGGCCATTCGTCGGGAGCTGTTCTGCCCCCAGCGGCCCGTCCGCGCCAAGAGCAGCGATGAGGCCTCTTCCTACATCGATCCCCAGACCCACTGCGTCAACAGCATCGTGGGAGACGGCAGCTGCATCGAGGGCACGGTGGAGGACTCCATCCTCTTCCCCGGCGTGGTGGTGGAGCGAGGGGCTCAGGTCCAGGGCTGCATCCTGATGAAGGGCACCGTGGTCCATAAGAACTCCGTGCTGCACAATGTGATTTCCGACAAGGATGTGGAGATCATGGACGGACGCACCCTGATGGGACACGCCAGCTATCCGCTGGTGATTGCGAAAGGAAGCAAGATCTAATGACGGAAAAGAAAGCCAATAAGCCAGAGGCCGGCACTCCGGCGGAAAAATCCGCCGCCAAGCCCAAGGCCTCCAGAGCAAAGAAGAGCACCACAGCCAAGACGGCTGCCAAGAAGAGTGCGGCCAAGACCGCCGCAGCGGCGGAGAAGAAGGCGCCGGCCCCCGCGGCCGCTGTCACAGAGGAGCCCAAGGCTCCTGTCACCGCACCGGCCGGGGAGGAGAAGTCCCTGAAGGTGCGCCCCACCACCGCCGTGGCCCACAGCCCGGAGCGTAAGCCCCCTGTGGCGGTGGAGGAGAAAAAGCCTCTGGCGGTGCAGCCGGAGCGCAAGGTGCCCATGAAGGCATCGGAGCCCGCAGCCGCCGCGCCTGCAAAGCAGGAGACGGCCCCCAAGGCCGCCCCGGCGGAGGAGAAAGCCCCCGCTGCCCCTGAGCAGGCACCCCAGGCGTCTGCGGCGGAGCCCAAGGCCGCTCCGGCAGAGAAGAAGGCGGAGACGGCAGCTCCGGCGCCCCAGCCGGAGGAGCCCCAGGCCCCTGCCGCTCCGGTGAAGGAGGAATCCACCATGGCATCTGAGGAGAAAACCAACGCCCCTGACCGCCAGCCGGTGCGGGTGCTGTATGTCACCTCTGAGGCGGCGCCCTTCTGCAAGACTGGCGGCCTGGCCGATGTGGCCGGCAGCCTGCCTCCCGCCCTGGCGGCGGAGGGCGAGCAGGTGGCGGTGATGCTGCCGCTGTACCAGCGGGTGAAGGAGAAATTCGGCGAGCAGATGAGCTTTGTCAAGTGGACTTATGTCCGCCTGGGCTGGCGCAGCATCTACTGCGGCCTCTTCCGTATGGAGCGGGACGGCGTTATCTGGTACTTTGTGGACAACGAGCAGTACTTCCGCCGTCCGGAGCTCTATGGCTACTATGACGACGGTGAGCGCTTTGCCTTCTTCAGCCGCTGCGTGGTGGAGTTGCTCCCCTCTCTGGATTTCTGGCCCGAGGTGGTCCACTGCAACGACTGGCAGACCGCCTTGGTGCCCATCTACCTCAAGGACGACGGCGTCCGGGATGAGCGGCTGCGCAGCATCCGCACCGTGCTGACGGTCCACAACATCGAGTACCAGGGCCGCTATGGCAAGGACACCCTGGGCGACCTCTTCGGTCTGGACCACGGCTGGTGGGACGACGGCACCATCGCCATGGACGGGGACGTGAACCTGCTCAAGGGCGCGCTGCTGATGGCCGACGCGGTGACCGCCGTGTCTCCCACCTACGCCCAGGAGCTCAAGTACAGCTACTTCGCCCACGGCATGGAGAGCGTCATGAATGCCTGCGACTACAAGCTCTATGGCGTCCTCAACGGCATCGATATGAAGCGCTATGATCCCGCCACTGACGCGGATCTGGCCGCCAATTACAGCGCCAATGATCTCACCGGCAAGGCGGTGGATAAGGCCGAACTCCAGCGGATGCTGGGACTGCGGCAGGACCCTGACGTGCCCATCATCGGCATGGTCAGCCGCCTGGTGGCCCACAAGGGTCTGGACCTGGTGTGCGAGGTGCTGCGGGACATCATGGAACTGCCGGTGCAGATGGTGATTCTGGGCCGGGGCGACCACCGCTACGAGGAGTTCTTCCGCTGGGCCCAGCGCCAGTATGAGGGACGCCTGGTGGCGTATCTTGCCTATGACGAGGCTATGGCCACCCGGGTCTATGCCGGGTCCGACCTGTTCCTCATGCCCTCCAAGAGCGAGCCCTGCGGTCTGAGCCAGATGATCGCCATGCGCTACGGCTCCGTGCCCATCGTCCGGGAGACCGGCGGCTTGAAGGACACCGTCCAGCCCTACGAGTCCTGGCGGGATTCCGGCAACGGCTACACTTTCGCCGACTACAACAGCGGCGACATGCTCTATGTCATCCGGGCGGCGGCGGGATTGTACCGGGATTACCGGGATGCCTACAGCCGTCTCCAGAAGCGGGGCATGACCCAGGACTTCAGCTGGAACCGCAGCGCCTGTGAGTACCGGCGCATCTATGAGAACGTGCTGGGCCGGTCTCATCGTTAAATCGCAAAGCAGAGCGGGCTTTGTCCCGCGTTGGGCCCCGGGCCCATTTGTCAAATCGCAGAACAAGGCGGGTTCTGTCCCGCCTTGTTCCATGTTATAGGAGTTTCTATGAATTACACGACAAAGCAACTGGAAAACGAACTGTGTGAGAAGCTGCGCCTGAACTTCGGCAGCACTGTGGAGGAGGCCACCGACGCTCAGATGATGAAGGCCTGCGCCCTGGTGCTGCGGGACATGATGGCGGAGCGGGAGGTGAGTACCCGGCAAAAGACCCGCCGGGCCGGCAAGCGGCAGGTCCACTATATGTCCATGGAGTTCCTCATGGGCCGCAGCCTGATGAAGAACGCCTACAACCTGGGGCTGCTGCCTCAGCTGCGCCAGGCCCTGGAGAATCTGGGCTTCAAGGCGGCGGACATCTTTGAGATCGAGCCTGACGCCGCCCTGGGCAACGGCGGCCTGGGCCGTTTGGCTGCCTGCTATCTGGACTCCATGACCACTCTGGAGATCCCTGCCACCGGCTATTCCATCTGCTATGAGCTGGGCATCTTCCGCCAGAAGATCGTGGAGGGCCAGCAGGTGGAGCTGCCCGACAACTGGAAGGATCTGGGCGGCGCCTGGCTGCTGCCCAAGCCCCAGGAGACCGAGGAGGTCCACTTCGGCGGCACCCTGCGGGAGTTCTGGAGCGACGGCCATCTGCACATCGTCAATGAGGGCTATCATACCGTGCTGGCGGTGCCCTGCGACATGGAGATCGCCGGCTACGGCACGGATCATGTGAATAACCTGCGGCTGTGGGATGCCAAGTCTCCCACTCCCATCGATATGTCGCTGTTCTCCCGGGGCGAGTATCTGAAGGCCACTGAGGAGGAGGCCATGGCCTCCGTCATCGCCAAGATCCTCTACCCTGAGGATAACCACTATGAGGGCAAGTCCCTGCGGCTCAAGCAGCAGTACTTCTTCGTCTCCGCCACCGTCCAGAGCGTGGTGCGCAAGCACCTGGAGGTGTACGGAACCCTGAAGAACTTCCACGAGAAGAACGTCTTCCAAATCAACGACACCCACCCCGCCCTGGTGATCCCTGAGCTCATGCGCATCCTCATCGATGACGCGGGCCTGGATTGGGATGAGGCCTGGGATATCACCACCAAGTCCGTGGCCTATACCAACCACACGGTCCTCTCCGAGGCCCTGGAGCGCTGGCCCCAGAACCTGGTCCAGCAGCTGCTGCCCCGGGTGTGGCAGATTTTGGTGGAGATCTCCAACCGCTGGCAGAGAAAGGTGGAGGACTTCTACCACGACGGCCGCAAGACCGAGCGTATGGCCGTCATCTGGGGCGGCGAGGTGCGCATGGCCAATCTGTGCATCGCTGGCGGCATGGCCGTCAACGGCGTCTCCGGCCTCCACTCCGACATCCTGCGCAAGGATGTGTTCCAGGAGGCCTATGGCATGGAGCCCTGGAAGTTCAAGAGCGTTACCAACGGCATCGACCACCGCCGCTGGCTCAGCGAGATCAACCCGGGCCTGGACAGCCTGGTCAGGGATCTGTGCGGCGGGGACGAGTATCTGCTCCATCCCCAGGTCCTGGAGAAGCTGGACCACTATGCCGATGACAGCGAGGTGCTGGAGCGCCTGGAGACCATCAAGCGCAAGAACAAGGAGGACTTCGCCGTCTACGCCAAAAAGACCCGGGGCGTGCTTTTGAACCCAGAGGCTATCTTTGACGTGCAGGTCAAGCGCCTCCACGAGTACAAGCGCCAGCTGCTCAACGCCCTGCATATCATCTCTTTGTATCAGCGGCTTCAGGATGACCCCAACTGCATCACCCAGCCCCGGACCTTCCTCTTCGGTGCCAAGGCTGCTCCGGGCTACGCCGTGGCCAAGCGGATCATCCGCCTCATCAACTCCCTGGCAGACCAGATCAACAACGATCCCCTGTGCAAGGATAAGCTGCAGGTGGTGTTTCTGGAGAACTACCGGGTGTCCCTGGCGGAGCGCCTGATCCCCGCCAGCGAGGTCAGCCAGCAGATCTCCACTGCCGGCAAGGAGGCCAGCGGCACCGGCAACATGAAGTTCATGATGAACGGCGCCCTGACTGTGGGCACCTTGGACGGCGCCAATGTGGAGATGCACGATGTGCTGGGCGATGAGAATATGTTCCTCTTCGGCCTCCGGGCCGACGAGGTGGCCCGCATGAAGGCCGAGGGCTATGTGCCCCAGCGGTTCTACAGCCGGGATCCCATCCTGCGCCGTGCCCTGGATCAGATGAAGGCCGGCTTCCGGGATGGCATCACCTATGAAGACCTGTTCACCCGCCTGGTGGGCGGCGCCGGCAACGCCGATGAGTACTTCCTGCTGGCGGACTTTGCCGACTACTGCGCAGCGGAGGAGCGGATGGCGGCCACCTACGCCGACCGGCGCAAGTGGAACCAGATGAGTCTGCACAATATCGCCCGCAGCGGCATTTTTGCCGCCGACCGGGCCGTGGCGGAGTATGCCGATGAGATCTGGCACGTGCCCCACAAGTAAAGGAAATCTCCTGGTCATTTCCAGGGCTGCAAGGGCTCCCGACATTTGCCGGGAGTCCTTTTTTCTGTCTGGGGAAAATGAGAGAAAAATTCGGGGCACGGTGAGATATTTTCCCCTTCTGGGGGATATACCCAGTAGAGAGGCCTCTCTCCGGCGGCGACGGCCGCCTATCTGACGGGAAACGAGGTGAGGAACGTGACGGAGGAAGCCTTTGCCCGGGCGGTGGAGGAGTATGGAGACACGCTGTTCCGGGTGGCATACAGCTGCCTGCGCAACCGCAGCGATGCCCAGGACGTGATGCAGGAGACGCTGCTGAAATTCTATATGGAGAAAAAGCCCTTTCAGTCACCTCAGCATGAAAAGCGGTGGCTGATCCGGGTGGCGGTGAATGAGAGCAAAAAGCTGCTGCGCTCGGCCTGGCGGCGGCGCAGCGTGCCTCTGGAAGAACGGGACGAGGCTGTGACCTTCGACACCCTGGCCCAGCAGGCGCTGTTCGAGGAGGTCATGGCTCTGCCGCCCAAATACCGCCTGGCGGTGTATCTGTACTATTATGAGTCCTTCTCCGTCCGTCAAATCGCGGAGGCGCTGGGCGCCAATCCGTCTACGGTGCAGACTTGGCTCATGCGGGCCAGGGGACTGCTGCGGGAATCACTACAGGAGGCTTGAGGGTATGATGCATGAGACGCTGTTTCGGGAGACCTTTTCCCAGCTCCACGCCTCCGACGAGGCAAAAAGGGAGGTCCTTTCCATGATCGAAACGAGACAAAATAGACAAACCCGGCGGATCGGCCGGGTGGTGGGCCTGGCTGCGGCATTGACGGCAGCTCTGGCAGTTACCGCCGGAGCCGTAAATCTCTTCACAGATGGGGAGCTGTTTCACACATTCAGCGTGATCTGGAGTGATGGATACAAAATGGAGTTGGAGGACGAAGCGGGAAATCAGACAACTGCCTATTTGACAAATGCGGAAGTGGTAAATACAGATGGCCGCGTGATTCTCCAGGTGGCGGGCCAGGAGATTGATATTACACAGGCTATGGAGCGAGAGGGCTATTACCGGTTTGAAGAGGAGCAGATGGGACTGGTGGTAGAGGTGGAAGGAGACACAAAGCACTGGACTGTGACGCAGTCCCTGGAAGAGGGCAATATTTCCTATAGCTTTACCGGCGGCAGTGAAGAGTCTGCCGGAGCATCGGAAATCAAAACGCCGGATGCAGGTGCTGCGAAGAAAGATGCGGGAGATATCGATGCGTGATGAAAAGGCACGGGCTTTTGCCCGTGCCTTTTCATCACTTGATGGCCCACAGGGGAAAAGAAAAGATAGGTTCTTTACAACAGGAGAAAAAGCTAATATAATAAAAAATTAGCGGAAATCGCAATTTTGAAGGAGGAAGGACCATTCCCCGGCGGGGAAAGAGCGGCAGACGCGGGCCTTCCAAGGAAAGAGAGACACTATGGAAATCACACAAGGCGTGCGTTTTGACACTCTGGGCCTGTCGGACGAAATTCTGCGGGCCATCCAAAAGCGGGGACTGGAGATGTCCACTCCTGTCCAGGCGGGCTGCATCCCCCCTATGATGAACTGGGAGGATGTGATTGCCAAGGCCCCCACCGGCACGGGTAAGACCTTTGCCTTCGGCATCCCCATCATCCAGCATATCGACCCCGAGGACGAGTCCGTCCAGGCGGTGATCCTGGCTCCCACCCGGGAGCTGGCCATGCAGATCACCGCGGAGATGCGGGATCTGGCGGTTTTCTGCACCGGGGTGCGGATGGTGTGCCTTTATGGCGGCCAGCCCATCAATAAGCAGATCGAGGCGCTGAAGAAGCGGCCCCAGATCGTGGTGGCCACCCCCGGCCGCCTCAGCGACCACATGAAGCGCCGCACCGTCCGGGTGGACACGGCCAAGACCGTGGTGCTGGACGAGGCGGACCGGATGCTGGACATGGGCTTCATCCACGACGTGACCCGGATCCTGGACAAGATGCCCAACCGGAAGAACCTGGGCCTTTTCTCCGCCACCATCTCCCGGGAGGTCATGGATATCGCCTGGGTCTATCAGCGGGACGCGGCGGAGATCACGGTCCGGGCCGATGAGGAAAACAAGCCCGACATCCTTCAGTTCCGCATGGACATCCCCTATGACCAGAAGACCGACGCCATGGTCAAGCTGATGGAGGACGGGGACCTGGAACGGGTGATGGTATTTTGCAACACCAAGGGCTCCACGGAACGGGCCGCCAAGTTTTTGCAGATGCGGGGCGTGGACGCCCAGTGCATCCACGGCGACATCCCTCAGAGCAAGCGGGAGCAGGTGATGAAGCGCTTCCGGGAGGGCAAGCTCCGGGTGTTCGTGGCCACCGACGTGGCCGCCCGGGGCATCGACGTGGACGATGTGGACGCGGTGTTCAACTACGACGTGCCCGACGAGAACGAGTACTATATCCACCGCATCGGCCGTACCGGCCGGGCCAAGCGCCACGGCGTGGCCATCACCTTTGTCTCCGACTATCCCTCCAAGCTCCGGCTGGACAACATCGCCAAGTGCACCGGCAGCACTATCCTGAATGTAAAATTTGACGAGGACGGACGCTTGGTGGAGGTCAAATAAGGCCTGCAAAGCCATTTTCCTGCTGCTGTGAGCAGGCTCTATGGCGTTACAAAACAAGAGACAGGCTTCGGCCTGTCTCTCTTTTTGTCTCCTTTTGGGGCAGGCAAATGTGAACAGACCTTTAATTTGTAATTATTTGTTACTTTTTGTCCTCCCTGACCTTTACAATCGGAGGAAAAAACCGTATAATAAAGACGGTTTTCTCTGGAAAAGAGAGGAAAAACAGCGCATTTTGCTCGTCAATAAGGAGTTTTGATATGAAAATATGGAAGCAAATGGGCACCGCTGTGCTGGCACTGTGCCTGTGCCTTGGATTGCTCAGCGGCTGCGGGGAGGATAAAGACGGCTTTTCCCTCCAGGCGGCTCTGGTGGGTGAGGTGCCCTCCGGCGACCCGGCTATGGTCCAGGGAGCGGAGCAGGAGACGGTACTGCTGCACCTGTATCAGAATCTGATGCAGCGCACCTTTTCCGATGGGGAGAGCGCGGCAGCCTCCGGTGTGGCTCAGAGCTATAATGAGACCGCCAACGCTGACGGCACGGTGACCTACACCTTCCATCTCAATGAGGAGGCCACCTGGTCCGACGGCACGGCGGTGACGGCTCAGGACTTTGTCTATGCCTGGCAGCGTTTGGCAGACCCGGCCACCGGTTCCCCCAATGCAAGCCTGCTGAAGATGGTCCAGGGCTACGCGGAGGTCCGCTCCGGGGACCCTGAGGCCGCTCTGGCGGTCACCGCAGAGGACGAGAAGACGCTGACTGTGGTACTATCCCATCCCTGTACCTGGTTCCTCAGCGATGTGTGCACCGCAGCGGCTACCATGCCTCTGCAGGAGGAGAGCGCAGGGGAAGAGGGCTGGGCAGAGAATTGGTCCAACCTGGTTACCAACGGAACCTATAGGGTCCAGGGCCGGAAGGGCGACCAGCTGACCTTGACCCGCCGGGAGGAGAGCACCTCCGGGCCCCAGACCCTGACGGTGCGCTTCACCGACGACGCGCAAGAGGCCTGGGAGCTGTACCAGGACAAGGAAGTGGACTTTGTCTCTCAGCTGCCCCAGGAGGAGTTGGAGAACCATAAGGACGCGTTGGTGTTCCAGCCGGAGACCGACTGCATCCTGTTCAACCAGGAGGCAGAGCCCCTCAATGACATCCAGGTGCGTCAGGCGTTGGCCCTGGCCATTGACCACAGCGCTCTGGCTGAGATTTTGAAAACCGGGACCACCGCGGCCTCCGGCCTGGTGCCCTCCGGCATCGGTCAGGAGGAGGACGAGGACTTCCGAACCGCCGGTGGCGCGCTGCTGGACCTGGAGGGCACCAAGACGGAGGAGAACCGGGCCCAGGCCAAAGAGCTCCTGGATCAGGCTGGCTACGGGGATGAGCAGGAATTCCCCGCTCTGGAATATCTCTATGACGCCTCTGACGAGACCGCTCAGGCGGTGGCGGAGCTGGTGACGGAGATGTGGCAGGAGGTGCTGGACGTGTCCGTGACGCCCAAGGGGGTGTCGGCAGAAGAACTGGCTACGGCCCTCTCTTCCGGGGAATACGCCTTGGCGTCGGCGGAAGTGGGTACCAACTGTGATGATGCTATGGGTTTTTTGGACCTGTGGGAGACTGGTGAGGAGCGGAATATCCTGGGCTATTCCAACAGTGCATTTGACACCTTGCTGTCGGTGATTCGCAGTGCCTCCGACGAGTCGGTTCGTCAGGCCTGCCTCCACGACGCTGAGCAACTGCTGTTGGAGGATGGGGCACTGGTGCCGCTGTATGTGGATGAGACCTGCTGGATGCTGCGGGAGAGCTGCAGCGGCCTCCAGCGGGACAGTCTGGGGCACTTTTATTTCCAGGCGGTTTCCCCCTCTGCGGGGGCTTGATACAGCAAAGAGCCGGGCGATAATGCCCGGCTCTTTGCTGTTGTAGCTTGTCAAACATCGTCGGCTGCGCTATAATGCTGACCATCGACACCGGCCCGGAGCCGAAACAAGGAGGCGCATATGGAAAAAACGGTACATTACCTAGAAACGGGTTCCAAAGACCCTCGCTATAATCTGGCTTTTGAGGAGTTCGTTCTGACCCATCGGACCGAGGGAGAGTATCTGATGCTTTGGCAGAACGAGAACACCGTGGTGGTAGGACAGAACCAGAACACGGAGGAGGAGATCGACCGGGCTTTTGTGGAAGCCCACGGCATCACGGTGGTCCGCCGGACCACCGGCGGCGGCGCGGTCTATCACGACCTGGGTAATCTGAACTACTCTTTCATCACCGATTCCGGCGACGCCGAACAGATCACCATGACCCGGTTCACCCAGCCGGTGGTGGTGGCCCTTCAGGGCCTGGGCCTTCAGGCGGAGGCGGCAGGCCGCAACGACATCCTGGTGGAGGGAAAGAAGGTCTCCGGTACCGCTCAGCGTCTGGTGGGCAGCCGCATTTTGTACCACGGGACCATGCTCTTTGATTCGGATCCGTCCATGGTGGCCGGCGCCCTTCGGGCCGATCCCGCTAAGTTTCAGTCCAAGAGCTCCAAGTCCGTCCGCAGCCGCATCGGCAATATCCGCTCCTTTCTGCGGCAGGACATGACCCTGCCTGCCTTTTGGGATTATCTCAAGCAGACCCTGGCCCAGGGCGGAGAGCTGCAGGAGGAGCACCTCACTCCTGAGGAGCTGAAGGAGGTCCGGCGCCTGCGGGATGAGAAGTATGCCACCTGGGAGTGGACCTATGGCCGCTCCCCTAAATATACCATGACCAACCGCCGCAAGTGGGACGGCGGAATTTTGGAGCCCCGCATCGCCGTGGAGGAGGGACACATTATCCAGGCTGCCTTCTTCGGGGACTTCCTGTCCCTGACCTCTCTTGAGCCCCTCACTGAGGCCCTCAAGGGCTGCCCTTTCCGGCAGGAGGAGGTGGAGCAGGTGCTCAGCCGCTTTCCCTTGGAGCAGTACTTTGGCTCTATCACTCGTGAGGAGATTTTGGAAACCATCTTCCACGTATCCGAATGAGAAAAAGCGGCGGACTGCCTGGGGGCAGTCTGCCGCTTTTGGGGCTTATAGAGACAAGGTCAACTGTTCCAGCGGGTCCTGAAGAATGCGGATGTCCTCCGTGCCGTCGATGGGCCGCAGGGACCGCTCCACTGCGTGGCGAAATCCAAAATCGTCATCCTCTGCAAAGGGAAGATGGTAGAGAACCAGGTGTTCCGGCTTGACATAGCGCTGAAGAAAGGCCCGGCCTTTCCGCAGGGCACCCCAGGGAAAGTTCATCAACGCCAGGTGTATGGGAGTGGAGCCCACAAAATCCGCCAGCTCCGGCGCAGCGGTGGCGCAGTCCCCGGCAATGAGGATGCTTCGGCCCTCCGCCTCCAGGATACAGCCGTAGTTGGGCACCATGTCGGTGTACTCCTCCGGCTCATGGGGCAGGGGGGCAAAGCGCAGCCGCAGCCCCGGCAGCGTCAAAGCGGGCTGGGACCCGGAGAGGAGAATCTGGTCGTCGAAGTCCCGGAAGGGAGCGGCCAGGCGGGCCTGGGGGAAGGCGGCTCTGGCCCGAAGGGTCAATGACCGGGAGTAGTGGTCCGGATGGCGGTGGGTGAAGAAGATCAGGTCCGGGTCCCGGAAAGCCACGGAACGCCGGATGGCCAGCCACAGATCCTCCGATACGGTGCTGAAGCCGGGGACCTTCTCATCATGGAGCAGGTCGCTCCAAATTTTATAGCCGCCGAACTCGATAGCCACGCCGGCATTGGCGCTGAGGGTGATGGTGCATTGGGACATGGGGACAGCTCCTTCCGTGGAAAAACCAAATAGAGCCCCGGACCCAGGAGGGACCGGGGACAAAGAGAACAAAAGGATGATGCCTGCGGTGCCTTCTCTTTGGAAAAAGGGGGAACCGGGCAGTTTTCCCTGTATGATGCCATGACGGCGCAGCCGGAATGGTATCACGGTATATTTTTCAGTTCTCCCGTCAGAAATGGGAAAACAGCAGTGAAAATCTCAATAATAGCTGCTTTGCAGCTATTATACCATGTCTTGGTAGGGATTCTCAACCGCGTGAGATCAGATTTGGGGATTTTTTGGTAAGAACCGGCACAATTTACAAAACCACCATGGAAATTCTGGAATATCCATAGTATAATGAACGGATATAAATAGAACACGGAAGGGATACCCAGCAAGAAATGGTGCGCCGAAGGCTCCGGCGGCTTTTTTTGCGGCCATATGGGAGAAAGCCCCCGAGTGAGAGAGACGGGGCAGAGCAAGGAGGATAATAGGACCATGCAAGAAAATAAGACAGACGCCCTGGGGACGGAGCCGATCGGGAAGCTTTTGGTAAAACTGGCCGCGCCGGCCATTGCGGCGCAGATCATCAATTTGCTCTATAATTTGGTGGATCGGATGTACATAGGCCACATCGAGCCTACGGACACCGTGGGCAAACTGGCCCTGACTGGCGTAGGTGTGTGCCTGCCTCTCATTATGATCATCTCCGCTTTTGCTTCCCTGGTGGCCATGGGCGGCGCACCCCGGGCCTCCATTTTCCTGGGCAAGGGGGAGAAGGAACGGGCGGAGCGGATTTTGGGCAACTGTGTGACGCTGCTGGTGCTGGTCTCCCTGGTGCTGACAGTGGTGTTTCAGTTGTTCTCACGGGATATGCTGCTGATGTTCGGTGCCAGTCCAAACACCATTGAATATGCTGTGTCCTACATGAAGATCTACTCACTGGGCACGCTGTTCGTGCAGCTGACTTTGGGCCTCAACGCCTTCATCAGCGCCCAGGGCTTTGCCAAGATCAGCATGCTGACGGTGACCATCGGCGCCGTGTGCAATATCGTATTGGATCCCATTTTCATATTTGGACTGGATATGGGCGTGCCCGGGGCGGCTCTGGCCACGATCATCTCCCAGGCGGTGTCCATGCTCTGGATCCTGCGCTTCCTCACCGGGAAAAAGACGGAGCTCCACATCCGCCGCAGCTGCCTTGTCCTGGATCCCAAGATCTTTTTGCCCTGCGTAAGTCTGGGCCTCTCTCCCTTTATCATGCAGGCTACGGAGAGTGTTTTGAACGTGTGCTTCAACTCCTCGCTGCTCCAATATGGCAGCGATCTGGCTGTGGGTGCCATGACCATCCTCTCCAGCGTCATGCAGTTCTCCATGCTGCCCCTTCAGGGACTGACTCAGGGGGCTCAGCCCATTGTCAGCTATAACTACGGCGCCAGAAAGCCGCAGCGGGTGAAAAAGACCTTCCGCCTGCTGCTGATCTCCAGCCTTTGCTTTTCCACCCTTTTGTGGGCAGCGGTACAGCTGTTCCCCCACGCCTTTGTGCTCATCTTCAACGATGAGCCGGAGCTGGTGGAATATGCCTCCTGGGCCCTGCGGATCTACATGGCCATGGCACTGGTCTTCGGCGCCCAGATCGCCTGCCAGCAGACCTTCATCGCCTTGGGCAATGCCAAGTGCTCGCTGTTTTTGGCCCTGCTGCGGAAGGTGATCTTGCTGATCCCGCTGATTTACATCCTGCCGCACTTCTTTGCAGACAAGACCTTTGCCGTATTTTTGGCTGAGCCGGTGGCGGATACCCTGGCGGTGACCACCACTGTGACGCTGTTCTTTACCCAGTTCCGCAAGCTTATGAAAAAGATGGAGAGTCATCAGGAAGGAGAAAACGCTCTATGATTCAGGATATTGCCCCCCACGTCTATCACAACGAATATCGGGAGCAGAGTCCCGCTGCCGGTGATGCGGTGCTGTTTTATGACGGCGCCAGGGTCTTGTGCCGTCTGGAAGACGGACGCATTCGCTATCCCCTTTTTCAGGAGACAGGCGAGGTGGGAGGTCCCTATCGCTACCTCTTCACCATTGACGAAAAGAAATATTTCCTGGGTTTGGGCCAAGGGCCGGAAGGCTATGGCCTTGCCACTCTCCAGGAACTGCGGGAATCCGGGGACCTTATGGAGCGCTTTGCCGGCGTTACCGGCAGCCAGCTTGCTCAGTGGTATCGGGACAGCAGCTTCTGCGGCCGGTGCGGCACTCCCATGGAGCCGGACCACAAGGAGCGGATGATGCGCTGTCCCAAGTGCGGTGCCATGGTCTATCCCCGGATCTCTCCGGCGGTGATCGTGGCAGTGACGGACGGGGACAAGCTTCTGCTGACCAAGTACTCCGACCGACCTGTCCGGGGCTATGGCCTCATTGCGGGCTTCAACGAGATCGGTGAGAGCGTTGAGGAGACTGTGCACCGGGAGGTGCGGGAGGAGGTGGGCCTGCGGGTGAAGAACCTGCGGTTCTACAAAAGCCAGCCCTGGTCCTTCTCCAGCAGCCTGCTGGTAGGCTTTTTCTGCGACCTGGATGGAGAGGAGAAGATCACCCTTCAGGAGGACGAGCTGGCAGAGGGCACTTGGTTCTCCCGGGAGGAGCTGGACTATACCGATGAGAATGTCAGCCTGACTAACGAGATGATCTGCCTGTTCCAGGAGGGAAAGGAGCCCCGCTGAAAAGATTTTTCTCTGTAAAGAGCGCCCTGTCCATTGGATGGGACGCTCTTTTTTCATTTTGACTGCCTCAGAAAGGGGAAATGTGGAAGTATTTCAGAGCGATTTTGGAGAAAGTAAAAAACTGATAAAAATTTGTGTATTTCCTCCAAAAACATCTGCCCTTTTCCGGCAGACGGACACTTGCTTTTTCTGGGTGGATTTCCTATGATAAGGACAGGGATATAGATGGAAGCGTTTCATGGAGAAAGGAGTATCGTATGGAGAACCTATTTCACCTGAAAGAAAACGGCACAACGACCCGAACGGAGATCCTGGCCGGTCTGACCACGTTCATGACCATGGCCTACATCATCGCTTTGAATCCCAACCTGCTGACCAACTTTGACACCGGCTCGGCCCTGTGGAACGGCGTGTTCCTGGCCACCTGCATCGCCTCGGCCCTGGCTATGTTCTGCATGGCCTTCCTGGCCAACAAGCCCTTTGCCCTGGCTCCCGGCATGGGCCTGAACAGCTTCTTTGCCATCGTGGTGGCCAACATCGCAGGCCTCACCGGCATGAGCTATGTGGAGTCCTTCCAGTCCGCCCTGGTGATCATCCTGCTGGAGGGCATCGTGTTTTTGATCCTCTCGGTGCTCAACATCCGGGAGAAGATCGTGGAGGCCATCCCCCTGGGCGTCCGCCTGGGCATCGCCCCGGCCATCGGCCTCATGCTGATGAACATCGGCCTGGGCTCTAACGTGGGCGTCTACTCTGAGACCGGCGGTCCCTTCTATGTGATGCGGGACTTCTTCGGCGCCCTGACCCCCAGCGTGGCCCAGACCAACATGGGCAGCGGCTATTCCACCATGGTCCTCACAGTGGTGACCATGTTCGTGGGTGTGTTCGTCATCGTGATCCTGGCCAAAAAGGGTGTGAAGGCTGCCGTGCTGCTGGGCATGCTGGTGGCCTCTGTCATCTACTGGGTGGGCAGCTTCGCGGTGCTGGGCGTGAATCCCTTCGCCTCTTTGTCCACCGCCTCCTTTGTCCCCCCCTTCGCCGACATGGTGGAGACCACCCTCTTTAAGTTCGACTTCACCGGCTTCCTGCAGATCGGCTGGTTCACCGCCATCACCCTGATCATCACCTTCTGCATGATCGATATGTTCGACACCATCGGCACCCTGGTAGGCACCGCCTCCCGGGCCGGCATGGTGGATAAGGACGGCAACATGCCCAACATGAAGGAGGCGCTGATCTCCGACGCCATCGGCACCGTGGCCGGCGCCTGCGCCGGCACCTCCACCGTCACCACCTTCGTGGAGTCCGCCTCCGGCGTGGAGGCCGGCGGCCGCACGGGCCTCACCGCCCTGACCACCGGCGTCCTCTTCCTGGCCTGCATCTTCATCGCCCCCATCGCTGCCATCATCCCCGCGGCGGCCACCTCTGCCGCGCTGATCTATGTGGGCGTTTTGATGATCATGGGTCTGAAGAACGTCAACTTCGATGATCTGGATCAGATGGTGCCCGTGGCATTGATGCTGATCTCCATGCCCATCTCCAGCTCCATCGGCCACGCCATCGGCATCGGCCTCATCTCCTACACCGTCATCAAGGTCTTCTCCGGCAAGGCCAAGGAGGTCTCCGCCCTGACCTATGTGATCTCCGCCCTGTTCCTGGTGAAGTTCTTCCTGATCGCCTGATGACGGGCGAGCGGAAAGCACACCTGAGTCCGACCAGTGAAAAAGGAAAGCGCCCGGCTTTGGCCGGGCGCTTTTTTCATGCGCGGAACGCAGACAAGAGACGCGCCCCCGTCTTTGCGGGAGCAATTTTATTTTTTTTGGGGGGGTCAGATGCGGCTCCGGAGCTTCCGCAGCACCGCCTGGAATTCCTCCGGCAGGGGGCAGGTGAGCTCCACCGCCTCCCCGGTGCGGGGATGGAGGAATCGCAGCCCCACCGCATGGAGGCACTGGCCCTGGAGGCCGGGGACCGCCTTTTTGGCGCCGTACACCGTGTCCCCCAGGATGGGATGGCCGATATGGGCCATGTGGACTCGGATCTGGTGGGTGCGTCCGGTCTCCAGGCGGCAGCGCACATGGGTGTAGCCCGGATACCGGGCGATGACTTCCCAGTGGGTGACGGCGCTGCGTCCCCCGGGGACAACCGCCATCTTTTTCCGGTCGCTGGGACAGCGGCCGATGGAGGCGTCCACCGTGCCTTGGTCTTCCCGGAGATTGCCCACCACCACGCACTCATAGGTCCGGGCCAGAGTGTGGTCCTGGAGCTGAGCGGAAAGCTTCTGGTGGGCAAAGTCGTTTTTAGCGGCGATGATGAGACCGGAGGTGTCCCTGTCGATGCGGTGAACAATACCTGGTCGCAGGGCTCCGCCGATGCCGGAGAGGGAATCTCCACAGTGATGGAGCAGGGCGTTGACCAGCGTACCGTCGGGGTGGCCGGGGGCGGGGTGCACCACCAGACCCTTAGGCTTGTTGATGACGATGACGTCCGCATCCTCGTAGACCACGTCCAGAGGGATGTCCTGAGCCACGGCGTCCAGGGGCTCCGGGTCCGGCAGCGTCACCAGGAGTGTTTCATCGCCCCGGAGGCGGTAGTTCTTGGCCAAAGCCGTGCCGTCCTCCCGCCGCACCTGGCTCTCCTCGCACAGCCGGGCTGCGGCAGACCGGGTCAGCTCCTCCACTTCCCGGGCCAGAAAGGCGTCCAGCCGGAGCTCGGCGTCCTCAAGGGCGGCCCGCAGCGTCTGCTCCCTCATGGCCGGGCCCTCCCCTTGTCGCATTTTTCATAGAACCACAGGTAGTAGATGGCCGCCAGGAGCACGCCGCAGACGATGCACACGTCCGCCACGTTGAACAC
>CALXDZ010000020.1 GCA_944387205.1 uncultured Oscillospiraceae bacterium
ATGAATCAGCGCAGCACAGAGAATGGGGAACGATTTTTGGATGATTTTGGATAATTTTGGCCTATTATACCAACTTTTGGGAAATGCGTCAACCATGTCGCAGCACAAAAAAGGGAACGGACGAAAGTCCGTTCCCTTTCTTTATGTTGTTTGAAGCAGTTGTTGTTTACTCAGCGTCCTCGCCATCGTCGGCAGGCTCTTCCTCCACAGCGGGAGTCAGCAGAGCGCGGATGGACAGGGAGATCTTCTGCTTCTCCTCATCCACAGCGATGATCTTAGCGTCCACCACCTGGCCCTCGGACAGCACATCCTCAGGCTTGTCGATGCGGCGGTCAGCGATCTGGGAGATGTGGATCAGACCGTCCACACCGGGCACGACCTCAGCGAAGGCACCGAAGGTCATCAGCTTGACGATCTTGACGGAAGCCACGTCGCCCACATGATAGGTCTCCATGAACTTCTCCCAGGGGTTGATGCTGCGGTCCTTGACACCCAGAGAGATCTTGCGCTTCTCGGGGTCATAGGAGATGACGTACACATCCAGGGTATCGCCCACGGACACCACCTCAGCGGGAGTCTTGATGCGGCTCCAGCTCAGCTCGGAGATATGTACCATACCGTCCACGCCGCCGATGTCCACAAACACGCCATAGGAAGTCATGGACTTGACAGTGCCGGTGTAGTGCTTGCCCACTTCGATGTTGGCCCACACCTCTGCCTGAGCGGCCTTGCGGGCCTCCTCCTGCACGGAACGGATGGAACCCACCACACGGCGGCGGGCACGGTTGACCTCAGTGATACGCAGCTGGACCTTCTGCTTGACCATCGTGGACAGGTCAGCACCGCGGGGCATGCCGCTCTGAGAAGCGGGGATGAATACCCGGACACCCTTGACGGAAGCCACCAGGCCGCCCTTGTTCTCCTCAGTAATGATGCCCTCCAGGATGGTCTTCTCCTCCACGGCCTGCTCAATGTTCTCCCAGACCTTAACAGTATCCAGACGCTTCTTGGACAGCTCGGCGAAGCCCTCCACGTCGTTGACACGGACAATGTAGGCCTCGATCTCGTCACCCACCTTCACCACGTCCTCGGGCTTGACGTTGGGATCATCGCTGAGCTCGCTGGCCTTGATATAGGCAGCCTGCTTGGCGCCCACGTCCACCTGCACCTCAGTGGGGGTGACGGCGGTCACAATACCGGTAACCTTTTCCCCTGTATTTAAAGTCTTGAAGGATTTTTCCAGTAATTCCTCAAAGGATTCTTCGCTGCCCTCGACGGCCTTGATTTCTTCACTCATGGTTGCATATACCTCCTTAATGATGCCCGCAGGCGTGGATGCGCCAGCCGTAAGACCCGCGACAGAGCAACCATCGAACCAATCCGGCGAGAGCTCGTCCGCCTCCTCGATCTGGTGGACACGAGAACATCTCTTATTGCAAATCTCCGTCAAATGTTTGGTGTTCGCGCTTTTACGGTCCCCTACCACAACCATCACGTCTACCTGGGCGGCGATCTGAGCCGCTTCAGATTGACGTTTATGCGTAGCATCACATATTGTATCAAATATTTTCACATTTGTACACAGTTTTTTTAGGATTTTTTCAGAAGCTTCAAAAAGCGACCGAATACAAGTGGTCTGTGCCACCACGGTCAGGGGCACTTCCCGATGTCCGGGATCCGCCAGCGCCCAGGCCCGGGCCGCCTCCGGCCCGTCGAACACCAGCGGCTGGCGGCACCAGCTGGCCACGCCCATGACCTCCGGATGATGGGGCTCGCCGATGATCACCGGCCGGCGTCCCTCTGCCTCGGCCTGTGCCACCAGACACTGGATGCGCATGACGTTGGGGCAGGTGGCATTGACGCAGGCCGCTCCCCTTTTCTCCAGTTCCTCCAAAACGGAGCGCAGTTCCCCATGGGAGCGGATCAGCACTGTATCCCCCGCCCCCAGGGAGGCCGGGTCATCCGTGCGGCGGACCCCCAGCCGGTCCAGCTCCTCCACCACATGGCTGTTGTGGATGATGTCCCCAAGCATCCAGCAGGTGCCCCGCTCCCCGGCGGTGTCACGGGCCAGCTTCACCGCCCGCTCCACGCCGTAGCAAAAGCCGGCGCTTTTGGCCAAAATCACCTTCACAGCTCCACGCCCCCCAACGCATAGGCCCGGCGGAGCACCTCGTCGGCGATCTCCTGCATCTCCTCCGCCGTGCCGTGCCGGCCGGTATAGACCGGCGTCACAGGATGGCCGATGATGAGGCGCGTCCGGTGAAAGAGCCGCTTTTTCCCATCCAGAAATACCGGCACCATCACCGCGCCGGTGCGGACGGCGATCACCGCCATGCCGCTTTTGGCCCGCACCTGACTGGGATAGTCCACCCGGGTCCCCTCGGGAAAGATCAAAAGGTTCTCTCCGTCCCGAATGGCCCGGATGGCCGTCTTGACGGAATGGATGTCTGAATTGCCCCGGCTGACCGGGAAGGCGCCCAGGCGGGAGATGATGGGACCCAGCAGCGGGATCTTGAACAGCTCCTCCTTGGCCATGATCCGCAGATGATAGTCGATGGGCGTAGTGATGGCCAGCAGGATCGGGTCCCAGAGGCTGCTGTGGTTGGGGCAGAGCATGGCCCCATGGGCCGGCAGATTCTCCAGGCCCGATACCTCCAGAGGATGGAGAAAACGGAAAATGGGCCCCAGCACGGTCCAGATAAAATGAAAGAATCTGTCGTTCATCGTCCCACCTTCTCCCGGATGATCCGCAGCAGCGCCTGACGGCTGCCGTCAAAGTCCAGTTCACTGGTGTCCACCGTCACCGCATCCGGAGCCACCCGCAGAGGTGCCACCTCGCGGTGCATGTCATCCCAGTCCCGCTGGCGCAGCTCCTTCAGCACCTGTTCATAGGGCTGAGGGGTCCCTCTCTGTTCCAGCTCCAGACATCGGCGGCGAGCGCGGATCTCTGGCGAGGCGGTGAGGTAGATCTTTACGTCCGCCTCAGGCAGCACCACGGTACCGATGTCCCGTCCATCCATCACAACGCTATGACGGCGGGCTGCCTCCCGCTGCATCTCCAGCAGAAAATCCCGCACGCAGGTATGGGCCGACACCATGGAAGCGCATCGTGAGATCTCCGGTTTGCGGATCTCTTCTGTCACATCCGCTCCGTTGAGTAGCATATGCTGTAAACCATCTTTACTATACATCATTTTCACATGGATCTCCGGCAGAAGTCTCTGTACAGACTCCGCATCTCCAGGGTCTGCCCCACGACTGCGCACAAAATATCCGATGGTGCGATAGATAGCACCAGTGTCCACATAGACATAGCCCAGTTCCCCCGCTATGCTCTTGGCCAGGGTGCTCTTGCCTGCCCCGGAAGGACCGTCGATGGCAACGGAAACCAACTTTTCCTGCTGCATGCTTTCTCTCTCCCTTTTATTCTCTCTCATTCCTGCTCCGCCGCGGCAGCCAGACCAGCAGCCCGGCCCGTGGCCCAGGCGATCTGCAGATTGAATCCACCGGTATAGGCGTCTACATCGATGATTTCTCCTGCGAAGTATAATCCCTTTACAATTTTTGATTCCATTGTCTTGGGATCGATTTCTTTTACCTTGATCCCTCCAGAGGTCACAATGGCATTCTCCACTGGCATTGGCCCTTTGATCTCAACGGGCCAGTGTTTGAGCAGGTGTAATATCTGATGGCGTTCCTCTCGGGTGATGGAGTGGACCTTCTGATGGGCATTCACTCCGCTGGCCTCCACAAAGACGGGGATCAGCTTATGGGGCAGCAGATCCGCCAGCGCATTGCAATAGTCGCTGTTGCAATACTTTTCAAAATCTGACAGCAACCGTCGGTCCAACGTGGGCTCATCCAAAGCCGGCTTCAAATCGATCTCCAGGCGATACTCCTTCTGGCCAAACTTCCGCATGTGGGCAGAGGCAGACAAAATCAGGGGACCGCTGACCCCAAAGTGGGTAAACAGCAGTTCCCCAAAATCCGTATAGATCTTTTTACCGTTCTCCAGTACCGTCAATTCCACATTCCTCAGGCTCAGGCCCTGAAGCTGGGCGCACCTGGTCCCCTTCTCCTGCAGCGGGACCAGAGAGCCCCTCAGAGGCGTTACTGTATGCCCTACCTCTTGGGCCATACGATGTCCCTCACCAGTAGATCCGGTGGCAGGGTAGGATACGCCGCCGGTGGCCAAAATGACACGGTCCGCCGGAAGAGTCTCCCCTGCTCCGCAGCGCACGCCGCAGACTGTGCCGTCCCGGACCTCCAGATGTTCCGCCCGCTGCCGCAGGACCGCCACATGGAGCTGCCGGGCCCGGTGCTCCAGCGCACCGCTGATATCAAAGGCTCTGTCAGAAACAGGAAACACCCTCCTGCCACGCTCCACCTTCAGCGGCACGCCTAAGTTCTCAAAAAAGGCCATGGCATCCCGGCCGTCAAAGCGGGAAAAGGCGCTGTATAAAAAGCGCCCATTGTGAGGCACATTGGCCAGCAGCTCCTGGCAGGAAGCGTCATTGGTGACATTGCACCGGCCCTTGCCCGTGATATTCAGTTTTTTGCCCAGACGCTCATTGGGCTCCAGCAGAGTGACCTGTGCCCTCTGCTCTGCCGCCGTGATGGCAGCCATCAATCCGGCAGCACCGCCGCCGATCACCACGATCTTAGACATCTTCCGCCTTTCCAAACACACCGTACCGGTCCCAGATATCCTCCAACTCCTCAAAGGTCTCTGCCAAGTCTTTATTCATCCGGTTCCCCAGCGCCACGATCAGTGCGTTGATGAGGGAGAGCGGCGCCACCATGGAGTCCACAAAGGAGATCATCTCGCTTCTGGCCAGCAGGGAAGCGCTGGCCAGACGATAAAGCGGCGAGACCTCACTGTCGGTAATAGCCACCACGTCGCAGCCCCGATCAGAAGCAAACTGTACTGTGTTTACGGTCACCTTGGAATAGCGAGGGAAGCTGATAGCCAGGATCACGTCCCCCGGGCCGATTCGGAAGAGCTGCTCAAAGATCTCCCCTGCCGCGTTGGATTGCACCAGCGTGACATTTTCAAAGAGCATATGGAGGTAAAAATGCAGATATCCTGCTACAAAGGACGAAGAACGGACCCCCAATATGTAGATATGGCGGGCGTTCATCAGCTTGTCCACTACCCGGTCAAAGTTGGCCTGGTCCATCTCTTCAATGGCAAGACGCAGCTTCTCCATATCGGACTGCATTACCGCCGTGGCCAGATCCTGGCCGGAGAACTGATTATCTGCAGCTTGGATGCGCTGGATAGAGGTCAGCTTGGTACGAATCATCTCCTGCAGGGCCTTCTGCATGCTGGGATACCCGTCGTAGCCCAGCTCTGAGGCAAAACGAACCACTGTGGACTCACTGACATGGACTGTTTTTCCCAGTCGGCTGGCGGTCATGAAGGCCGCCTTATCATAATTATCCAAAATATACCGAGCTATGAGCTTTTGTCCTTTGGAAAATTCACTCATTCGTCCTTTGATTCTCTGTAAAATATGTCTTGACGCTGTACTGCCCTTTTCCACGTTGTTTCTCTCCCACCCGTTGAAATATCAATTGATTCGGAGAATATTTTATCACGTTTCCAGCTGAATTCAACCATTCTTTCCCTTCTTTTAGAATTTTCCAGGGAATCTACACTTGCTGAAGGTCCGTGATCTCCTCCTCAGTCAGATACCTCCATTTTCCAGGGGGAAGTCCTCCCAGGCAAAGGCTGTGCTCCTGCACCCGCTGCAGCCGTTTGACATGCAGTTCGCAGAGGGCACACATACGCCGAATCTGGCGGTTTTTCCCCTCATGGATGGTGATCTCCAGCTCCGCTGTCTCTCCGCCCCGGCGGATGATCTCCACCTGGGCAGGCCGGATAGCCGTTCCATCCTCCAGAGCCCTCACTGCCGCCAGACGCCGGGCAGCCTGTCCCACCGCGCCGGCCACCACCACTCGATAGGTCTTATCCACCGCAAAGGAAGGGTGCAGCAAACGCTGCATCAGAGTACCGTCATTGGTCAGCAAAAGCAGCCCCTCGGAGTCCATATCCAGCCGCCCTATGGGATAGACCCGGGCACCGCAGTCCTTCACCAAATCCGCCACTGTAGGCCGCCCCTTTTCATCCTGAAGCGTGGTGACCACGCCTCTGGGCTTGTTGAGCATGAGATAGACCATCTTTTCCTGCCGTCTCAGCAGCACGCCCTCCACTCGGACCTCATCCCGGTCTGGGTCAGCCCGGTCTCCCACATGGGCAGGGGCGCCGTTGACGGTGACCTTCCCCTCCGCCAGCAGCGCCTCCGCATGGCGGCGGGAGCAAATTCCCGCCGCTGAAATCAATTTTTGCAGTCTCTCTTCCATACATCTCAATCCTGAAGCAGATTCAAAAGACGCTGAAGCAGCGTCATAGGCTCCGGCAGCGTCACCGCCACATCCTCGCCGCACAGCAGCTCCACGCTGCCGATCTCTTCCCCGTTGAGCAAAAACACCACCTGGCCTGCCACCTGGCCTGCTGTCAAAGGAGCCACCAAACTGTCAGCCACCTCCCACCGGGTCTCTACCTGCTCCCCCTCAGCCAGGGGCCAGGCAAAGTCCTCTGCCGCCAGAAGGGGCACGGAGATTCCGTCACTGCCCTCCACCGGGACTTGACGGACCGTCTCGCCCCGGGTCAAAAAGGTCTTTGCCGGATAGGCGGAAAAGCCATAGTCCAGCATGGCGGCATGGTCCAGCCAATCGTTTCCATCCTGAAGGGTCACAGCCACCAGCCGCTGCCCATTCCGCTGGGCACAGCTCACCAGAGTGCGGCCAGCAGCTCGGGTGTATCCGGTCTTGAGGCCGATACAGCCCTCCACCAGCCCTAAAAGCTTATTGTGGTTGGTCATGGTCCGGCCGCCGATGGTCACGCTGCGGGTGGAAAACAGCCGCACCAGCGTCTCATTCTCCACCGCTGCGGCCGCCAGCTTGGCCATATCTCTGGCAGTGGAATAGTGCTTTTCATCGTCCAGGCCGTTGGGGTTGGCAAAGGAACTGTTGCTCATGCCCAGTTCCTGAGCTTTCTCATTCATCATCTCCACGAAGTGGTCCACTCCGCCGCCCACGTGGTCGGCGATGGCCACCGCCGCATCATTTCCCGAACACAGCAGCAGTCCATACAGCAGCGTCTCCAGCGTCAACTGCTCCCCCGCCTTCAGATACATGGAGGAGCCCTCCGCCATATGGGAGCTCTTGATGGTCACCACGTCGCTCAGCGTACCGTTCTCCACGGCCACCAGGGCCGTCATGATCTTGGTGGTGCTGGCGATGAGCATCTTTTTATCGGCGTTTTGCTCATACAGCACCCGGCCGCTGTCCACGTCCATCAAAATTGAAGCAGTGGCAGATGTGCTCAGCGCCAGCGTCTGACAAGTCAATATACTAAACAGCACCCCAGCGCACAAAAGAGAAGAGATCAAGCGTTTCAGGGCCATCGCCTCCTATACAGTCATCTCGCGATGCCTGTATAGTATACCCCTTCATCAGAAATCTTTTTCCTTCTTTTTGTCGAAATATTTTTCCGCCTTATCGATCAGGTCCGGAACCATCTCCACGATGCGGTCCACGGTGGTGGCAGGGGGCATGGTCACCGGCAGGAGCCGGGTCACGCCGTCCCGGATGACCAGAAAGGCAACCGGGTCCATTTTCACGCCGCCGCCGGTGGCAAAGGTCAGGTTCTCCTTATTGGGCTGATGCTTGCCATAGGTGCTGCCACCGCCGTTTCCAAAGCCAAAGCTGACCCGAGAAATTGGGATCAGCGTCACACCATCGGGGGTGTGGATGGGCTGCCCCACAACGGCGTTGGAATCCGCCATACCATGGATCTGATCGATGGTGTCCTGCATCATCTGGTGCAGAGAGTTGCGTTCTTCCTTGTGTTCCACATGGTTATTTTCCATACAACAGCTTCCTTTCTATGCCGCCTGACCGGCTGTCTGAGTGGTTTTTCTATCCTTCAGCTTTGTTCGGAGCCTCGTCAGCCATTTCAGCGTGGGGATACCGGCGCAAATTCCCACGCGGAGCAGCGTGCCGATTCTGGCAGACACCCCTACTCTTCCTTGGAGGCGGATTTTCTCGCTGCCCAGATCCAGCTCCAAATGGATGCTGGGGTCCGGGATCACCAGCAGTGTCTCCAAGCGGGGCATCAGCGTCCACATGGCTGCGCAGAGCAGTCCATAGAGCTCCGCGGTGTCCGCAGGATCTGTACCGCCTACATAGACGCAAAGCTCCAAAGGTTGGATGCGGATGGCTCTCCGGGTCTGTTCCAGAGCCCGCAGGCCCACAGGCAGCAGCGTGTCAAAGGCATCCTGCAGATCCTCCGCCGCGAGCTTCGGCAGCTTTTTCTTCAGTTCCGCCCCGGTGATCTCCTTTTTCTCCTTTTTCGGCTCTCTGGATTTCTTTTCCCTTTTGGTATCCTGCTGTGAGGGATCTATATGAATGCGCAGAAGTCCAACTCGAATAGTAAAGGAGACGTTCTCCTCCCAAAATACGGTGACGCCCACCCGAGCCAGGCACAGCAGCACAGTCAGCAGCACCAACACCGCCAAAATCCAGACAATGACCACTGGGCCTCACCTCCCGCTTATCTTTCGTAAATCACGGCTGCTCCCGACCACTCTCCACAGGTGCGTCCGGGTCCACCACTTCTCCATTCTCCCCCAAGCGCATCTGCCCGTCTGCCGCCAGACCCGGCAGCTCCGGCAGATCCTCCAAGGAGTTGAGATGGAACGCCCGGAGAAAGTTCTTGGTGGTGCGGTACAAATGAGGCCGTCCCGGCACCTGGAGCCGGCCGCACTCCTCGATAAGCTTGCGCTCCAGCAGCAGTCCCACTGTGTAGGCGCTGTCCACGCCCCGCACCTGGTCCACATAGGCCCGGGTGGTGGGCTGATAGTAGGCGATGATGGTCAGCACCTCCAGGGCCGGCTGACTGAGCTTGGCGGGCTTTCGGATCTCAAAGGCCCGCCGGATGATATCCGCATAGTCGGGAGCAGAGCACATCTGCCAGCTGTCCTCCAGCTGCAGCAGCCGGATCCCCCGGCGGTCAAAGGCATACTGGTCGCTGAGCCGATGCAGCACCTGTTCCACCGTGGGACGGTCCATATCCAGTGCCAGACAGATGCGGTCGATCTGGACAGGTTCCCCCGAGGCGAAAAGAATCCCCTCAATGGCGGACTCTATCTCCTTCATCTCCATGTTTTCCATTGGTGTCTCTTTCCATCCTTACAACGTCAAATTTTCCGGCGGATTCTCCTCCGGCGTCACCGTGCAGTCTGTGGCCGAGCCCGCCAGACGGATGGCCTTGGACCGGCACAGCTCCAGCACTGCCAGGAAGGTAGCCACCACTTCGCTGCGGCTGCGACTGCCGCGAAAGAGCAGCAAAAAGCGGGTCACGCCACCCCGGAACAGCCGATCCAGGATCTCATGAGCTTTCCGCTCCACAGGATAGGGTTCGTGCTGTACAATCTCCCGGAAAGCGGAGGCTGGCGGCGGAGCCATACGCTCACCGCGGCACAGCACCTCCTGCATGGCCAGGATCAGATCCCCGGGCTGTTGGGCATATTTGTAGCTCTTGCCCCGCTTCACCGGCTCCGGTCCCCGGGTGATAACGTTCCGGCCAAACTCGCCCCGGGGCGCCAATTGCTCCGCCGCGGCCTTGACGCGCACGTAGGTCTCGTTCCTCTGGCGCTCCTCCAGAGCCTTCACCAGAGCGTCCATCTCACTTTGCGCCTCCTCGTCCTCAATGGACAGCAGCATCCGGGTCTTGATGAACATGAGCTGGGAAGCCATAGTGATGAATTCACTGGCCACCTCCAGATCCATGCTCTGGCGCTTTTCCAGATAGGCCAGATACTGGTCGCAGATCAGAGAAATGGAGATGTCCTGAATCTCGATCTTGTTCTTACCCAGCAGGTACAAAATCAGATCCAGCGGCCCTTCAAAGTCCTGCATATCCTCTTCCCGCCGGTCCCGGACCACTTTTTCCAGCTTGTAGATGGGATTGTCCAAACAGGGGTCACCTCAAAAAATCAGATTCACCAGTCCGGTGTATACCGCCATGATGGCACGACTGAGCAGCCCGCCGCCTATGTTGGTAAATGACAGCAGGATTAGCACCAGCATCCCATAGCGCTCATAGCGCATCAGGGTAAAATAGGCCCGATCCGACAGCAGTGCCCCCAGCACCTTTGACCCGTCCAAAGGCGGCAGAGGGATCAGATTGAACAGCCCCAGGCCGATGCTCAAAACAGCGGTATTCAAAAGAAATGTAAAGACCTGCTGCCACAGTTCCGTATAGGAGACATGATTATAAATCACCCGGGCTCCCAACATCAGCACAACTGCCAGCACAAAATTGGATACCGGGCCGGCCAGCGCAGTCAGGGCCATGCCCTCCTTGGGCTTTTTGAAATAGCGGGGGTCCACCGGCACAGGCTTTGCCCAGCCGAAACCGCACAGCACCATCATAGCAAGGCCAAACCAGTCGATGTGTCGCAGAGGATTGAGAGACAGCCGGTGCATCCTCTTAGCCGTTGGGTCCCCCAGGGCGTATGCCGCCGCGCCATGGCAGGTCTCATGGACCGTCAGGCATAAAAAAACGCTCACCAGACGCAGCCCGAGGGCCCCCATGGAGGCAAAGTCCAGCTGCCGGAAGAGATTTTCCAGATAGTGCACGCAGATCGCTCCTTTTCCAGCCGCGGCCAATCAAAATACAG
>CALXDZ010000021.1 GCA_944387205.1 uncultured Oscillospiraceae bacterium
GCCGATAAGGCCCGGGGCATAGGTCACCGCCACTGCGTCGATCTCGCTCCGGGTCACACCGGCGTCCTGCAACGCCTTCTCCGTCAGGGCAGCGATGGCCTCCACATGCTTGCGGGAGGCGATCTCCGGCACCACGCCGCCATAGAGGGCGTGCATATCCGCCTGAGAGGCCACGGCGTCGGACAGCACCCGCCGTCCATCCTCCACCACTGCCGCCGCCGTCTCGTCGCCGGCGGATTCACACGCAAGGATCTTCACTCTTCTCTCCCTCTTTCTTCACTCGTTCCACTCCACCCGGGGCAGAGGCTCCGCCGACCCGTCCCGGGGGATGCGCACATAGCGTTCGTATTTCTCCGGCGAAAACCGGCTTTGATAGATGAACCGATGGGCCTCCATCAGCGTCTCGTCCGGGATGGGCTCCGGGGCCCAGTAGAGCGTCTTGTAGGGCACACCGAACATCTCCGTGTCGTATCCGGCGGTGCGGGCGCCGTTGCGGGCGTAAAAGCCCAGCCGCCGCCGGGCCAGCTCCGGGTCCGGGGCATAGCAGGGGGTCTCGCTCTCACCCAGGACCACGGTCTCCGGCTCCGCCCGGCGCATCTTCTCCAGCAGCGCGGCGCCGGTGCCGCCGTTGCGCCGCCCGGGGCTGACGCACAGGTAGTCCAGCAGCGCCCAGCCGGGCCGACCCAGCCACAAAAAGCACTCCCCCACGATCTCCTCGCCGTCAAAGAGACACCAGGGGCGGTAGCAGCCCGCCTCCATCATCTCCAGAATGTTTTTCACCGGTTTGAGCTCCGCCGGGGGAAAGGAGACCTTCAGGTCCCGCTCATAGATCTCCCGGACCTGCTCCGGGGTCGCTTTCTTCAGTTCCATGTTCCTGCTCCCATGTCATGATGATGGCATCCTCCCTGGGATGCTCGTAGTAGTTCTTGCGCCGGCCTGTGCTGCGGAAGCCGTGCCGGCCGTAAAGCACGATGGCCGCCGTGTTGGACGGGCGAACCTCCAGTGTCAAAAAGGCCAGATGGTTGCCCTTGGCAAAGTTGATGAACACCTCCAGCAGCTGGGAGGCAATGCCCTGGCGCCGCAGCTCCGGCTTGACGGCCACGTTGGTGATATACCCCTCATCCAGCACCACCAGCAGCCCTGCATAGCCCACCACGGTGCCGTCGGCGTCCTCCGCCACCAGAAAGGCGGCGCAGTCGTTCTCCAGCTCCTCCGCCAGCATCTTCCGGGACCAAGGCGCGGAAAAGCAGATCCGCTCCAGCTCCGCCACCTGATCCAGGTGGTCGGCGGTCATGGGCACGATCCGCACAGATCTTTTCTCCATACTCTCTATCCTTTCCCCAGAGTCCCTCAAAGGGAGCTCTCCGGGCGTTGATTCTCTTGTTTTCTCCGGCTCAGCCCTTGGCCTCCAGCCAGTTCTTGCCCCAGTGAGCCTCCGCTGTCAGGGGCACCGCCAGATGGGCCACGCCTTCCATCTCTTCGGTGAGCAGGCGCTGCACCTGTTCCGCCTCCGCCTGGGGACACTCCACGATCAGCTCGTCGTGGACCTGAAGCACCAGCCGGGCCTCCAGCCCCTCGGCTTTCAGCCGTTTCCACACCGCCACCATGGCCAGCTTCATGATGTCCGCCGCGGTGCCCTGGATGGGCATGTTCAGCGCCACCCGCTCGCCGAAGGAGCGCATATTGAAGTTGGAGGACTTGAGCTCCGGCAGGGCGCGGCGGCGGTGGTAGAGGGTCTCCACATAGCCGTCTGCCTTGGCCTGCTCCACCACCTCGGTCATGTGCCTGCGCACGCCGGGGTAGGTCTGGAAGTAGCTCTCGATATACTCCTTGGCCTCCCACTGGGCCACGCCGATGTCCTGGCTCAGGGAGAAGGGAGAGATGCCGTAGACGATGCCGAAATTCACCGCCTTGGCGTTGGAGCGCATCTGGTGGGTCACCTGGTCCACCGGCACATGGAACACCTGGGAGGCGGTCACCGTGTGGATGTCCGTGCCGGACAAAAAGGCCTGCTGCATGGCCTCGTCGCCGGCGATGCAGGCCAGCAGCCGCAGCTCGATCTGGGAGTAGTCCGCGTCCACCCGCACCTTGCCCTCGTCGGGAATGAACATCCGGCGGATCTCGCTGCCCAGATCGGTGCGGGTGGGGATGTTCTGCAGATTGGGCTCCGTGGAGCTGAGCCGTCCGGTGGCGGTGACGGTCATCTGGAAGGAGGTGTGGATGCGGCCGTCGGGGCCGATGACCTTCAAAAACCCGTCGGCGTAGGTGGACTTGAGCTTGGCGTACTGGCGGTACTCCAGCACCGCGTTGACGATGGGGTGCTGCCAGCGGAGCTTTTCCAGCACGTCGGCGTTGGTGGAGTAGCCGGTCTTGGTCTTTTTGGCCGGAGGCAGACCCAGGCGCTCAAAGAGCACCTCCCCCAGCTGCTTGGGGGAATTGATGTTGAAGGGGCCGCCGGCCATCTCGTAGATGGCCGCCTCCAGGTCCCGGATCCTCCCGTCCATGGCCTCGCCGAACCGGCGCAGCTCTCCGGCGTCCACCCGGAAGCCGGTGCGCTCCATCTCCGCCAGCACCCGGCAAAGGGGCAGCTCCGCGGTCTCATAGAGCTCCCACATCTGCTGCTCCTTCAACAGGGGCGGCAGCTTCTCGTACAGGGCCTCCACCGCCGCCGTATAGGCGTCAAAGGCAGCCTGGGCCTGGGCGGTGTCCCCGCCCAGAGGGGAGAAGGCCTCCGGCTCCAGGTGGAGGGGCTTGGGCAGCTCCGCCCCGCAGTAGGCCAGAAACAGCCGGGGCAGGTCATAGCTGCCCGCCGTGGCGTCCAGGAGATAGGCGGCCAGGGCCGTGTCAAACACGAAGCCCTCCGCCGGCAGTCCGTTTTCCAGCAGCAGTCCCATGAGGTCCTTGACGTTGTGGGAGACCTTCTTCACGGCGCCCGAAAAGAGGGTGCTCAGCAGGGTGTTCCAGTCCCCCCGGTACCGGGAGAAGAAAAGCTCCGCCGTCACCGCCTGATTCTCCCCGGTCCGGCAGGTCACCACCATGCCGCTCAGGTCCGGCAGCGTCAGCACCGACACATGGTCCGCCCGCTTCCACTGCTCCACAAGCGCCTCCGCCTGGGATTGCTCCGTCACCTGCTCCACCTGTACCGTGAAGTCTCTCTTTTCCTCCGGCGCCGGAGCGCCCTCCCCGGGCCGCAGGCCCAGCTTGTCAATGAGCTTGGAGAACTCCAATCGCACGAAGAGGTCGTAGAGCTCCGGCTTGGGGTCCCGGCGCAGGTTGTCCTCCGGGGCGAATTCCACCGGGGTGTCGGTGACGATGGTGGCCAGGAAGCGGGAATGCTCCGCGTCGGCCTTCCCCTCGGTGAGCTTTTTCACCACATTGGGCTTGGCGGGCACGCCGGGGGCCGACTCGATGTCCGGCAGGGCGGCGTACAGCGCCTCCACCGTGCCGTAGCGCCGGACCAGGCCCAGAGCGGTCTTTTCCCCGATGCCTTTGACGCCGGGGATGTTGTCGGAGGTGTCCCCCATCAGGGCTTTCAGGTCGATCATGTGGATGGGGGCAAAGCCGTACTCCTCCATAAAAGTCTCCGGGGTCATGTCCCGGGTGGTGGTCTGGCCCATGCGGGTGGACACCAGCTTGACCTTGGTGTGGTCGGTGATGAGCTGGAGGGAGTCCTTGTCCCCGGTCACCAGCACGCAGTCCCACCCGGCCGCTTCACTTTTCCGGGAAAACGTGCCCAGCAGGTCGTCCGCCTCCCACCCGGGCAGCTCGTAGCGGGGGATGTTCATGGCGTCCAGCACCTCTTTGAGCACCGGCATCTGCTGGGCCAGCTCCTCCGGCATGGCGTGGCGGGTGGCCTTGTAGGCCTCGTCGGCCTTGTGGCGGAAGGTAGGGGCATGGACGTCGAAGGCCACGCACAGCGCCTCCGGCTTCTCCTCCTCCGTCAGCCGCAGCAGCGTCGTGAGAAAGCCATACACCGCGTGGGTATAGAGCCCGTCCCGTGTGGTCAGGGGACGAATGCCGTAATAGGCCCGGTTGATGAGGCTGTTGCCGTCCAGGACCATAAGCTTCATGGGGGAACCTCCCTTGCGTGATCCCGCCGGAGCTTTCGGCGGGAGACGATAGTTTGACAGGATATTATACCCCAAGAGGAAAGGAAAAACAAGCCGGGAACAGCCTCTGGCTTTTTCCCCGCGCTGTGCTATACTGGAGAAAATCCCGCTTCGGCGGCAAAGGAGGCCCGGCCATGCGCACACTGACCCATATCGTCACCCCAGAGGAGGAAGGCCGCACGGTCCGCAGCCTGCTCAAGGGCCGCTGGCAATTCTCCTCCCACGCCATCTCCCGGCTGACCCGGATAGAAAACGGTATCCGGGTCAACGGCGTCCACGCCCGCACCACAGCGGTGCTCCGGGCCGGGGATAAAGTGGAGGTGGAAAGCGGCGACCACCGCCCGCCCAAAGCCGCTCCGGTGCCTGGGAACTGGCCGCTACCGGTGGTGTGGGAGGACGAGGACCTGCTGGTGGTCAACAAGCCCGTCGGCATGACCGCCCACGCTTCCAGCTTCCTGCCCGACACCCCCACGGTGGCCGGGGCCCTGGCCTTTTCCCGGGGCACGGACTTTATCTTCCACCCGGTCAGCCGTCTGGACAAGGGCACCACGGGATTGATGGTCATTGCCAAAAGCGGCTATGTCCACGACCTGCTCCGCCGCCAGCTCCACACCGACGCCTTCCGCCGGGAGTATCGGGGCGTGTGTCTGGGCGTTCCCGACCCGCCCCGGGGCACCGTGGACCTGCCCATCGGCCGGGCGGAGGGTTCGGCCATCGCCCGGCAGATCCGCTCCGACGGCGATAATGCCGTGACCCGCTATGAAACGCTGGAGACCCGGAATGGCCTTTCTCTGCTGCGCCTGCTTCCCGAGACGGGACGGACTCACCAGCTCCGCCTCCACATGGCCGCCCTGGGCTGTCCTCTGGCCGGGGACTGGCTCTACGGCAAGGAAGACCCTGCTCTCATCCCCCGCCCTGCTCTCCACTCCTGTGCCCTGGAGCTGGTCCACCCCGTCACCGGGGAGGTCCTGCATCTGACGGCCCCGCTGCCGGAGGACATGGTCCGTCTTGGCCCCTGGCAAGGGGAGTAGGCCCCGCGCAAACGCCCAAATCCCGCCGATTTCCGGCGGGATTTTTCTTGCAGATTTTTCCTTGCCTTTTGTAATCAGGCTTGTTATAATTCACATTTGTATGAAAAATGTGATTTTGGAAGGAGGCACGCCCATGCCGCGCGGAAAACACGTCCTGGGGCAAAACCGGGGCAATCACATCTTCGGTACCGCCAAAGTGGGCGACCGGGGGCAGATCGTGATCCCCAAGGAGGCCCGGCGCTTCTTCGGCATCTCTCCGGGAGACACTCTGCTGATCCTGGGAGACGAGGAACGAGGCATTGTCATCACCAAACCGGAGGTGCTCAGCAGCATCGCCGAGGAAATTTTAGGAAAAAAGGACGGAGAGAATGGAAACCTATCAGATGTATGAACAGCTGGGCGTCAGCCGGGCTGTGTATGAATACGGCGAGGCGATCCTGCGCTCCCTGCGGGAGCGGTTCGACGCCATCGACGCCGTGGCGGAGTACAACCAGGGCAAGGTCATTGCCGCCATGCAGAAGAACAAGGTCAACGCCACCCACTTCGCTGCCACCACCGGCTACGGCTACGACGACGAGGGCCGGGACAACCTGGAGCGGGTCTACGCCGACGTGTTCCACACGGAGGCAGCCCTGGTGCGGCCCCAGATCACCTGCGGTACCCACGCCCTGACTGTGGCCCTCAGCGCCAATCTGCTCCCCGGAGACGAGCTTTTGTCCCCGGTGGGCGCCCCCTACGACACCTTGGAGGAGGTCATCGGCATCCGCCCCTCCAAGTGCTCTTTGATGGAGTACGGCGTCACCTACGCCCAAGCCGATCTCAAGCCCGACGGCTCCTTTGACTATGACGCCATCCGCTCCAAGATCAATGACCGCACCAAGCTCATCACCATCCAGCGCTCCAAGGGCTACGCCACCCGTCCCTCCTTCGGCGTGCAGCAGATCGGGGAGCTCATTGCCTTCTGCAAGGGCATCAAGCCCGACGTGAAGGTGATGGTGGACAACTGCTACGGCGAGTTCGTGGAGCTCATGGAGCCCTCCGACGTGGGGGCCGACATGGTAGTGGGCAGTCTCATCAAAAACCCCGGCGGCGGCCTCGCTCCCATCGGCGGCTATATCTGCGGCACCAAGGAGTGTGTGGAGCGGTGCGCCTACCGGCTCTCCGCCCCGGGCCTGGGCCAGGAGGTGGGCGCCAATCTGGGCCTGATGCCCGCCTTCTATCAGGGTCTGTTCCTCTCCCCCACCGTCACCGCCGGCGCCCTCAAGGGCGCGGTGTTTGCCGCCAATGTGTATGAAAAGCTGGGCTTTGCCTGCGTGCCCAACGCCTCGGAGGACCGCCACGACATCATCCAAGCGGTGACCCTGGGCAGCGCCGAAGCCATGGTGGCCTTCTGCAAGGGCATCCAGTCCGCCGCCCCGGTGGACAGCTATGTGACCCCGGAGCCCTGGGCCATGCCCGGCTATGACTCCGACGTCATCATGGCCGCCGGCGCCTTCATCCAGGGCAGTTCCATCGAGCTCTCCGCCGACGGTCCCATCCGTCCCCCCTACGCTGTCTACTTCCAGGGCGGCCTGACCTGGTATCACGCAAAGCTGGGCATCCTCATGAGCCTGCAGAAGCTGGTGGAGGCCGGTCTGGTGCGTCTGCCCGAGTAAAAATAAAAATCAACAATTCAATTAGGAGAAAAATCTTATGATGTGGTTCTGGCTTTCTCTCATTGCGCTGCTCTGCTGGAGCGGCTCCGATCTCTTTTCCAAAATTGGCTGCCGGGATGCCCGGGATAAATACAGCCATCTCAAGATGGTCATCGCCGTGGGCGTGGTCATGGGTCTCCACGCGGCTTTCGAGATCTTCGTGGGCGGCACGGAGATCAACCTCTCCATCCTTCTGACCTACCTGCCGGTGTCCCTGCTCTACATTGGCTCCATGACCCTGGGATATCTGGGGCTGCGGTACATCGAGCTGTCCATTTCCTCCCCCATCTGCAACTCCTCCGGCGCTCTGGTGGCCGTATTGACACTGCTGTTCGTGGGCTCTGAGGGCTACTCCCCCCTGGCCCTTTTTGCCGTAGCGCTGGTGTGTGTGGGCGCCATCGGCCTTGGCGTGGTGGACGCCTGCGAGGATGAGGAGCTCCGGGCCCAGCGTCAGTCCCTGGGTAACTACAAGTATGCCAAGAGCTTCCTGGCCCTGGCCCTGCCCGTGGCCTACTGCCTGCTGGACGCCGCCGGCACCTTCGCTGACAACCGGGTGTTGGAGACCCTCAATGAGGACAGCGCCAACGTGGCCTATGAGCTGACCTTCCTTCTGGCGGGCATCGTGTGCTTCGTGTATGTGGTCCTCATCAAGAAGGACCGTCTGATCCCCAAGATGGAGGCCCCCAAGTACACCGGCGCCATCTTCGAAACTGCCGGTCAGTTCGCCTACATCTATGCCATCGCCGACACCGAACATCTGGCTATGTCTGCGCCCATCATCTCCGCCTACTGCGCAGCCTCCGTGCTGTGGAGCCGGCTGTTTTTGAAGGAGAAGCTGTCCTGGAAGCACTATGCCATGATCCTTCTTGTGGTCATCGGCATCGTCATCATGGGCGTATTCGATCTGTAAACCTTCCTCTTTGCAAAAAAGTGCTCCCGGCGCCGTTTTTGGCGTCAGGAGCACTTTTTTATGATCATTCATTGAGAAAATCAGGCTTGGGGATGCGCTCCATGCCGAAGGCCACGGCAAATCCGACACCGCAGCACAAAAGAGAAACCACCACCTCACCCGCACCGGTGTACTCTGTGGGGATCAACACCAGCGTGGAGGCCAGCACCACACCCAGCACAGCATGATAAGCCTGGGGATAAAACCGACGGAAGCACCAGCTCACCAGCCGGGCCAGCAGCACCACCGTTCCCACCATCCCGGGCAGGATCCCCAGCAGCACCGAGGCCTCCAGGGATGCGGCACTCTCCGTCAGGGGCTGATAAAGCCCCAAAGCCATCAAAATAGAGGCGGAGGTCATCCCCGGGATGACCACGCTCAGCCCAAACAGAGCGCCGCTGAAAAGATACCAGCCCCAGCCCGGCTCCACCTGAAAGCCGGAGATGCGGCTGATATACCCCAGTCCGGCAAACAGGGCCAGAAAGCTCACCGCCATGGCAGCCCAGGCGCTCTTGCCCCGGCCCCGCTGGCCTGCCTCCCGCCAGAGGGAGGGAAATGTCCCAATGATCAAACCGATGAACAGCCAATCCGCCACCGTCCGGGACACCCCAAAGAGCGCAGACAGCGCCTTGGCCAGCACGAAAAAGCCAATGGGCCAGCCCACTGCCACCGGCAAAAACAGCCGCCAGTGCTTCCTCAGACCCCGGCGGGGGTGGCTGAGGATCTCCATCAGCGACCGGTACAAGCCAAACACCACGCACAGCACGCCGGCGCTGATACCCGGCAAAATGGCGCCGCCGCCGATGAGGATGCCGCACAGCAGTCCAAATATCCAGTTTTGCCGCCTGAGGCGGCTTGCCTCGTCTTTTTCTTTCATGGGTCTTTCGCGGCCTCGATTCTCCGTCATTCGACCATTTGACGGGATTATGGTAACAACTTTCCTCCGCTTTGTCAATGCTTCTACTCTTCTCCGACACGTGGACTAATTTGCCAAAAAAGCCCGCTATATGTATACATCGCACAATTCTCTTTTGCTTCCACTTCGGTTTTCTCGTCAAAAACATCGATTGACAGTGACCAGGTTTCCCTGTAAACTTACAGACATAAAATTTCACACCGCAAAGACGAAGAAGGGAAGAGTACACAGGCAGATACGTCACAGAGAGCCTCGTTTGGTGGGAAGAGGTACGGAAGGGCTTGTGGAACATGGTCCTGGAGTCGCGCGGCCGACTGCGGAGCATAGGCCGCGACGGGGGCGCCCGTCACAGCGCAGGAGTGTGTTGGCACTCTCAAAGGCCGCTTTCGCGAGGAGGCGGTGAAGCAAGGTGGTACCACGGCGTTTTTACGTTCGTCCTTGATGTGCATTGCACATTGAGGACGTTTTTTTATGCTCTTCCGCCTCTTTTGGGCGGAAAAAAGGAGGCTTTTTCATGGCACAGCCCATTATCGAGATCCGGCATCTGACCAAGACCTTCGGCACTGGGGACACCGCGGTCACGGCTCTGGAGGACATCAATCTGGAGGTCCGTGCCGGGGAGATCTTCGGCATCATCGGTCTCTCCGGCGCCGGCAAGAGCACCCTGGTGCGGTGCATGAACCTGCTGGAGCGGCCCACCAGCGGCAGCGTGGTGGTGGACGGTCAGGAACTGACCGCCCTCACCGAAGCCCAGCTGCGGAAGGCCCGCCGGTCCATCACCATGATCTTCCAGGGCTTTCACCTGCTGATGCAGCGGACCGTGCTCCACAACGTCTGCTTCCCCATGGAGCTCAGCGGCGTGCCCAAGGCCCGCCAGCGGCAGCGGGCTCTGGAGCTTCTGGAGCTGGTGGGCCTGGCGGACAAGGCGGAGGCCTATCCCGCCCAGCTCTCCGGCGGCCAGAAGCAGCGGGTGGCCATCGCCCGGGCCCTGGCCACAGACCCCAAGGTGCTGCTGTGCGATGAGGCCACCTCCGCCCTGGACCCCAACACCACCGCCTCTATCCTGGAACTGCTCAAGGACTTGAACCGGAAGCTGGGGGTCACGGTGGTGGTCATCACCCACCAGATGAGCGTCATCGAAGAGATCTGCTCCCGGGTGGCCATTCTGGACGGCGGTGTCATCGCTGAGCAGGGCGAGGTGGAGGACATCTTCTCCAATCCCCGGACGGAGATCGGACGGCAGCTGGTGTATCCCAGCTGCGTGCGCATCGCCCAGCTGCCCGCCTCCCGGGTGATCCGTCTGGCCTTCAACGGCGGCTCCTCCTACGAGCCCCTTATCGCCTCTCTGGCCATCGACTGCGGCGTAAAGGTGAACATCCTGGGCGCCGACACCCGGAACATGGACGGTCGGGCCTTCGGCACCATGCTGCTGGGCCTGCCCCAGGACCCTGGAGAAGCCGCCAAGGCCCTGGAATACATCCGCTGCCAACCCAATATCACTGTGGAGGAGGTCGAACACCATGCTTGACACAATTTCCGGCTTTTTTGCCGAATATGGTCAAATCCTGGGGCAGGGTACCGTGGACACCCTGATCATGACGGTGGTCTCCACCATCCTGGCCTATGTCATCGGACTGCCCCTGGGCGTGCTGCTGGTCATCACCCAGCCCCACGGCATCTGGCCCCACAAGTGGCTCAACCGGGCTCTGGGCTGGATCATCAACGTGGGCCGCTCTCTGCCCTTCATCATTTTGATGCTGGCCATCATGGATTTCACCAAGCTGCTGGTGGGCACCAAGGTGGGCATCCGGGGTGCTGTGGTGCCCCTGGTGGTCTCCGCCGCCCCCTTCATCGCCCGTCTGGTGGAGACCTCGCTGTCCGAGGTGGACGCCGGCGTGGTGGAGGCGGCCCAGTCCATGGGCGCATCCACCTTCCAGATCGTATGGAAGGTCTATCTGCCGGAGGCCCGGCCCTCCCTGACTCTGGGCGGGTCCATCTCCATCATCACCATCCTGGCCTACACCGCCATTGCCGGCTGCGTAGGTGCCGGCGGCCTGGGCGATCTGGCCATCCGCTACGGCTACCAGCGCAAGGTCCCGTCCATGATGCTGGCCACCGTGGTACTGATCGTGATCTTCGTTCAGATCATTCAATCCGTTTTCAGTTGGTTGTCGAAGGCCATCGACAAGCGCTTGAAATAAACGACATCTATACTATTTTAATTGGAGGATGAAACACATGAAGAAGTTTTTGACCCTGGCCCTGAGTCTGGCCCTGACCTTGTCCCTGGCCGCCTGCGGCAGCAGCTCCACCGAGCCCTCCGGTTCCACCCCCGCCTCCGGCGAGGAGACGGAGACCGTCACATTGAAGATCGCCGCCTCCCCCACCCCCCACGCTGAGATCCTGGAGCAGGTCAAGCCCATCCTGGCCCTGCAGGGCATCGACCTGGTGATCACCACCTACTCCGACTATCCCATCCAGAACACCGTGGTGGACGAGGGCGAGGAGGACGCCAACTACTTCCAGCACACCCCTTATCTGGAGCAGTTCAACGTGGAAAACGGCACCGATCTGGTCAGCGCTGGCAAGATCCACTATGAGCCCATGGGCATCTATCCGGGCAAGACCGCCACGCTGGAGGACCTGTCTGACGGCGCCACCATCGCCGTGCCCAACGACGCCACCAACGAGGCCCGTGCCCTGCAGCTGCTGGCCGCCCAGGGTCTGATCGAGATCGATCCCGAGGCCGGCCTCAGCGCCACCCCCAAGGATATCACCTCCAATCCCAAGAACCTGGAGATCAAGGAGCTGGAGGCCGCTATGATTCCCAACACTCTGGAGGAGTATGACCTGAACGTCATCAACTCCAACTACGCCCTGCAGGGTGGTCTGAATCCCGCTGAGGATGCCCTGGTTTCCGAGGACGCCGCCTCCGACTTCGCCCAGACCTATGCCAACATTGTGGCTGTGAAGTCCGGTCATGAGAATGACCCCGCCATCGTAGCCCTGGTTGAGGCCCTCCACTCCCAGGAGATCCAGGACTTCATCAATGAGACTTACAGCGGCTCCGTGGTGCCCATTGCCTGAGAGCCGTCAAAAAAGAAAAACGAGCGGAGCTGTATAACAGCTCCGCTCGTTTTGCACCGCTCTTACATGTCCCGGAAGAAAAAGGCCCCTACGCCGCCGATCCCCAGGTGGACCCCCAGCACGGCGCCGATCTCCTCCACCAGAAAATCACACTCCGGCAGGCGCTCATGCAGCATCCGGCGCATGGTCTCTGCCGCTTCCGGGTCATCAGCATGCGTGATGCCGATGGTCTGACGGGGACAGTTCTTGGCCCGCTCTGCCACCAGATCCGCCACCACTTCCATGGACTGCCTGGTGCCACGGACCTTCCGGATGACCTCCATCTCCCCATCGTCCACATCCAGCACCGGCTTGATGTTGAGAAGATTGGCGGTAAAGCCCATGGTCCGGGAAATCCGTCCGCCCCGGATCATCCAGTTCAGATCCGTGATGACAAACACATGCTCCACCTGGGAAATAAGGAATTCACATCGCTTCACCAGCTCTTCCAGCTCCATACCGCCCTCGGCGCCCCGGACCGCCTCCATGGCGATGAGACCCGTGGCAAAGGAGCCGCCTTTGGCATCCAGCACCCGGATCCTCCGCTCCGGATAGCGCTCCTCCAACTCCCTTCCCGCCTGAAACACATTCTGGCAGGTACCGGACATCTTGGCGGAGAATATCAGGCACACCAGATCGTCCCCACCCCGGACCAGCTCCTCCAGTCCGGCATAGGCCTCGGCCAGATTTACCTGAGCCGTAGTAGGCATAACCCCCCGCCGCATGAGTCCATAAACCTCCTCAGTGGAGATATCCACCCGGTCCCGATAGGTCTTTCCCTCTGCCGTCACATGCAGCGGCAAAACGGTAACGCCGTGAGCCCGGGCGTAGCCGGTGGGCAGATCACAGGTGCTGTCGACTACGATGCGAATCATATATGTTTCCTCCCTCTTCTGGGCCTATATTTCTTTAACGCAATAAGTATAGCATGCTTTCTACTTCCCCGTAAAGCCCCCGGACAGAAAGTTTCCCTCCTGCTGTTTTGACTATTTTCCCCTAGAGGCCCTCTGTATTTTTGTTGCTTCCGACATTTGTCTCCTATCGCAAGTTGTGGTAGAGTAACTATAGTTACGGTAGGCTAACTTTCGAAGGAGTGATTGGATATGACGCTGGACCAAATGCCCATCGGCAAGACCGCTGTCATTCGCCAGGTGGGCGGCCAGGGCGCACTGCGCTGCCGCCTGCTGGATATGGGGCTGATCCCCAAAACCCGCGTTCGGATTCAAAAGGTGGCTCCCATGGGAGACCCCATTGAGATTCATATCCGGGACTATGAGCTGACCATCCGCAAGGAGGACGCCAGCCAGATCGAAGTCGAGGTGGTGGAAGCATGATCTTTGCACTGGTCGGCAACCAAAACTGCGGCAAGACCACGCTGTTCAACCAGCTCACCGGCTCCAACCAGCACGTAGGCAATTTTCCCGGCGTTACTGTAGACCAGAAGTCCGGTGAGATCCGTGGACAGAAGAACTGTACAGTGGTGGATTTGCCGGGCATCTACTCTATCCGCCCCTATACCAACGAGGAGATCGTCACCCGGGACTTTATCCTCAACCAGAAGCCCGACGCTATCCTCAACATTGTGGACGCCACCAACATCGAGCGAAACCTCTATCTGACGCTGCAGCTGATGGAGATGCAGATCCCCATGGTGCTGGCCCTGAATATGATGGACGAGGTGCGTAACAACGGCGGTACCATCGACGTGCAGAAGATGTCCCTGGAACTGGGGATCCCGGTAGTGCCCATCTCCGCTGTCCGGGGCGAGGGCATTGACGAGCTGGTGGACAATGTGGTGCGGGTGGCCAAGAACCGCATCCGCCCCGCCGTCATGGACTTCTGCTCCCCCGGTCCTGTCCACCGCTGCATCCACGCAGTGGCCCACCAGATTGAAGACCATGCCCAGAAGGCCGGCATCCCCGTCCGCTTTGCCGCCACCAAGCTCATCGAAGGGGACGAGGACATCATAGAGCGCCTGGCGCTTGACCAGAACGAGCTGGAGCTGGTGGAGCACAGCATTCTGCAGATGGAGGACGAGTACGGCATGGACCGCAACGCCGCTCTGGCAGATATGCGCTATGTGTTCATCGAAGGCGTGTGCCACGACAGCGTGGTCAAGTGCCATGAGAGCCGGGAGCACATCCGCAGCATGCGCATCGACAGCGTCCTGACCAGCAAATACTGGGCCATCCCCATCTTTCTGGGGTTGATGCTGGCTATCTTCTGGCTGACCTTCAGCGTCATTGGCAGCTTCCTCTCGGACCTGCTGGCCATGGGCATCGACGCCCTCACTGCCGCCGCTGACGCGGGCCTGACGGCTTACGGCATCAACCCGGTGGTTCATGGACTCATCATCGACGGCGTGTTTGCCGGCGTGGGCAGCGTACTGAGCTTCCTGCCCATCATCGTGGTGCTGTTCTTCTTCCTCTCCATTCTGGAGGATACAGGGTATATGGCCCGTGTGGCCTTTGTCATGGATAAGCTACTGCGGAAGATCGGCCTGTCTGGCCGGAGCATCGTGCCCATGCTCATCGGCTTCGGCTGCTCCGTGCCCGCCATCATGGCCACCCGAACCCTTAGCTCTCAGCGGGATCGGAAGATGACCATTTTGCTGACTCCCTTCATGAGCTGCTCGGCCAAGATCCCCATTTACGCTGTATTCTCCGCCGCCTTTTTCCCCCGGTATGCACCCCTGGTGATGATCTGCCTGTATGCAGGCGGTATCCTGGTGGGCATCCTGGTGGCCAAGGTACTGGGGCACACCCTGTTCCGGGGCAACCCGGTGCCCTTTGTCATGGAGCTGCCCAACTACCGTTTCCCCTCCCTCAAGAGCGTGGTGCTTTTGATGTGGGACAAGGCCAAGGACTTCCTCCAGCGGGCCTTCACCGTCATCTTTGTGGCCACGGTCATCATCTGGTTCCTTCAGACCTTTGACAGCCGTCTCAACGTGGTCAGCAACAGCGCAGACAGCTTGTTGGCCATGATCGGCCAGGTCATCGCTCCCCTCTTCGCCCCTCTGGGCTTCGGGGACTGGCGGGTCTCCACCTCCCTCATCACCGGCTTCATTGCCAAGGAGTCCGTGGTGTCCACCCTGGGCATCCTCCTGGGCAGCAGCGCCAACGTGGGCGCCGCACTGGGACAGCTGTTCACCCCAGTGACCGCTGTCAGCTTCCTGGCCTTCACCCTGCTCTACACCCCCTGTGTGGCGGCCATCTCCGCCGTGCGGCGGGAGCTGGATTCCGGCTGGAAGGCCCTGGGTGTGGCAATGAGCCAGTGCTGCATCGCCTGGGTGGTCTCCTTCCTGGTCTATCACATCGCCCTTCTGGTCTGAGAAAAGGAGGCATCTCTTATGGGTGCTTTGGATTATCTGCTTTTGGCCCTGCTGGGGGTATGGCTGGGATTCGCTCTCCGGTCCTCCCTCCGGCATAAGGGCGGCTGCGGCTGCTGCGGGGACTGTGCCCGCTGCAGCGGCTGCCGAAAGTAAACAGGAAAAGCCTCCGGCCTGAGCCGGAGGCTTTTTTGCGCATTTTCTCTATCTGCCCCTTCTTTCAAAATAAGCGCTTCTGATAGAAAGCCTGTGCAAACCCCATACCACATGAATCTATACCCGGATAGCCCTTCTGGAAATGAGGAAGCTGTTTTGGATGCCTCTATTGAAATCGTTACCAAAGTATTGTATGATGATTTTAATAAAAGTCTCAAATATAATAAGCTTGGAGGTGCAGTTTATGCCTTGGTATACATCAGAAATTTTTTCGATGTTTATGTTTTTTGTTCCACCGATTACCGCACTCCTGGTATTATATTTCATTAGAAAGAAACTTGTTTGGATAGCTATTCCAATCACTTTACTGTTGGATACCTTGTTTTGGGGGCCAGCAATTGCAAAAGCAGGGAGTTATGGCGGAACGGCACTTATGTTCCTTATCCCCCAGGTTATTGTGGTCATGCTCATTTCCTTGCTCATCATGCGGAAAGCTAAAAAAGCCGCAAAATAAACACAGAACATTCTATGCTGAAGAGGCTTCATCTTTCAAGGTGAAGCCTCTTTTATGTCCTCTGCTGAACATTTCTTCATTGGATCGCTGAATTGGGTTTCAGCAGCACTTAACTGAAAAGAGGGCTCTATATTAAAACCACTTTTTCTTTTTGAACCACACTACCAGGCCCACGCAGATGGCCACGCTGACCACAATGAACACCGGATAGCCGTACTTCCACTGCAGCTCCGGCATATTGGAAAAGTTCATACCGTACCATCCCGCCAGCAGACTCAGTGGCAAAAATACGGCGGTGATCACCGTGAACACCCGCATAAGGTTGTTCTGCTCAATATCGATTTGGGCCTGATAGGCCTCCCGCATTTGAGTCACATAGTCCCGCAGATTCAAAACACTGCTGCGGAAACGCTCAGTGCGGTTGCCCAGAATGGCAAAATGGCGCACCGCATCCTCGGACAACAGGCCGTTGTCATTGGCAGTCAGGTCATCAAAGATGGCGTCCAGCTGCTCATAGTACCGCTTGCGCCGCAGCAGTTCCCGGCGGTACTCGGCGATCTTGTCCAGATAGTCCCGGCGGGAGGAGCGCAGAGCTGCGTCCTCTGTCTCAGTGATCTCCGTCTCATAGTCCTCCAGCAGATCCATATCGTTGTGCAGCAGCTCCACGAAAAAGCGGTAGAGGGCCCTCTGATTGTCCAGTCCCTCCGGCAGGAGGCCGTGAAGCCGGTCATAGGACCGCTGGTCCTCGCAGAACAAAAACAGGTCCTCCCGGTCCAGATAGATCAGTACTCGGGAGGTATCGATGACATCGTGCTCCACATCGTACCAGTCAAAGCCCAACAGGTCAAAATCCCCGAATCCCTCGAAGGTCCGGGTCTGCTGTTCCCGGATGTAGGCAGCCACCTGGGGCACCAGCCGGTCCAACACCTGATCGATATCCCGATTCAGCAATATCTTCTGCATCCCGCATCTCCTCTTTCATCCCGGAGAAAATCACCAGCTTGGTGCAAATGCAACTGTAACTTTTCCCCTCTCTCCGGTACAATATAGCATATAAAATCCCCGCTTTGTCCCGGGGCAACGAACAGGAGGAAGTTCATGGCCCACAAAACACATTGCTCCGACACCGCCTGTCACAGCTGCGGCGGCTGCGGCGGCAGCTGTGCTGTGCCTCGCCCCGCGTCCGCCCGCAGGGCGGAGGGCCACAGCAGCGCCCCCTGGCCCGCTGTGCTGAAGCTGGCGCCGGAGGAGGGGGAATGCTACCACAACAAAGACCTTTTGCTCACTGCCGGCTGCGCTGCCCTCATTCAGCCGGCCTTCCAGCGCTTTTTACGGGGCCGGACGGTGCTGGCCCTCTGTCCGGCTCTAGGCAGCAGTGCCGACATAGAAAAGCTCACCCGCATCCTCTCCGGCGGCAGCGTGCGCACCATCACCATTTTGCGTATGGATTCCCCTTGCTGTCAGCCTCTGCGGCAAATGCTCTGCGCCGCTCTGGAGTCCTCGGGGAAATTCATTCCCTGGCAGGAGATCATCTTGGACCGCAGCGGTGCTCTGGTGGAGTGATCTTCAAAGAGGCAGAAATCGGGAAAGCTTTGCGTTGAGCTTGGTGTAGATCCGCCGCATATAGGGCTCGCTGCTCTCCTGGATGGCCCTATCCCGTTCCATCCAGCGCACAGCGCTGTTTTCATCCGCTTTTTTCCGCAGAGGCAGCCGCTCATCTGCCTGCAAGAGATAGGTCACGTTCAGATGCAGGTGGGGAGCCACATAGACCTCGCGCTTCACATGCCCCTCCACCGGCAGGATCTCCAAAGAGTAGATCTCCCGGCTCACAGGGCGGGCTGTAAGTCCTGTCTCCTCCTGCACCTCCCGCAGGGCCACCGCCAGAAGGTCCTCCTCTCCGTCGGCGTGTCCGCCGGCCCAGGACCAGGAGCGGTAGATATTGTGCCAGAGCATCAGCACCTGTTCACCTGTCCGGTCGATGACCCAGGCGGAGGCGGTGAAGTGCTCCACCGGGTTCTCTCTGGTCAGCACATGGGGCGCAGAGAGCGCCGAGAGCATCAGCTCCCGGTCCCGCAGCTCCTGGCCGCAGTCCGGCTGATAGGCCTCCAGGGCCTGTCTGAGTCGTTCCATACGAGATATTTTCCTCTCTCCGGCGCCCGAGGCGCCGGTCATTTTTTTGCCATGATGGGAAAAAGACAGCGAAAGCTGCGCTTTCGCTGTCTTTGCACATTTAACGGTGCGCCACAGGTGCGCCCTGAATCCAATGCAGATCGTAGGGCTCGAACACCACATGGCGATAGGCTTCCACATCCAGCTTGGTCCCATCCCAGTCGCCGTGGATGTCGCCGTTTTGCTTGATGAGGATGTCGTAGAGGATGTCATAGGTGACGCCATCCTCCGGGTCCGTCTCCACAATGGTGCTGTAAGGCAGCGTCTTGTGGTAGGTCAGCTCCATGCCCTTATAGTCGAAGTGGAACCCGCAGCGCATCCGGCAGCCGTCCAGTCCGGTGAACTCAGCAAAGCTGTTGAGGTCATGGAGAATTTTGTCGTTTTCCTCGTCGTAGAGATTCTCCGGCGTGGTAGCAGTATAGTCAAAGCGGAACTGGATGCCCACGGGCTTATCCAGGAACCGCTCCACATAGGGCACGAGACCTTCGCGGGGATAGTTCTTATAGAGAACGCAGTTGATGCGCACCGGCACCGCCAGCCGGGGCAGGAGATCGTCATTGGACTCCACCACATATTTCTGCATGTGGCGGGAGACGTTGATGCAGGTGATTTTATCCCGGTTGTGCTCCGTAAAGGAGATGATGTCCTCCTCGCTCTGGTGCTCGGAGACAGGCAGTGTGGTGTTGATATAGATCTTATGGGTGTCCGGGATGCAGTCGATCATCTGCTGCAGTGACGCCAAGTCGGCCAGGGGTTCGCCGCCGGTGAAAACGAAGTCACACTCCGGGGTGATCTCATCCATGACTTTGATGCTCTGGCAGATTTTCTCGACGCTGAATCCCTCCAGATTTTCATACTCGCCCTTATTGATGCAGAAGGGACAGTGGTTGCCGCAGTCGTAGGGGACGAAAACAGTAACTGTGGCGCCGCCCTCCCGGGTCTTATAGGGATGTTTCATGTATAATCAGCCTTTCAGCAGAGTTTCCTGTCTTTGGGCGGCGCAACGTCATCTATGCCAGGGCCCGAAAACATATACTTGTGATATTGTAAAACAGATTTTCCAGCAGGTCAAGAGGTAATCTGGCCTTCATACAACTGAATTTGTTCCTTTTCACCATTTTTAGGACACTCTCCCAGTCCTTCCCTCTGCAAAGGTATCTTTTTTTCCTGTTTCATGCTGCCGTACTGGAAAAACCAAGAAAAGAGCGCCGGACCTCTCCGGCGCTCCGAGTAAATTTTTTCTGCTCAAGTTTTCCTCTTCCGTTGGGCCTTTTTCTTCTTGTCCCGCTCTCCCTTCACCAGGTCTGCCAGAGTAAAGCGGTCGATGTACTGGTTGATGACCCGGTAAAGTCCGGTCCAGAAGTCCAGCGTGGCACAGCCCTCACACCGCTGACACTGGTTCTCGTCATCCTGGAGGCAGGTTACGGGAGCCAGGTTCCCCTCGGTGAGCCGCAGAATATCCCCCACAGTGTACTCCTCCGGCGAACGGGCCAGCTGATACCCTCCCTGAGCACCGCGGCTGCTCTTGAGAAACCCCGCCTTACTCAGTTGGCCAACGATCTGCTCCAAGTATTTGGTGGACAGCTCCTGACGAGTGGCTATGTCCTTGAGTGACACATAGTTCCCATTGCTATGCTCTGCCACATCGATCATCAGCCGTAAGGCATATCGTCCCTTCGTGGAAATCTTCATGCATGCGCACCCCCCTTGCCGCGCCCGGCCAACGGGCCACGGCGATTCAAAGTGGTTTTCCTCGTCTCTATTATGCCCGAGCATTGCAAGGATTTCAAGACAAAATTCGTCACTTTTGTCCAAATACATAAAAAAAGTCCGCCGAGAATCCGGCAGACTTTTTATTTTGGCCTTTTAAAGCGGTAAAATCCTCATTCACGCAGCCTGCTTGACTCCAGAATTGTTGTTGTGCCCGCAATCCATGTACTCAACAAGCACCTGGTCCTCCAGCAGCGCAATGGCCTCCTCCACATTTTCCGGCTCATAAAACGCCATGCCCAGCACATGACCGGCCTCCGGCATGGGGTCGGGGTCGTCCTTGGGATGCAGGCACTGCCAGCGCAGGCGCTTTTCACATTTGGGAAAAATAGTGCTGCCCATGACCAGGCTCTTCCGGCCCGTCAACCCGGTGACCACCCGCACGGCGTCAATGTCCGTGAAATTCATAAAGTAGAACGCACCATGCCGGCAGCTTAAAATCACCCGCTGATCTGTGATGTAAAAATACTGATACTTCAAAATGGCTTTCCACGCTTCCACCGGCGCAAGCAGGTTATACAGCGCAATCGCCGCAACCAGGATCACGATCTCTGTTTTAGCCTCTAAAAAGCCCACATATCCAATCAATATCGCCGCAGTAATCACCACTGTCAAGATCCAGCGTCTGATAATGGCCGACTTATTGTCCTCATCCATCAGCACGATCCGATGGGGTGCGCTTTCCCAGCGTACCACTTCCCCTTCCCGGAGGTATTCCCGCAGATCTTTTTCTCTTTGTTCCATCCTGTTTGCCATACCACCGACTCCTTTGCTCCTTTATATCAGGTTTTCCTGTGATGTTTGTTATCATAGCAGAGTTTTCTGTTTATTGTCTGCTAAATCAAAACTTATCAGTGCAAATTTATTGTTAATATCAAACATTTGTGTCAAAATTGTGTAAAAAAAAGTTTCTGCGCATAAATGTGCTGTAAAAACTCCCGTCTTCCTCTTGCTTCCTGAAAAAGAGGTCTTACAATGTAGATAAGTTCTTTTTGCAGCATACTGCAGTCCTCGCCTTGTCAGTCTGGCAAAGTGCTCTTCACACCAGCACACCTCTGACACCTTGCATTCCAGGTGGCCATTCCCCGCATTTTTCCTCTCTGCTGTCTCTGTATGCTTTCAAAGGCCGTCGGATCGCCGTTGTATTCTGTGAATGGAACTTAGAATCACCTCCTGCATCATATTTTTTCTCTCTGCAAAAAGGCCGGGGTGCGCCAGCGCCTCGGCCTTTTTGCATTCTTCGCCCATTTTTGCCTTAACGATTTTTTAACGCGTATTGACAAGGAGATATGCTACAATAGATAATATTATGTGTCGTTTTTTGACAGGGCATTTTTGTCGCTTCCGCACATTTTTTGCACAAGGAGGTTCTCCCGCATGCGCCCTTCCGATTCCCCCCGCGGGGACAAATTTCTCTGCTTTTCTGTGAGAGACTGGCTCATTACCGCCGGAATCCTCTTGGCAGCCGTAGGCTTCTGCGTTCTCCTTCGGAAGGCGGACAGCAACGACGGCGCCGCCGTCAGTCTGGTGTTCGTTTTGGCCGTGCTGTTGATCTCTCGTCTGACCAGCGGCTATTTTTATGGGCTGCTGGCCTCTTTGGCCGGAGTGATCGGTGTCAACTACATCTTTACCTATCCCTATCTAGCCTTCAATTTCACCATTGCGGGCTACCCCATCACCTTCTTGACATTGCTGGTGGTCTCTGCCATCACCTCTGCCCTGACCACCCAGATCAAGCGCCAGGAGCGGCTGCGCCTGGAGGGAGAAAAGGAAAAGATGCGGGCCAATCTGCTCCGCTCCGTCTCCCATGATATCCGTACGCCCCTGACCTCCATCGTGGGTGCCACCTCCGCTGTCCTGGAAAATCAGGATTCCCTGACGGAGGAGCAAAAGCGCCGTCTGCTGACAGATGTGAAGGAGGATGCCCAGTGGCTCATCCGCGTGGTGGAAAACCTGCTCTCCATCACCCGTATGGGCAGCGATACGGCCCAGATCACCAAGGCTGATGAGGTGGCTGAGGAGGTCCTGGCGGAAACGGTGCGGAAGTTCCGAAAGCGCTTTCCTCAGATGCCGGTCCATGTGAAAGCCCCAGACGAGCTGCTGGTGGTACCCATGGACCCTATTCTCATTGAACAGGTGCTGGGAAATCTGCTGGAAAACGCAGTGCTCCACGCCACCGGTGCCACCGAGATCCAGCTCAGCGCCCGACAAGAAGAAAACTGGGCCGTCTTTTCCGTCCAGGATGACGGCTGCGGCATTCCCGACGAGCTGCTGCCCAAGCTCTTCGACGGCACCTTGCGTCACAATGAAACCACCTCCGGCGACGGAAAGCGCAATATGAACATCGGTCTGGCGGTCTGTACCGCCATCGTCCGTGCCCACGGCGGTGCGCTGAGCGCCGCCAACCGCCCTCAGGGCGGCGCGGAATTCACCTTCCGTCTACCTTTGTATCAGGTGAAGGAATCCTGATTTTTGCCCATATCTACCACGCAGGCCTTCCTGCATCCAGAAAGGAACGATCACCACTATGAAAATTCGCGACAAGATCCTGATTGTTGAGGACGAGCAGAGCATCTGCAACTTCATCTCCACGGTGCTCTCCTCCCATGACTATGACCCTATGGTGGCCCGCACCGGCGCCGAGGCCCAGTCCATGATTGCCTCTCACTGTCCCGATCTGATCATCCTGGATCTGGGACTGCCCGATATGGATGGTCTGGACATCCTGCGTCAGCTGCGCTCCTGGTCCAGTCTGCCAGTGGTGGTGGTCTCTGCCCGGTCCCATGAGCGGGACAAGGTGGACGCCCTGGATCTGGGGGCCGACGACTATCTGACCAAGCCCTTCGGCACAGACGAGCTGCTGGCCCGCATCCGGGCGGCCATCCGTCATACCCGCACCGCCTCCGGCAACGACCAGGTGGCCCAGAGCGGCACCTACACCGTGGGCGAGATGACCATCGACTACAACAAGCACCAGGTGCTCATCAACGGCGTCAACGCCAAGCTGACCCTCAATGAGTACCGCTTGGTAGCCCTGCTGGGCAAATACGCCGGCAAGGTGCTGACCTATGACTTCATCATCCGGGAGCTGTGGGGCCCCCGGGCCAGCGGTGACAACCAGATCCTGCGGGTCAATATGGCCAACATCCGCCGCAAGATCGAAAAGAACCCTGCCGAACCCCGGTATATCTTCACCGAGGTGGGCGTGGGCTACCGCATGGCCGAGAGCGAAAACGACTCCTGATTCCCAATTAAGCGCAGCGGCGGGACACCGATACCGGTGTCCCGCCGTTTTTTCGTCCTTTCTTCGGTTCTCGTCCGCCTCCTGTTAGGGTACCCGTTCCAGCTCCTCCCGGTCCAGCTGAGTCATCAGTGCCAGAGCCGCACGCCGGGCCGTTTCGGGGCACAGGGCCAGCCGCTCCGTCAGGCACACCGTCAGATGCCGGTAAGAGGCTGCACAACGCGGGGCCGTCTCCTCTCCGATCTGGGTCAGACGAGCCGCTCCATAGGGGGTTCTTTCCAGCAATCCCCGCTCCTCCAGCTGGGCCAGCACCCGGTGGACGCTGGGTTTGGACACCCCCAGACGGCGGGACAGCTCCACGGAGCGCAGGGACTCGTGGGCCTCCCACAGCTCCTGGATGGCCAGCAGATACCGAATCTGCACGCCGGTCAGTTCCAAACCATCGCCTCCTTAAAAAGAAAGCCGGCCGCGGAAGGGGCTCTTGTCCACGGCCGGCCGGTCAACAACTTTTCAGTGGCAGCAGCTGCCTCCGCAGCTGCCGCAGTTTCCGCCGCAGCTGCATCCGCCGGAACCGCTGCGCTTTTGATGGCGCAGGTACAGTACCACGCCTACCACCACCGCCAAAACAACGATGCCTACGATACAGGTGGAGAGATTCATCCTTGCACCTCCTGACATTTACCGGGAAACGGAAACGCTGGCCCGGCTGCGCAGCTCCGCGCCGCTCTCCCGGTAGGGACGGAAAATCATATACAGCAGAAATACCAGCGCGGCGATGGCAGCCACGGTGCCCAGGCCGAAGGAGACCTGGCCCAGGATCAGGCCGCCCAGCTGATAGACCATCAGGGAGACCAGATAGGCAAAGCCGCACATATAGCCAATGGCAGCCAGGGTCCACTTGGGGTTGTTCATCTCCCGCTTGATGGCGCCCATAGCGGCGAAGCAGGGGGCGCACAGCAGGTTGAAGATCATAAAGCTGTAAGCGGACAGGGCCGTGAAATGGGAGGCGATGGCGGCCTGAAGGGTGGGGTCGCTCTCCCCCAGATCAGCGCTCAGGCCAAAGAGGACCGCAAAGGTGGACACCACGTTCTCCTTGGCGATGAGGCCGGTAACACTGGCCACGGTGGACTGCCAGTTGCCGAAGCCCAGGGGGCTGAACACAAAGGCCACCGCGCCGCCGATGGCGGCCAGCAGGGAGGAATTGTTGTCCTCCACCATGCCGAAGCCTGCCTCCGTAAAGCCAAAGCCCTGGAGGAACCACAAGATCACAGAGGAGAGCAAAATCACGGTGCCGGCCCGCTTGATGAAGCTCCAGCCCCGCTCCCAGGTGGCCCGCAGCACGTTGCCCGTGGTGGGGGCGTGATAGGGCGGCAGCTCCATGACGAAGGGCGCCGGCTCCCCGGCAAAGGGCCTGGTCTTTTTCAGCATGACGCCGGAGAGGATGATGGCGGCCACACCGATGAAGTAGGCGGAAACAGCCACCAGGCCGCTGCCGCCGAACAGAGCGCCGGCAAAGAGGCCAATGATGGGCATTTTTGCGCCGCAGGGCACAAAGCAGGTGGTCATGATGGTCATACGCCGGTCCCGCTCGTTTTCAATGGTACGGGAGGCCATGACGCCGGGCACGCCGCACCCCGAGCCGATGAGCATGGGGATGAAGCTCTTGCCGCTGAGGCCGAACTTGCGGAAGATGCGGTCCATAATAAAGGCCACACGAGCCATATAGCCCACGTCCTCCAGAATGGAGAGCATCAAAAACAGCACCAGCATCTGAGGCACAAAGCCCAGTACGGCGCCCACACCGGCCACAATGCCGTCGGACACCAGGCCGGTGAGCCACTCCGCGCAGCCCCAGCCCTCCAGCAGTGTCCGGGAGCCGCCCTGGAGCCACTCAGCGCCAAACACATCGTTGGTCCAGTCGGTGAGGAGTGTGCCGAAGGGACCCATGGCGATCCAGTAGACCAAAAACATCACCACGGCAAAGATGGGCAGCGCCAGAATGCGGTTGGTGACCCAGCGGTCGATCTTGTCTGAGGAGGTCAGCTTTACACTGCTCTTGCGGACATAGCATCTGCCGATGATAGAGGCGATCCAGGCATAGCGCTCGGCGGTGATGATGGACTCAGCGTCGTCATCCATCTCCTCTTCGCAGGCATTGATGTCCTTTTCGATGTGGGCCAGGGTCGCCTCCGTCAGCTGGAGCTTTTCCCGGACCTTTTTGTCCCGCTCGAAGAGCTTGACCGCATACCAGCGCTGCTGCTCCTCCGGCAGGCCGTGGAGCACCGCCTCCTCAATATGGGCGATGGCGTGCTCCACACTGCCGCCAAAGCTGTGCTGGGGCAGCATGGCTATGCCTGCCTCCGCCAGCTCCACGGCCTTGTCCGCCGCCGCGGTGACACCGGTGCCCTTCAGTGCCGAGATCTCCAGCACCGGACAGCCCAGCTCCTTGGACAGGGCCCTGACGTCGATGGTATCGCCGCTCTTTTTCACCACATCCATCATGTTGACGGCCACCACCATGGGGATGCCCAGCTCAGCCAATTGGGTGGTGAGGTAGAGATTGCGTTCCAGATTGGTGCCGTCCACGATGTTGAGGATGGCGTCGGGCCGCTCTGTCACCAGATACTCCCGGGCCACCACCTCCTCCATCGTATATGGAGAGAGAGAATAGATGCCAGGCAGGTCCATGATGGTCACGTTCTTGTGTCCCTTCAGCCTGCCCTCCTTTTTCTCCACAGTGACCCCCGGCCAATTGCCCACATACTGGTTGGAACCGGTCAGGGCATTGAACAGCGTCGTCTTACCGCAGTTCGGATTGCCTGCCAGTGCAATTTTGATTTCCATAGCTGTTGATTCCTCCCAACTGCGTTAGCTGCAGCTAACGCTTTAACTATATTTTGCGGAGCCGCTCAGCTCCGCTCACTGCACCTCGATCATCTCGGCGTCCGCTTTCCGCAGCGACAGCTCGTAACCCCGGACGGTAACCTCCACCGGGTCCCCCAGAGGCGCCACCTTGCGCACGAAGATGGACACGCCTTTGGTGATCCCCATGTCCATGATGCGGCGCTTGACGGCGCCCTCGCCGTGGAGCTTGACTACCGAGGCGGTCTGTCCCACCTTCACATCCCGCAATGTCATTGCTGTTCTCCCCTTCCTTTTATATCAGAATCCTGCCGGCCATTTCCCGGCTGATGGCTACCCGGGCTTCCTTGATGCTGACGATCAGATTGCCGTTGGTCTCAGAGACCACCTGCACCTGCTCCCCGGGCACAAAGCCTAGATTTTCCAAAAAACGTCTAGTCTCCGGATTTCCGCCCACCTTCTGGATCTGGGCGCTCTCGCCGGTCCGAGCCAATGTCAAAGGCATCATCCTCGCTCCCTTCCTTTCCCACTCATCTCCGGCCGTATTCGGTCCAGCAGTTAGGATAATCTACTTTTAGTTAGGTTTTCCTAATGCATAAACAGGTTAGCACTATCTAACTCTCTTGTCAACCCCTGGAAAGAAAAATTTTCCACTGGTGGATTCAGGCAGAGACCGCCAGTTGGGTCAGGCTTTTTCCCCGAAGGTAGAGGCTGCAGTAGATGGCGGTGCACTGCTTGTAGCGTCGGAACCGGTCCCGAGCCGCCGCCTCATCACCGTAAACTTTCCAACAGCCGGTGCACTTGCAGTTACGGCCCCGGCAGTCAGCCATAAAGCCCCGGACATCCTCTGGGGGATAGCCAAGGAACAGGCCGATCTCGTGGGGAAAGTCCCCCCGCTCCGCCAGTCGCCGGCGCAGCTCTTGGAGCTGCGCCCACAGAGAGGCTTCCTGATAGCCCAGCTGA
>CALXDZ010000022.1 GCA_944387205.1 uncultured Oscillospiraceae bacterium
CGCCACACCGACTATGCCGGCAAGTACGCCGGTATGAAGACCGAGGAGTCCAATCCTGTGATCCTGCAGGACATGAAGGACAGCGGCGCCCTCTTTGCCCAGGAGGAGATCGTCCACAGCTATCCCCACTGCTGGCGCTGCAAGAACCCCATCATCTTCCGCGCCACGCCCCAGTGGTTCTGCTCCGTGGACGCCTTCAAGGAAGAGGCCTGCGCCGCCTGTGAGGATGTGCGCTGGGTGCCCGGCTGGGGCCTGGACCGCATCAAGGCCATGGTCCGGGAGCGTGCCGACTGGTGCATCAGCCGCCAGCGCCGCTGGGGCCTGCCCATCCCCGTGTTCTACTGCAAGGAGTGCGGCAAGCCCATCTGCAATGACGAGACCATCGCCGCCATCTCTTCCCTCTTCGAGAAGGAGGGCTCCAACGCCTGGTTTGCCAAGGAGGCCGAGGAGGTCCTGCCGGAGGGCTTCGTGTGTCCCCACTGCGGCAAGAGCCACGGCTTCACCAAGGAGGAGGACACCCTGGACGGCTGGTTCGACTCCGGCTCCACCCACTTCGCCGCCATGAAGCGGGATCAGGGCTTCTGGCCCGCCACCATGTACCTGGAGGGCCTGGACCAGTATCGCGGCTGGTTCCAGAGCTCCCTGCTGGTGGCAGTAGGCGCCCTGGGCAAGGGTGCTCCCTTCAAGGAGTGCGTCACCCACGGCTGGACCGTGGACGGCGAGGGCCGGGCCATGCACAAGTCCCTGGGCAACGGCATGGATCCCGCCGAGATCATCGATAAGTACGGCGCCGACCTGCTGCGTCTGTGGGCCGCCAGTGCCGACTACCACGCCGATGTGCGCTGCTCCCACGAGATCTTCAAGCAGCTGAGCCAGAATTATCTGAAGTTCCGCAACACCGCCCGGTACTGCCTGGGCAACCTCAGCGGCTTTGACGCCGACCACCTGGTGGCGCCGGCGGAGATGGAGGAGCTGGACCGCTGGGCCCTGACCCGCCTGAATGCCCTGATGGAAAAGTGCGCCAAGGCCTACAACGACTATGAGTTCCTGGTGGTCACCCACGCGGTCAATGACTTCTGCGTGGTGGAGATGTCCAACTTCTATCTGGACATCATCAAGGACCGGCTCTACTGCGAGGAGACCGACGGGGCCAAGCGCCGCAGCGCCCAGACCGCCCTGTTCCTGATCCTGGACACCATGACCAAGCTCATGGCGCCCATCCTGTGCTTCACCTGCGACGAGATCTGGCTGGCCATGCCCCACCGCGCCGGCGATGACAAGCGGAACGTACTCTTCAACGAGATGAACCAGCCCTTCACCGACTATGCCCTCTCTGACGATGAGATGGCGCGCTGGTCCACCGTGTCCCAGCTCCGGGACAGCGTCAACGTGGCTCTGGAGAGCGCCCGGAACGAGAAGATGATCGGCAAGGCTCTGGAGGCCCATGTGGCCCTCTACGCCGGCACCCCCGAGGCCCAGGCCGCTTTGGATGCTGTGAAGGACATGAACCTGGCTGAGCTGTTCATCGTGTCCAACTGCGCTGTGGTGACGGAAAAGCCCACCCAGGGCAAGGTGGTGGACAGCGCCGCCTTCCCGGGTCTGACCGTGGCGGTCACTGAAGCCACCGGCACCAAGTGCCCCCGCTGCTGGATGCACTCCGAGGAGGCCAACGCCGAAGGCCTGTGCCCCCGCTGCGCCGCTGTGGTGGCAAAGCTGCCTCAGTTCTAAGTCCCCCTTCCCGCACTTTTGCCCCCGGCCGGTTTTCGGCCGGGGGCTTTTCCCGTAGGGCATGCCCCGCCTTTCTTCCCCAGTTGCATTTTTTCCCAAAGGCGTGTACACTGAAACAGGAATTTCCGCGCTGCCCGGCAGCGCGTCCACAGGAGGGGGGAGACGCCATGTCCCCGAAAACCGCCCCGGCACCGTCCGCTTTGCGCCTGCGCAGCGCCCCGGTGGACGCCGCCAAGACCTTTGCCATCTTCGGCACGCTGCTGATCCACGCCTCCGCCATGGGCGGCTTCGCCTGGGAGACCGGATCGGTCCACTGGCTGTGCGCCCTGTTTTGGGGCTCTGTGCTGCGGTGCGCGGTACCGGTGTTTTTCCTGTGCAGCGGCGCGCTGCTGCTGGACCCGGAAAAGGAGGTCCCCCTCCGGCGGGTGTGGACCCGGTACATCCCCCGCATCCTCATCGCCCTCTTTTTCTGGGCGGCGGCCTATGAGGCGCTGCCCATCCTGCTGACCTGGCGCCGCACCGGGGTGGTGGAGGCCGCGGCTTTGCAGGCTACCGCCGGTAATCTGCTGCTGTGGCACCACAAGTCCCACCTCTACTACCTCCACATCATCCTGCTAGTCTATGCCCTGGTGCCCCTGACCCGGTTTTTCGCCTCCAAGGCGGACCGGCGCCTGATGCGCTATGCCCTGGGGCTGTGGTTCACGCTGGGGTGCGTGGTGCCGGTGCTCCGGCTCTTCCCGCCCCTGGCCGCCATCGGCGGCATCCCCGCCCAGTACCCCATCAATCTGACCTGGGGCGCCGTGGGCTACACCCTGCTGGGCCGCGTGCTGACGGCGGAGGCTCCCAGGCACCGGCCCCGGACCTTTCTGCTGCTCTATCTGCTGGGCCTGGGCCTGACCTTCTGCGGCACCTGGGTCATGTCGCTGCACCAGGGGGAGCTGTACCAGGGCTTCCTCCAGGGCAACGCCCCGGGGGTGTGCCTGGAGGCTGCGGGGCTCTACGGCTGGTGCGCCAGCCGCCTGTCCTCCGCCGCCCCCGTCCGGGTGACCGTCGCCGTGTCCAAGGCCTCCTTCTGCGTATACCTGACCCATCTGTTCTTTCTGGACTTTCTCACTGTCCGGGGCTTCTCTGCCGGAGCTATGGCGCCGGTGTGGGCAGTGCCGGTTCTCGCCGCCGCGGCCTTTGCCGGCGGCTTCCTGGTGTGGCTGGCGCTGCGGTACATCCCGGTGGTGAACCGCTATCTCATATAAGGAGCAAGCTATGATGTATGTACTCTGTATCCTGCTGGGCCTGGGCACCCTGGCCCTGGACCAGTGGGTCAAATGGTGGACGGTGAACGCCTTTGCCGCTCCCGCCGTTGGCTTCAACGCCACTGCCGATCCTGCCCAACCTCTCCTGCCCGGCCTGGTGGAGCTGACAAGGGTCCACAACTTCGGTGCCGCCTGGTCCAGCTTTTCCGGCATGCGGTGGGTGCTTGTGGCTGTCACCTCCCTCATCGTACTGGCGGTGCTCTTCGTACTCATCCGCGGCATCGTCCGCCATCCCCTGGGCGTGGCGGCAGGCTGTCTCATCGTCTCCGGGGGCCTGGGCAACATCATTGACCGGGTACGCCTGGGCTACGTGGTAGACATGTTCCACTTTGTCTTTTGGCCCTCCTACCCTGTGTTCAACGTGGCGGACGTGTGCATCGTCTGCGGCGTGCTCCTGGCGGCCATCTACTACCTGTGGTTCTATGAAAAATGCGACAAGGGGAGGGCCCGGCCATGAAAGAGCAGACGCTGCAGGCATCCCCTGAGGCCGCCGGCACCCGACTGGATGCTTTTCTTTCCCAGGAGCTGGAGGAGCTGACCCGCTCCGCCGCCGCCCGGCTGTGCGAGGAGGGGCAGGTGTGCCGCCGGGACGGCACGGCCCTGGCCAAGAACTACCGCCTCAGGGGCGATGAAACACTCCTGGTGACGCTGCCGGACCCGGAGCCCCTGGACGCCGTGGCTCAGGACATCCCTCTGGACGTGGTCTACGAGGATGCGGACGTCATCGTCATCAACAAGCCCAAGGGTCTGGTGGTGCACCCCGCCCCCGGCCACCCCGACGGTACGCTGGTCAACGCCCTGCTCCATCACTGTGGAGATTCCCTCTCCGGCATCGGCGGAGCCCTGCGACCAGGTATTGTTCACCGC
>CALXDZ010000023.1 GCA_944387205.1 uncultured Oscillospiraceae bacterium
TGCGGTGGAGCAGAGCGTGGGGCAGGGAAAGCTCTCCCTGATCCAGGTAGCGGATTTTCATGTCACGCTGTACCGGCAGATCTTTTCCCATAAGGAGAAGTGGTGCTCCCGGGAGATGGACGAGTTCGTCCGTGTGGTCAATGAGCTGGAGGGGCTGTGAGGCCCCTGAGGCCGAAATGAAAAACAAATCCGCTGGAATCTGACGATTCCAGCGGATTTCTGGTTACGGGGAAAGGGGACTTGAGCAGCCGCCTTTCGGGTTATAAGCTGCTATCATTTGTAGGTCTGCTTCGACACAGGGTCTGATTGTACACAACTTCACCTTCCAAAATAGTAGCCTGAGGGATTAACATTTCATGGCCTAGAATCGTATCTCCCTCCACGTCGCTGAAGATGAACTCACCCTGCTCCCGCTGGAAGACCGCCAGATTGGCCGGGGTACCCTCCCGGATACAGCCTAATTTTCCTTCCATACCCATCTTTTTCGCAGGAAAGGAGGTGCAGCAGGCGAGCACCTGCTCAAAGGTCATGCCTAGAGCCATAAACCGAGACATGAGATAGGGAAGGGTACCAGCGGGCGAAAAGGTGTAGTTGGCCTTTGTAAAGTCTCCCGAGATGATGTCTGGGTAAAAACCCTCCTGAATTGCCATCGCGGCCACCCGGTTCCCCAGGTGTCCTTTTCCGCAGGCGGACTCCATGACAACTCCCTTTTTCCGTCCCCGCACGATTTCCGGCGAGATCCGGTCGTCCTCCAGTATCCCCCGCTTGGGTGTAAACACATGACAAAAGATGTCTCCGGGGCGCAGAATGTCGATCAGTTGGGACAGATTCCCCTGAAAATCCGGGATGTGGACGGAAATCGGTAGGCCGCACTCCTCCGCGATCTCCACCCCGATCCGTAGGGAATCCAGACTGGTGGTTCCGCTGATCTCCGCAATGGGCGCACTGATTCTAAGTTTCAGTCCGCAGATGCGGTCCGTATAGCGCTCACAGAGCATTTTGATCTTTTTCCGGTCAAAATACTTGGGGTGAATATTCTCATTGTGGGCGGGAAGCGTCGACAGTCCACCGGAACCCAGGTACAGATATGCCTTGGTGTTTCTCCGCTCCTCCTCTGTCTGACTGGAGAGGAAGGACTCGATATTGCCGAAGCCCGCACTGCCCGCATCTACCGCACTGGTCACTCCAGCAGGCCAATAGGTGGAAAACTTTAGGGCAATCCCCGTGCCGCCGGCATAGAAGTGGGCGTGAAAATCAATTAGGCCCGGTGTGACTGTCCGGCCGCTCACTTCGATTTCGTGAGGGGCGTTCTCCGGGATGTCGGGGGCAATTTTGCGGATAACGCCATTTTCGATGGCAATATCAGCTACCTCTCCCCGCAGACCGCGGGAGACATCATACAGCGTGCCGTTTCGTAAAATCAAATCATACATCTGTGTCCATCCTTTCTCTTGGCGCGGGTCAGTCCCTCTCCGCCGTCATCTCTCCCCGGAGATAGGACAGGATAAACGACAGAATGGCAGTAGAAGCTGCCGCATACCCGGCTGGGACCTTCACCGTGTTGAAGATAGCGGCGCACAGCTCGCCGTTCAGCATGAATAGCGCTCCGGCCTGTCCCAGAACTAGGAGCATGGCGCTGAGGAAGTAGACTGCCGTGGTGATTACACAAACCGTACTGAGGATCTTTTCCAACTGTTTCATTAATGTTCCTCCTCTCTCATAGGACCGGCAGGATTCCCATGGCTACCAGAACAGCCAGCAGAGTCACGGGGATCACGTAATCTGTGACCAGGGGCTTAAAGAGGGACTCGGCCTTCTCTACGCCGGCCAGTCCGCAGGAGATGAAAATGGGAGCCGAGCTGGGGGGAGAGGCACCCGCTGTGGACAGAGCAATCATAAAGGCGGCCACTGCCGCAGACGGGCTGGCACCCGCTTGGATAAAGACTGTGAAAGTCACGGCACCGATGGCGGTGGTTGTGGCGTTCGCACTCAGCGGGCTCGCCACCAGCACCACCAGCACACAGCCGATCAGCACCATCAGGATGCTGGGCAGTTCCAGATTCCCCAGGATCACAGCCAGATCCCCACTGAAGCCCAGCGTGCTCAGCACATCGCAGGAGGCCAGAGAGAACAGCAGGATAGTACCGGCGCTGCAGATGGACTTCTGGCAGCCCTTGGCAATATCCAGCCACCCGGACACCGTGTGGGGAAGCCGCTTCCAGCCGATGAGCATACAGATGATGCACACTAGAATGGGAACCCAAACCACAATATTGATGGCGCTCACACCGGTAGAGCCAAAGGACTCAATGCCCTTCAAAACTGTGGAGAGGGGGCCGATGGTAATGACCAGGGGAATGGAGATGCCCGCCAGGATCAGCAGTGAGGACCCATCCTCCCGGAAGGACTTCCACAGGGGCTTGATCCGGTCCGCAGGAACCGGCTGTACATCATACTTTCGGGCGTACAGCCATACTCGCAGCAGACGGTACCCCAGAGACCACAAGCCGCCGCAGAGGACAGCCACATACGCCGTGCCCACATCAATGTACTCAGCCACGCCCTCCAAACCCACCAGCAGGAACATTGCGGTACAGGCGGGCATGGCCTGACAGACACCGGCGTTTCCGGCATTAATGGTGGCAGCAATGGTGGGGGACCATCCGCTCTCCTTCATCCAGGGCACGGTGATCGCTCCAACGGTGGCACTGTTGGCGTCTCCGTTACCAGACACCAGGCCGAACATAAAGCTAGCGCATGTGGATACATAGGCCGCGCCGCCCCGCACCTTTCCAATCAGAGAGTTGAGCAGCTCCACCAGCCGCTCAATGACTCCGGCCCGGTTCATAATCGCGGCCATCAGCATGAACAGCATGGTGGCCAGGAAGGGCGTGTCCATGGCGGCTGTGTTCAGCGCCGACAGAATGGTGCTGGGATAATTAGCTGGTCCCATAAACAAGGAGATAATCAGAAATGCCGCGCCCAAGCCCTCGGTGACGTTTCGCTTGAGCACCAGAATCCACAGAAACACAACGGCCAGAAAAACGATAAATGCGATTAAGCCTGTTCCAATTGTCATTCATTTTCCCTCCTTATCCTTTGCCTTTAGTCTTTTATTTTTGCCATGGGTTGTGCGGCACTTTGCTGGGGCCGCACGGCTCCAGCTTCTTCCAAAAATGCGCGGTTAACGATGTTGTCTGCTGTCCCCCTTTCTACCAACGAGCAAATTTTCTCCACAATCACAGGAATCATATCATCCGCCAAATCGGCGGTGGTCCCTCCGATATGGGGGGTGATGAGCACGTTGGGGGCGCCCATCAGGCCCTTGGTGACGGGGGAGGCCTCGTCCTCCACACAGTCCAGGCCCGCGCCGGCCAGCTGCCCCTTTTGAAGGGCCTGGAGCAGCACGGCGTCGTCCACCAGCCCGCCCCGGGCAGTGTTCACCAGGCAGGCGGTGGGCTTCATGCGTGCAAGCTGCTCCGCCCCGATGATGTAGCGGGTGCTGTCCAGCAGGGGGACGTGGAGGGAGACCAGGTCGGCCTGCTCCAGCAGCTCCTCCAGAGGGGCGTAGGTCATGTGCAGCTCCTGCTCCCGCTCCGGAGGCAGGCGGAAGGCGTCGTAGTAGACCACCTGGGCTCCCAGGGCCTGGACCAGAGCGGCCACCCGGCGGCCGATGTTTCCGCCGCCCACGATGCCCACGGTCTTGTGGTTCAGAGACAGGGAGGCAAACGCGCCTCGGTCCCAGTTGCCCTGCTGGACGTTGCTCCAGTAGCCCAGAACTTTGCGGTTCAGGGTGATCATCATGCCCAGAGCCA
>CALXDZ010000024.1 GCA_944387205.1 uncultured Oscillospiraceae bacterium
CATCGTCTCCACCCCCACCTGCGGCCCCTGCCTGGGCGGCCACATGGGGTGCCTGGCCGCGGGAGAGCGCTGCGTCTCCACCACCAACCGCAACTTCGTCGGCCGCATGGGCCATGTGGACAGCGAGGTCTACCTCGCCTCCCCCGCCGTAGCCGCCGCCAGCGCCGTCACCGGCCGCATCACCCATCCCAAGGAGGTTATGGAAGCATGAGAGCACAGGGAAGAGTCCATAAGTACGGCGATCACATCGACACCGATGTCATCATCCCCGCCCGGTATCTGGCCACCCAGGACGAAAAGGAGCTGGCCAGCCACTGCATGGAGGACATCGACACCTCCTTCGTCACCAAGGTCCAGCCCGGCGACATTATGGTGGGCGGGTGGAACTTCGGCTGCGGCTCCTCCCGGGAGCACGCACCCATCGCCATCAAGGCCAGCGGCATCTCCTGCGTCATTGCCAAGACCTTCGCCCGGATCTTCTACCGCAACGCCATCAACATCGGCCTGGCCATTTTGGAGTGCGAGGCCGCCAGCGACGGCATCCAGGACGGGGACCAGGTCAGCATTGATTTCGACACCGGCGTCATCACCAACGAGACCCGGGGCGAGACCTACCAGGCCGAGCCCTTTCCCCCCTTCCTCAAGGACATGATCCAAAAGGGCGGCCTGATGGCCTCCCTGCGCAAATAAGGAGGAGGCCCCATGGAAAAGCACATTGCCCTCATCCGGGGCGACGGCATCGGCCCGGAGATCATGACCCAGGCGGTGGCGGTACTGGACGCCGTGGCGGAGCGCTTCGGTCACCACTTTATTTATCAGGATGCCCCCATGGGCGGCAGCGCCATCGACGCCTTCGGCGTCCCCCTGCCCGAGTCCTCTCTGGAGACCTGCCTGGCCTCCGACAGCGTCCTGCTCTCCGCCATCGGCGGCCCCAAATGGGACACCATCGACCCGGCCCTGCGTCCGGAGAAGGGCCTTCTTGCCCTGCGCGCAGGCATGGGGCTCTACGCCAATCTGCGCCCCGCCTCCCTGATCCCCCAGCTGCGTGAGGCCAGCCCTCTCCGCAGCGACATCGTGGACAAGGGCATCGACTTCATGGTGGTGCGGGAGCTCATCGGCGGCGCCTACTTCGGCGAGCACCGGACCTGGACCGAGGACGGTCAGATGGCCGCCTCGGACCTGATGGCCTATCGGGAGAGCGAGATCCGCCGCATCGTCCGGGTGGGTTTTGAGACGGCCATGAAGCGGCGCGGGCGCCTTTGCTCCGTGGACAAGGCCAACGTCCTGGACTCCTCCAAGCTCTGGCGGAAGATCGTCAACGAGATGGCCCCGGAGTATCCGGAGGTGGAGGTCCGGCATATGTATGTAGACAACTGCGCCATGCAGATCGTCCGGGATCCCAGCCAGTTCGACGTCATCGTCACCGAGAACCTCTTCGGCGACATCCTCTCCGACGAGGCCAGCCAGATCACCGGTTCCATCGGTATGATCCCCTCCTCCAGCCTGGGGGAGGGCAGCCGAGGCCTCTACGAGCCCATCCACGGCTCCGCCCCCGACATCGCCGGTCAGGACATCGCCAACCCCATCGGCATGATCCTGGCAGCGGCCATGATGCTGCGCTACAGCCTGGATATGCCCTCTGAAGCCGACGCCGTGGAGCAGGCGGTCAGCGCCGTTTTGGAGCGCGGACTGCGCACCGGCGATATCTCCGAGCCGGGCTGCACCGCCGTAGGCTGCGCCGCCATGGGCCAGGCTATCGCCGCAGCAGTGGCGAAAACCCGTTAATTTCCCGTCGCTTTTTCCGATTTTTTCCTTCTTGTATCCCAGGAATTTTGTCAAACGCGCCAAAATTGTCGTCAGAGGCATTTTCCCCATTGTGCTTTCCGGGAAAGACGTCTATAATGGACCAAAACAAGAGACATTTGTCTATGTACCGTTGACAGTGGAGGAACCGGCTTTTATGTTGATGATTACTCTGATGATTACCATTTGCGTGATTTTGGTCCTGGTATCCATTATTATCCGGGAAGAAAATCATGTGTTTGGTCATGCTCAGAGCCATCTGAAAGCCTTTGCCAGCCCGGCAGCAGCCGCCTGACGTCCGCCATTCTCAGACCAGCTCAAAACGCCTGTGACCGACACATGGTCACAGGCGTTTTTTCTCTCTCTGACCGTCCCTGGACGGCGGAAGGAGAACTTTCCCAGGCGCCGGTTTCCCGGCAAGGAACACCCAAGGAGGAATGCGTCTTGAAACTTCGCCCATCCCAAGTCATTTTGGAATGTCTGCTGGAGCAGGAAGTGGACACTGTCTTCGGCTATCCCGGCGGCACCATCCTGAACCTGTACGACGAGCTCTACCGCTACCAGGACAAGATCCATCACATTCTCACCGCCCATGAGCAGGGCGCCGCCCACGCGGCGGACGGCTACGCCCGGTCCACCGGAAAGGTGGGCGTGTGCTTCGCCACCTCCGGCCCCGGGGCCACCAATCTCACCACCGGCATCGCCACCGCCCACCTGGACTCCTCTCCCGTGGTGTTCATCACCTGCAACGTGGAGGAGGACCAGCTGGGCCGGGACGCCTTCCAGGAGGTGGACATCACCGGCATCGGCATGCCCATCACCAAGGCCGCCTTCCTGGTGCGGGACCCCCGGAAGATCGCCGACGTCATGCGTCAGGCCTTCGCCGTGGCCTCCAATGGCCGCCCGGGCCCGGTGCTCATCGACTTTCTGAAAAACGTCACCAACCCCAATCAGGAGGTGGACTACGAGTTCATCCCCTGGCGGGAGCACCGGCGCTGCGCCAGCATCCAGGAGCTCAACGCCAGCCACGAGCTCAAGAGCCCCGAGCCGGACCGGCAGGACATCCAGACTCTGCTAGACATGATTGCGCAGTCGGAACGGCCGCTGCTGATCTGCGGCGGCGGCGTGGTCCGGGGCCGGGCCCACCGGGAGTTCCGGGAGTTCGCCCAGCGGCTGGACGCCCCGGTGGCCATCACCGTCATGGGCGGCGGCGGCTTCCCCGGCGCCAATCCCCTGACCACCGGCATGATCGGCATGCATGGCTCCCAGGCCTCCAACACCGCCGTGGCGGAGTGTGACCTGCTCATTGCCGTGGGCTGCCGGTTCTCCAACCGGGTGGCCCTGGACCCGTCCACCTTCGCCTCCCAGGCCAAGATCGTTCAGATCGACATCGACCGGGCGGAGATCGACAAGAACATCCTCACCGACCACCACATCATCGGCTCGGCCCGGCAGGTGCTGGCCATGCTCAATGAGCACCTGCCCCAGTACCACCACGAGGAGTGGAAAGCCCACATCCTGCCACTCCGGGCCCCCTCCACCGCCGAGGACAGCCCCCAGCTCAACCCCCAGCAGATTCTGGATGAGCTCCAGCGGCAGGTCCCCGAGGACACGGTGTTCGCCACCGACGTGGGCCAGCACCAGATGTGGGCCATCAAGTACCTGCACTTCGCCTACCCCGGCCAGCTGCTCACCAGCGGCGGCTTCGGCGCCATGGGCTTCGGCCTGGGTGCCGCCATCGGCGCCCAGCTGGGCAACCCCCAAAAGCGGGTCATCCACGTCACCGGCGACGGCTGCTTCCGCATGAACTGCCACGAGCTGTGCACGGTGGAGCACTATGACCTGCCCATCATCACCGTGGTATTCAACAACGGCACCCTGGGCATGGTCCGCCAGTGGCAGAGCCTGCTCTACGGCAAGCGCTACTCCTCCACCACCCTGGACCGGGGCCCCGACTTTGTGAAGCTGGCGGAGGCCTATGGCCTGAGCGGCTATCGGGTCCGGACCCGGGCGGAGATGGCCCAGGCCCTGGCCCAGGCGCTCCAAAGCGGCCGGGGCGCCGTCATCGACTGCATGCTGGACCCCGACGAGATGGTCCGGCCCATGGTGGCCGGCGGCTCCGCCATCACGGATTTCCTGCTGAAGGAGGGTGCGAATTGAAACGGGAATTCAACGCAGAGCGCAAGCTCTATACCATGTGCATGCTGGTGGAGGACACCCCCGGCGTGCTGAGCCTGGTGGCCCGGCTGTTCTCCCGTAAGGGCTACAACATCGAATCCATCGTCTCCGGCGCCACGGACCGTCCCGGCGTCACCCGCATCTCCATCGAGATCATCACCGATGAGCTGACCATGGAGCTGCTGGCGGCCCAGTGCCGCAAGCTGCTGCCGGTGAAGACCGTCCGCATCCTGGACGAGAACACCTGCATCCGCCGGGAGATCGCCCTGATCAAGGTCCGGGCCGAGGACCACTCCACCCGGGACGAGATCATCCAGCTGGTGAACATCTTCCGGGCCAAGATCATCGACGTGGGACGGGAGTCCCTGACCGTCTGGGTCTTCGGCAGCGAAAGCAAAAACACCGCTCTGATCCAGATGCTTTCCGAGTTCGGCATTCTGGAAATTGCCAAAACAGGCACGATCGCCATCGAAAGAGGGCGCAGCACTATATACGACAACAACAAACTGCAGGAGGAATACGACTATGGCAAGAATGTACTATGAGAAGGACTGCGACATCAGCAAGCTCAACGGCCGGAAGATCAGCATCATCGGCTACGGCTCCCAGGGTCATGCCCACGCCATGAACCTGAAGGATTCCGGCTGTGACGTATGCGTGGGCCTTCGTGAGGGCTCCAAGAACTGGGCCAACGCCGAGAAGGCGGGATTGAAGGTCATGACCGTGGCCGAGGCCGCCAAGTGGGGCGACATCGTCATGATCCTCATCAACGACGAGGTCCAGGCCGCCGTCTACAAGAAGGACATCGCCCCCAATCTGGAGCCGGGCAACGCGCTGATGTTCGCCCACGGCTTCAACATCCACTTCAAGCAGATCGTTCCTCCCAAGGATGTGGACGTGCTGATGATCGCCCCCAAGGGCCCCGGCCACACCGTCCGTTCCACCTACGTCAACGGCAAGGGCGTGCCCTGCCTGCTGGCGGTGGAGCAGGACGCCACCGGCAAGGCCACGGACATCGGCCTGGCCTATGCCGCCGGCATCGGCGGCGCCCGGGGCGGCGTCATGGAGACCACCTTCCAGGATGAGACCGAGACCGACCTCTTCGGCGAGCAGGCTGTCCTCTGCGGCGGCGTGGTGGAGCTGATGAAGCTGGGCTTCGAGACATTGGTGGAAGCCGGCTACGCCCCCGAGAACGCCTACTTCGAGTGCATCCACGAGATGAAGCTCATCATCGACCTGATCAACAAGGGCGGCGTTGCCATGATGAACTACTCCATCTCCGACACCGCCGAGTACGGCGAGTATGTCTCCGGTCCCCGCATCCTGCCCTATGAGGAGACCAAGCGCAACATGAAGGCCGTCCTCACCGACATCCAAAACGGCTCCTTCGCCGGCAAGTGGATCGCCGAGAACCAGACCGGCCGCTGCTTCTTCAACGCCTCCCGGTCCATCCTGGCCAAGCACCCCATGGAGACCGTGGGCGCCGAGCTGCGCCGCAACATGCTCTGGGGCGACGACACGGATCCCGATACCGCCTCCAACTGATCTCATACCGCCCGCGGACCCAGCGAAGCGATCCGCGGGCGGAGAGGAGGAGCAAGGGAGCGTGAGGGCGGAGGGCTCCCCCGGCGCTCCGCCCGGGAGCGGACTTTGCTCCGCCCGGGAGCGGACTTTGCTCCGACGAGGGGCGACGACACCGACCCCGATACCGCCTCCAACTAAGCGCAAAAAAAGCGGGGGGATTCCCTGTGGGAATCCCCCCTGAGACTTTCAAAAAAGCTCCGCCGCGCTCCATGCAGGGCTTGTGCGTTTAGAACGCATGAGCCCCACACTTGCGTGGCGAGATGTGCTTTCGTCCACATACACGCCGCGGCCGAAAAGAAATTGGATACGTTTGGCACCTGCGGATGCGAACCCCGGGAGGCTTTCCGCACAGTCCTAAGGACCCCCTGCCTCCTCAGCCTGCCATCCTCGTCCCCACCTGTACACCCAGACGGTATATAACCAGAGTGGTCAGGAGGAAGAGATTCACCAGGGCGTAACCGAACAGCAGCCCCGTCACGAAGCGGCGAATGTTCGTGCTCTCATAGGCGGTGCAGCTCTGGATCGTGCCGTCCAGCACCATGGGCGCCATCAGGATGAGGGACACCGTCGCCCCAGGATGGCCCAGGGCATAGGTCAGGGCCGAGAGCACCATCCCCGCCAGCTCCCCGGTGCAGCGGGCGCAGATGGGAAATCGCTCTTCCCGAATATGGAAAGAGCGGTCCTCCCGGCAGTGGCAGCCAAACACGATGGGCAGCCACTGGTACAGCCAACGTTTCATTTATTTAATAGAACGCGGCGTTGATCCCGATGGTGAAGGCCAGGAGATACCACAGCACGCCGATGATCACCGACACCAGCGCGCCGATGCCGGCAGCCCTGGCAGTCCGGGGTTTGGTGTCATTCCACACCAAAAACAGCACCAGACCCACGATGGGGATACAGCAGCCAAGCAGTCCCCAGCCGAAGCCGCCGTTGTCCTCCACCGGAGGCGGGGCGTTATTTTGGGGCGCGCCGCAGGAAGGACACGTGGTGGCGTAGTCACTGATGGGTGCGCCGCAGCGTCTGCAATATGCCATAGAGCTCACCGTTCCTCTCTTCGACAAACGTCGTGTTTTTTTCAGTATAGGGTATCCGGACGAAAAACGCAAGACAGGGGAAAAGATTTCCCACCGCGGCGGCGGTATTCCGGCTTCCGGCCCGCCGTCCACCTTAATTCTATTGAATCAGGAGGTCGATGTTATGCACAGCGACGTCATCAAAAAGGGCGTCCCCGCCGCCCCCAACCGCTCGCTGCTCTACGCCCTGGGTCTGACCCGGGAGGAGCTGGAGCGTCCCCTCATCGGCGTGGTCTGCTCCTACAACGAGATCGTCCCCGGCCACATGAACCTGGACAAGATCGCCGAGGCCGTCAAGGCCGGCATCCGGGCCGCCGGCGGCACCCCCATTGAATTCCCCGCCATCGCCGTGTGTGACGGCATCGCCATGGGCCACACGGGCATGAAGTACTCCCTGGTGACCCGGGACCTGATCGCCGACTCCACTGAGGCCATGGCCCTGGCCCACCAGTTCGACGGCCTGGTGATGATCCCCAACTGCGACAAGAACGTGCCGGGATTGCTCATGGCCGCCGCCCGGGTCAACGTGCCCACCCTCTTCGTCTCCGGCGGCCCCATGCTGGCGGGCACCATGAACGACGGCCGCCGCACCTGCCTGAGCCACATGTTCGAGGCTGTGGGCGCCTACTACGCCGGCAAGCTGGACGACGCAGGGCTGGAGGAGTACGAGGAGAACGCCTGCCCCACCTGCGGCTCCTGCTCCGGCATGTACACCGCCAACTCCATGAACTGCCTCACCGAGGCCATCGGCATGGCCCTGCCGGGCAACGGCACCATCCCCGCCGTGTACTCCGCCCGGCTGCGGCTGGCCAAGCACACAGGCATGCAGATCATGAAGCTGGTGGAGCAGAACATCCGCCCCCGGGACATCATGACCCCCGCCGCCTTCCACAACGCCGAGACCGTGGACATGGCCCTGGGCTGCTCCACCAACACCATGCTCCACCTGCCCGCCATCGCCCACGAGTGCGGCATCGAGCTGAGCTTCGACATGGCCAACGAGATCTCCGCCAAGACCCCCAACGTGTGCCACCTGGCCCCGGCGGGAGAGAGCTACATCGAGGACCTGGACCGGGCCGGCGGCGTCCCCGCCGTCATGGCCGAGCTGCTGGAGGGAGGATTGCTGGACGGCTCCGTCCGCACCTGCACCGGCAAGCCCCTGGCGGAGAACCTGGAGGGCGTGGTGAACCGGGATGAGACCGTCATCCGGCCCCTGTCCAACCCCTACTCCCCCACCGGCGGCATCGCCGTGCTCCGGGGCAATTTGGCCCCCGACGGGTGCGTGGTGAAGCAGGCCGCCGTGGCCCCGGAGATGCTGGTCCACACTGGCCCCGCCCGGGTCTTTGACAGTGAAGACCCGGAGATGCTGGTCCACACCGGCCCCGCCCGGGTCTTTGACAGTGAAGACGAAGCCATCGCCGCCATCTACGCCGGCAAGATCGTCTCCGGCGACGTGGTGGTCATCCGCTACGAGGGCCCCAAGGGCGGCCCCGGCATGCGGGAGATGCTCAACCCCACCAGCGCCATCGCCGGCATGGGCCGGGACAAGGACGTGGCCCTCATCACCGACGGCCGCTTCTCCGGCGCCACCCGGGGCGCCTCCATCGGCCATGTGTCCCCGGAGGCTGCCGCCGGCGGCCCCATCGCCCTGGTACAGGAGGGGGACATCATCTCCATCGACATCCCCGCCCGCACCATCACTCTCCAGGTCAGCGAAGAGGAGCTCGCCGTTCGGAAGGCCGCCTGGGTCTGCCCGGAGCCCCGGATCAAGACCGGATACCTGGCCCGCTATGCCAAGCTGGTCACCTCCGCCGACCGGGGCGCCATTCTGGAATGAGCGAGGCTTTGAGAAAGGAGGGATCCGCCCATGTATCGTGAGATCGCCCACCTGCTGCTGTACGGTGAGCTGAAAGAGGACGAGATCCTGGTGCGCCTGGGGCACATCATCCGGGACTGGGAAAAGGGCGCGGACCGGGACGAGCTGGTCCGCCGGTGCTACCGGGAGGTCAAGCATCTTCTGGACTTGGCCACCGCCTGCGGCTTCGACGGAAATTTGTGGCACTGCTACCTCACCTGGCTTTTGATGACCAATGAGAACTCCTTCACCCGCACCTGCGAGCGGGTGGGCCCCAAGGAGGGCAGCGTCAACCACTTTGCCAAGGCGGACCTGGGCGTGTTTCGCCGGCTCTTTGCCTACTCCTTTGACGCCCTGGAGGCGGATCTGGGCATCGACTGCTTCTCCACCTTGTGCCACTACCAGGCCATCCCCAAGCGGGAGCGGATGTATAACCGGGACATCAGCCTCCAGGTCCAGGCCCTGTGCCATGCTCTGGAGGGGGCCGGGGACGAGGAGGAGATGTTCCGCCTGGTGACGGATTACTACCGCCAGTACGGCTACGGCGTCTTTGCCATGACCCGGGCCTTCCGCATCCGCCGGGCAGGGGAGGACGTGGAGTTTTTGCCCATCAGCAACATCGACCGCGTGATGCTCTCGGACCTTCTGGGCTACGAGACCCAGAAGCAGGAGCTGCGAAGGAACACCGAGGCCTTTTTGGACGGCCTGCCCGCCAACAACGTGCTGCTCTACGGCGATGCCGGCACCGGCAAGTCCACCAGCGTCAAGTCCCTCATCAACGAGTACTATGACCGGGGACTGCGGATCATCGAGATCTACAAGCACCAGTTCCGGGACCTGTCCGCGGTGCTGGGGCAGATCAAGAACCGCAACTACCGCTTCATCATCTTCATCGACGATCTGTCCTTCGAGGAGAACGAGGTGGAGTACAAGTTCCTCAAGGCGGTCATCGAGGGCGGCGTGGAGACCCGGCCGGACAATGTGCTGATCTACGCCACCTCCAACCGCCGCCACCTGATCCGGGAGACCTGGAACGACCGCTCCGACATGGAGCACAAGGGGGACGTGCACCGCTCCGACACCATGGAGGAGAAGCTGTCCCTGGCCAGCCGCTTCGGCGTGGCCATCAACTTCAGCGCCCCCACCCCCAAGGAGTACCAGCAGATCGTGCTGGCTCTGGCCCAGCGGGCGGGGGTGGAGATGGACGAAAGAGAACTGCTCATCCAGGCCAACGCCTGGGAGATCCGCCACGGCGGCTTCTCCGGCCGGACGGCCCAGCAGTTTGTCCACTACCGCAAGGCCATGGGCCGGGAGGACTGACCTCCGGTTTCAGACGCAAAAAAGCCCCGCCTGGAAATCGGCGGGGGACTTTTTCTTCTTTCCTTATCGGGGCAGGGAGCCGAAGTGGACCCACTTGCCCACCACCGCCTCCGGGTCCACCCGAAACACGCTGATGGTGCGCCAGGCCTTGCCCAGCCGCTCAGGCTCCGCCTTATAGGGCGTTCCCGCGGCCTGACACAGCGCGGTCATGGACCGGAGGATCTCCTCCTTGTTCTCCTCTCCCTCTCCGTCCAGACGGCGGAGGCAGCCGTAGACCAGCACGCTCTGGTGCCGGCACAGATACTCCTTCCCCACCTGGTCGGAGGGGGTGTAAAAGCTCAGGCACACCCGGGTGCCCTCCGTCAAGCCCCGGAGCTTTTCCCCCTTGGCCTTGTTGGCGTGGAAGTAGAACTTCCCGTCCAGGTAGGAAAAGTTCATGGGCCGCATCTGGGGCCAGCCCTCATCATCCACATAGGACACCGTACCGTAGCAGATGCCCCGGAGATACTCCGCCAGCTCCTCCTCGGTCATCTTCCGTCCCCCCAGAACGCTCTGGCGCACCTCGGTGTTGGGCATAGTTCCGCTCCTCCTTGTTCCGGCGGCGGCGCCGCCTGTTTTTTTCCTGTGGTCCATTGTATCGGACCCGCCCACACCTGTCAACCGCTCCCCCTTGCAAAAGGGCCCCGGGTGGGGTATCATCCTTTATATAAGACAGAGCAGGCCGCCCGCCCCTGAGCGGAGAAAGGAAGGATGACCATGGATTTGACCGGGATCCAGGCCCTGTGCGATCAGTTTGCCGCCGACTCCCCCTGGAACTATGTCTCACCGGAGGAGGCCATCTCCCCGGAGCTCTCCGGAACACGGCTATTCGAGTCCCCTCTGGTGGGCTGCTCCGACCCCGAGGACCCTCTCTACCTCCGCCTGCAGCGGCCGGAGGCGGTGGGGCCTGCCTTTCGGCCGCCTGCCCAGTGGCTCCCCGGCGCCCAAAGCGTCCTGAGCTTTTTCTTCCCCTTTACCGAAGCGGTGCGCCAAAGCAACCGGGGCGGGGCGGAGCCCTCAGCCCTGTGGCTCCACGGCCGCATTGAGGGCCAGCGGTTTTTGACCCGCTTTGCCGCCTTTTTGGCGGACGCCCTGGAAGCCCAGGGCATCCGGGCGGCGGCACCGGGCCTGTCGAAGGACTTCCGGGTCAACGATGTCCGCGCCGGAGAGCCCTTCGGCAGCAATTGGTCCGAGCGGCATGTGGCCTACATCAGCGGCCTGGGCACCTTCAGCCTCTCCAAGGGCATCATCACCGAAAAGGGCATGGCCGGGCGGCTCATCAGCCTGGTGACCGATGCGCCCCTGCCCCCCACGCCCCGGGCCTACACGGAGCTCTACGAGTACTGCATCCTCTGCGGCGCCTGCGCCCGGCGCTGCCCCGTGGGGGCCATCGTCACAGAGCGGGGCATGGAGGCAGGGAAGGCTCACAGGCCCTGCTCGGACTACCAGGATGAGATGGCCCGGCGCTTCGCCCCCCGCTACGGCTGCGGCAAGTGCCAGGTGGGCATCCCCTGCGAGGACAAAAATCCCGCCGCCCTCCGCCGGGGACAGGGCAAGGCGTAAGAGGCACAAAAAAGAGCCTGGGGAAGGTCCCCCAGGCTCTTTTTGTATGGGCTTACTTTTTCAGCTCGCCGGTGGCGGAGGCGGTGAGGTAGGCGTTGATGAAGCCGTCCAGCTCGCCGTCCATGACACTGCCAATGTTGCCGGTCTCGTAGTTGGTGCGGTGGTCCTTGACCATGGTATAGGGCATAAATACATAGGAGCGGATCTGGCTGCCCCACTCGATCTTCATCTGCACGCCCTTGATGTCCGAGAGCTTCTCGGCGTGCTGCTGGGCCTTGAGCTCCACCAGCTTGGCCCGGAGCATCCGCATGCAGTTCTCCCGGTTCTGGACCTGGCTGCGCTCCTGCTGACTGGACACCACCACGCCGGTGGGCTTGTGGATCAGACGCACGGCGGAGGAGGTCTTGTTGACGTGCTGGCCGCCGGCACCGGAGGAGCGGAACACCTGCATCTCGATCTCCTCAGGCCGGATCTCCACGGACTCGTCGTCCTCGATGTCGGGCATGACCTCCACAGCGGCAAAGGAGGTCTGCCGCCGTCCGGAGGCGTCAAAGGGGGAGACCCGCACCAAGCGGTGGACGCCATTTTCGCTCTTGAGGTAGCCGTAGGCGTTGTCGCCCTCGATGGAGATGGTGGCGGACTTGATGCCCGCCTCCTCGGCGCCTTCATAGTCCAGGGTCTGATAGGTGAAATTGTGGCGCTCGGCCCAGCGGGTATACATGCGGTAGAGCATGGAGGCCCAGTCCTGGGCCTCGGTGCCGCCGGCGCCGGCGTGGATGGTCAAAATGGCGTTGTTGGCGTCATATTCGCCGGACAGCAGCGTCGCCAGCCGGCGCTCCTCCACCTCGCTCTCCAGGGCGGCATAGGCCTCCTTGAGCTCCTCCAGAAGCTCCGGGTCATCGGCCTCCTGGCCCATCTCGCACAGCACTGTGGCATCCTCCCAGTCCTGGCTGAGCTTGTCAAAGGCGTGGACCTTGTTCTCCAGCCGCTTGATCTGCTGGGACACCTTCTGGGAGGTGGCCAGGTCGTTCCAGAATCCCTCCTGCTCCGTCTGGGCCTGGAGGTCCTTGAGCTCGGCCCGGGCCCGGTCCATGTCCAGGGCGGCGGCCAGCTTTTCCAGTTCGGGGCTCATGGCGGTGAGCTTCTGCTTATATTCGTCGTATTCGATCATAGCCATAGTATGCTCTCCGTTATATAGATTTCATTCGCAATCATATATTATATCGGAGAAAAACCACTCTGTAAAGCAGAAAATGGTCCTTTTTTCCTCCGCCGGAGCCAAAAAGAAAAAAAGGCACCCTTTCGGGTGCCTTTTTTCAGAAGAGAGAGGGTAGAAAATCGCGAGGCAATTGAGGCTTACTCCTCAACGGAGAACTCCTCCTTGGAAGCGCCGCACAACGGGCAGACAAAGTCGGCAGGCAGATCCTCCCACTTGGTGCCGGGGGCAATGTTGTGCTCAGCGTCACCGGCGGCTTCATCATAGACCCAGCCGCACAGGTCGCAGACGTACTTCTTCATGGCAGTTGGCTCCTTTCCCGGCCGCTCCTCCCTCAGGAACGGCTCGTTTTTGTTTCTGGGGTTAGTATATCAGGAATCTCCCGAAATACTTGATGCAAATGCAACTTTTTCGATTTTTTTAGTTGAGCAGATCCATGAGCCCGGCAAAGCCGTCCTCCCGGAAGGCGGTGCGCAGGGCCGTCAGTTCGTCGCCGATGACCCGGTCCAGCTCCCGCATGCCCAGCACCTCCACCGGAGCCTTGTCGTCGGTGAGGATGTGTTCGCCGCCGACATAGACTGTCAGCGAATCCTCCACCTTTTCCATCAGCTGCCGCAGAGCCTGGTTCTCCAGCCCCCGGACAGCGGCGGGGAAGCGGTCCAGGGCCCCGGTGCCGTTGCAGGCGAAGAGCTCGCAGTTGGTGGTGCCGGGCACGGGGACGGTGTAGACCTCCGGGAACACGGAGGCGATGGTGTCACAGAGGTAGGCGTTGATGTTGTCCTCATCGTCGGAGTAGAGATTCATGTTCACCACCATGACCCCGTCGGGCCGCAGGTGCTCCCGCACCAGGGTGAAGAACTCCACCGAGGACATCTGGAAGGGGATGGTGATGTCCTGATAGGCGTCCACCATGATGAGGTCATAGGTCCCCTCCACCGCGTCCAGATAGGCCCGGCCGTCGTAGGTGGTGACCTCCACCTCCTGGGGCAGGTCGAAGCGGGTGCGGGCCAGGTCCACGATCTTCTGGTCGATCTCCACTCCCTCAAAGGTGAGGCCCGGGAAGTACTTGAGGCTCTGGGTGGCATAGGTGCCGGTGCCCAGGCCCAGGATCAGCACCCGGGCCGCGTCGTCCTCCCCGATGCCCGCCAGCAGCAGCGCCGCCAGGGCGTAGTCGTAATACATCCCCGTCAGTCCCCCGGCCTTCATCTGGATGGACTGGACGCCGAACATGACGTTGGTGGAAAGGATCACGGAGTCCTCGGTCTCCTTGACCTGGAGGTAGTTGTAGATGGACTCGTCCTCGGTCACGTCCCCGGTCTCCCAGAAGGCAAAGGCGGAGGAGTGGCCGAAGGCGCAGCAGAGCAAAAAGGCCATCACCGCCGCGGCGCACTGGGCCGGGCGGACACGGGCGCTGAGGAAATACACCAGGCACAGCGCCAGCATGATGCCGGCGAAAAGCAGGAAGGTCGCCGCGGTGCCCACGGCGGGGATGGTGACAAAGGTGGGCAGGAAGGTGCCCAGGATGCTGCCGATGGTGTTGAGGGCCTCCATGGCGCCCACGGTCTTGCCGCTGTGGTCCAGGCTGTCCACCGCGTAGCGCACCAGGGAGGGGGTCACCGTGCCCAGAAGCAGCAGCGGGAACACAAACAGCACCAGGCACGAGGCAAAGGCCGCCCAGACCAGGAAATTCTTGGTGACGAACAATGCCAGGCCCACGGTTATGCCGGCGATGACATACTTGCCCACCAGGGGGATGCAGGCGATCCACACCGCCGCCACCAGCAGCCGCCGGTAGAGCCGGTCCGGGTTGGGGTCCTTGTCCGCCGCCCGGCCGCCCCAGAGGTTGCCCAGAGCCATGGCGATCATGATGGTGCCGATGATGATGGTCCAGACGATCTGGCTGGAGCTGAAATAGGGGGCCAGCAGCCGGCTGGCGCCCAGCTCCACCGCCATCAGCGACACGCCGGAGAAAAACTCCGTTACATATAAAAACCACTTGTGTCTGAGGATCTTTCTCTCTTGCACTGCTCTTCCCTCACTTTTCATCTGCTGTGTCCAGCGCCTGCCGCCACTGCGCCAGCTCCGCCGCGTCCTGGTCATCCAGGGCGTGGAGGCCGCTCAGGCCCTCCATGTGGTGGGTCAGCTCATGGGAGAGGGTGGTGCGGAGCTCCGCCTCCCAGGTCTCCCGGTCCCAGTCCTCCTGCTGTGCCAGGGCGGCAAAGGAGCCGTAGTAGAGGTTGATATACCGGCCCAGGCAGTCGTCACAATACTCCCCCAGGATATACATTTCCCCCGGCGGGAAGTCCGGGTCCGGCACTGTGTCCTCCAGGAGGCACACCCCGCCGTTGAGCTCCCGGAACAGCGCCTCCGGGAACCCCTCGGCCATCTCATCGAGAATATCGTTGACCTTGTCGATGGTCAGCACCACGGTCCTCACTCCTTGCCCGCCTGCCGCATGGACAGGCTGATGCGCTTTTTCTTCTCGTCCACGTCCAGGACCACCACCTTCACCACGTCCCCCACGGACACCACCTCTGAGGGGTGGCGGATATACCGGTCGGCCACCTGGGAGATGTGGACCAGGCCGTCCTGGTGGACGCCGATGTCCACAAAGACGCCGAAGTCGATGACGTTGCGGACGGTGCCGGTCAGGGTCATGCCGGGCTTTAAGTCCTTCATCTCCAGCACGTCGGTGCGGAGGATGGGCTTGGGCAGCTCGTCCCGGATGTCCCGGCCCGGCTTCATCAGCTCCGCCGTCACGTCCCGGAGGGTGGGCAGGCCCACGCCGCACTGCGCCGCGGCCGCCTCCTCGCCGTAGGACTTCACCTGAGCGGGCAGGTCCCCCAGCTTCCCGGACGCCACGTCGGAAAGGGTGTGGCCCGTCAGGGTCAGCAATTCCTGGGCCGCGGCGTAGGACTCCGGGTGGACGGCGGTGTTGTCCAGAACGCTCTTGCTCTCCGGCACCCGCAGGAAGCCCGCGCACTGCTCAAAGGCCTTGGGACCAAGCTTTGGCACCTTCAAGATCTGCTTGCGGGAGGTGAAGGGGCCGTTGTCCTCCCGGTACTTGACGATATTCTTGGCGGTGGCGGCGGTGAGGCCCGCCACGTGCTGCAGCAGGGAGGGGGAGGCGGTGTTCACGTCCACGCCCACGGCGTTGACACAGTCCTCCACCACGCCGCCCAATGCCTCATCCAGCCGCTTGGGCGGGCAGTCGTGCTGATACTGGCCTACGCCGATGGCCTTGGGGTCGATCTTCACCAGCTCCGCCAGAGGGTCCTGGAGCCGCCGGGCAATGGACACGGCGGAGCGCAGGTTCACGTCATACTCCGGGAACTCCTCCGCCGCCAGGGGGGAGGCGGAATAGACCGAGGCACCGGCCTCGGAGACGATCATATAGCTCACTGAAGCCCCCTGCTCCTTCACCCGGCGGATCAGCTCCACGGCCATCTGCTCGGTCTCCCGGCTGGCGGTGCCGTTGCCGATGGCGATGTGCTCCACGCCGTGCTTTTGGATGAGACGGGCCAGGACGGCGATGGCCTCCTCCCTCTGCCGCTGGCCGTGGGTGGGGTAGACCACCGCGGTGGAAAGCACCTTGCCCGTGCCGTCCACCACCGCCACCTTGCAGCCCATGCGGTAGCCCGGGTCCAGGCCCATGGTCACCTTGCCCTTGACGGGAGGCTGCATCAAAAGAGGCTTGAGGTTCAGGGCAAACTGGCCGATGGCCCCCTCCTGGGCCCGCTCCGTCAGTTCGCTGCGCATCTCCCGCTCCAGGGAGGGGAAGAGGAGCCGGTCATAGGCGTCCTCCGCCGCGGCCTTGAGGAAGGCCATGGCGGCGCTGCCGGGGATCACCACGCTGCGCCGGACGGTCTGGAGGGCCGTCTCCCGGTCCACCTCCACGTCCACCTTCAAAATCCCCTCCTTCTCGCCCCGGTTGATGGCCAGGATCTGGTGGCCCTGGAGCCGGGAGAGAGGCTGGGAGAAGTCATAGTAGAGGCGGTAGACGCTGTCCTCCTCGGTGAGGGCGTGGGAGGAGAGCTTCCCTTCTCTGCCCAGGAGTTTACGCAGCTTTCCCCGGAGGGCGGCGTCGTCGCTGACCATCTCCGCCACGATGTCCGAGGCGCCGCTGAGGGCATCCTCCGCCGTCTCCACGCCCTTGTCTGCGTCCACATACCGCGCCGCCTCGGTGAGGGGATCCGGCGCGTCAGGGGCCAACAGCGCCTCCGCCAGGGGGGCAAGGCCCTTTTCCCGGGCGACGGTGGCCCGGGTGCGGCGCTTTTGCTTGTAGGGGCGGTACAGGTCCTCCACCTCCGCCAGCGTGGCGGCGGCGTCGATGGAGGCGGAGAGTTCCTCCGTCAGCTTGCCCTGCTCGGCGATGGCGGCCTTCACGGCCTCCTTGCGCTGGGCAAGGCCCCGCAGATAGCCCAAACGCTCCTCCAGAGTCCGCAGGGCCGTGTCGTCCATGGCGCCGTGGAGCTCCTTGCGGTAGCGGGCGATAAAGGGGATGGTGTTGCCCTCGTCCAGAAGGGCCACCACATTCTCCACGTGCTGGGGGCTTTTCTCCAGTTCCTTTGCGATCTGCTCAATAATGGGGTCCATGGTTCATCCTTTCCGGCGGCCGGGGAAAATAGGCGCCGCCTGGCCAGTGCGGCGCCGGACCCCCAGGGAGCCCGGCGCCGGAATCTTACTTGTGATAGAGGTTCTTGGTCTCGTATCGGGGCTCGCAGCTGACGTGAATGCCCAGGCGGCGCAGCAGCTTCTCATCCTCCTCGCTGAGGATGACGCTGAAGTGGGCCTCGGCGCCCTTGAGCTTGCCCAGCTGCTGCTGGGCCAGGTCCGCCAGGGGGTTGGTCAGGGCGCTGACGCACAGGGCCACCAGCACCTCGTCGGTGTGGAGCCGGGGATTGCGGTGGCCCAGGTGGGTGGTCTTGAGCTGGCAGATGGGCTCCAGGACCTGGGCGGAGATCAGCTCCAGCTGGTCGTCGATGCCGCCGATGGCCTTCAGGGCGTTGAGCAGCAGGGCCGATGCCGCCCCCAGGGTGGAGGAGGTCTTGCCGGTGAGCAGCCGCCCGTCGGGCAGCACCATAGCGCCGGCGGGGGCGCCGGTGATCTCCGCCTTCTGAAGGGAGGCGGCCACGGCAGGGCACAGCTCTGGGGTAATGTCCGCCTGCTTCATCAAAAGCTCCAGCTTCCGCACCGGCTCGTCGCCGCCCTGGCCCTTGAGCCGCTCCACGCAGGCGGTGTAGTACCGCCGCAAGATCTCCAGCCGGGAGGCCCGGCAGCACACCTCGTCATCCACGATGCACAGTCCCGCCATGTTCACGCCCATGTCCGTGGGGGAGCGGTAGGGGGAGGTGCCCTGGATCTTTTCAAAGATGGCGTTGAGCACCGGGAAGATCTCCACGTCCCGGTTGTAGTTGACGGTGGTCTTGCCGTAGGCCTCCAGGTGGAAGGGGTCGATCATATTCACGTCGCTCAGGTCCGCGGTGGCCGCCTCATAGGCCAGGTTCACCGGGTGGCGCAACGGCAGGTTCCAGATGGGGAAGGTCTCAAACTTGGCGTAGCCCGCCTGGATGCCCCGCTGGTGGTCGTGGTAGAGCTGGCTCAGGCAGGTGGCCATTTTGCCGCTGCCGGGACCGGGGGCGGTGACCACCACCAGGGAGTGGCTGGTCTCGATATAGTCGTTGCGGCCCAGGCCGTCGTCGCTGACGATGTGGGCCACGTCGGAGGGATAGCCGGCGATGGGGTAGTGACGATAGCACCGTACGCCCAGGGCCGTCAGGCGGCGGCGGAAGGCCTCCGCGGCGCTCTGGCCCTCCCAGCGGGTGATGACCACGCTGCCCACGTACAGCCCCAGGCCCCGGAAGCTGTCGATGAGGCGCAGCACGTCGTCATCGTAGGAAATGCCCAGGTCCCCCCGGACCTTGTTCTTTTCGATGTCCTCGGCAGCAATGGCGATGACGATCTCCACGTCCTCCTTCATCTGCTGGAGCATCCGGATCTTGCTGTCCGGCTCGAATCCCGGCAGCACCCGGGAGGCATGATAGTCGTCAAAGAGCTTGCCGCCGAACTCCAGATACAGCTTGCCGCCGAATTGGGCGATGCGCTCCCGAATGTGCTCCGACTGCATTTTGAGATACTTTTGGTTATCAAATCCCAGCTTTTCCATCTCTCCATGACCCTTTCGTGTATTTGTAGCCGGAGGCCCCCGAGACGCCCGCCGGCCCTGCTGCCGGCTCCCTCCGGGGGCGGGCAGCAAAATTTTTCCGTTTACCAGCATACCACAAATCTTTCCCCTTGAAAAGGGGAAAGCAGGGGCAGAACTTCCGTCTCCGCGTTGACTTTGCCTGTGGTTTCGGGTATGCTCAAAGGGTATCCTCTGTCCAGAAACGGTATGCAAACAAAGGAGCTGATTGTTATGTCCAGCCGTACCGGCTGTCTTATCTGCGGCGCGCCGCTGCACTATTTCCAGCAGGAGCGGGAGCTGGAATGTGTCCTGTGCCACCGGAAATTCCCCGCCAACGCCTCCTGTGAGGCGGGCCATTTCGTCTGCGACGAGTGCCACGCCCGCCGGGGGCTGGAGGTCATCCGGGAGGCCTGTCTCCAAAGCACCTCCCATGATCCCATCACCCTGATGCAGGAGATCATGGAAAATCCCTTCCTCTATATGCACGGCCCGGAGCACCATGTGCTGGTGGGGGCGGTGCTGCTGACCGCCTATCACAACTGCGGCGGGGAGCTCGACCTGCCCCAGGCCCTCTCGACTATGGAGGAGCGGGGCAAGCAGATCCCCGGCGGGGTCTGCGGCTTTTGCGGCTGCTGCGGCGCGGCGGTGTCCACGGGCATCTTCGTCAGCATCGCCACCGGCGCCACCCCGCTGGCGGCGGAGAGCTGGGGCCTGGCCAACTCCATGACCGGCAAGGCCCTGGAGCGCATCGGTGCCCTGGGCGGTCCCCGGTGCTGCAAGCGGGACTCTTTCACCGCCGCCCTGGCCGCCGTGGAATTCGCCCGGGAGCACCTGGGGGTGACCATGGAGGTGCCGGAGGAAGTGGTGTGCACCTTCTCCCGGGAAAATGCCCAATGCCTGGGCCGCCGGTGCCCCTACAACCGGGCCAATCATAAGTAACCAAGATAGCAAGTATTTGTTTTTTCTCATTTACTTATTTCGCCCGGATGCATATAATTATTAAGGTTTGGGGTCTGCGTTTTGTGGGCCCCGGCCTGTGAACCAATCACCAAAGATTTCATTTTGCTGGGAGGCTGCCATCATGGCAAATTGTGCAATCGTAGGCATTAACTGGGGCGACGAGGGAAAGGGCCGCATGGTGGATCTGCTGACGCAGAGCTACGACGTGGTGGTCCGCTACCAGGGCGGCGGCAACGCCGGCCACACCGTGGTCAATGAAAAGGGAAAGTTCGCCCTGCACCTGCTGCCCTCCGGCATTTTCCGCGACGGCGTGGTGAACATCCTGGGCAACGGCGTGGCCGTGGACTGCGAGAGCCTGTGGAACGAGATGCAGGACGTGATGGCCCAGGGCGTGGCTCTGACCCCCGACAACCTGAAGATCAGCGACCGGGCCTCGCTGCTGCTGCCCTGGCACCGGGAGTTGGACGCTCTGGAGGAGGCCCGGCTCAAGGACAAGAAGTACGGCTCCACCAAGCAGGGCATCGCCCCCTTCTACTCCGACAAGTACCAGAAAAAGACCGTCATGGCCGGCGAGCTGCTGTACCCGGAGAAGCTGTGGGACCATCTGGCGGGCATCCTGGAGTGGAAGAACCTGACCCTGGAGCGGGTCTACGGCGCCAAGCCCTACACCATGGAGGACCTGAAGGCCTGGGTGGCGGACTTCGGCGAGAAGATCAAGCCCTTCATCTGCGACACCGGCGCCTATCTGCGCCAGGCCCAGAGCCAGGGGAAGAACATCCTGTTCGAGGCCCAGCTGGGCTCCCTGCGGGACCTGGACTACGGCATCTATCCCTACACCACCTCCTCCAATCCCATCGCCGCCTATGCTCCGGTGGGCTCCGGCCTGCCCACCGCCAAGCTGGACAAGATCATCGGCGTGGTGAAGGCCTACTCCTCCTGTGTGGGCGAGGGCCCCTTCACCTGCGAGTGGTTCGGTGAACAGGCGGAGCAGCTGCGGGAGGCCGGCGGCGAGTACGGCGCCAAGACCGGCCGGCCCCGCCGGGTGGGCCCCATCGACCTGGTGGCCACCCGCTACGGCATCCAGTGCCAGGGGGCCACGGACATCGCCCTCACCAA
>CALXDZ010000025.1 GCA_944387205.1 uncultured Oscillospiraceae bacterium
TTTTGTCCATAGAAATCCGCGCAGCCTCTTCGGGTCTTTCTCCGGAGAGGCTGCCCCTTTGAGGTGAACCATGCTTTTTTCCAGCGTCACATTTCTCTATGCTTTCCTGCCGGTGGTGCTGGTGGGATATGCCCTGCTGCCGCGGCAGGCACGCAACCTCTGGCTGCTGCTGACCAGTGTGGTGTTTTACGCCTTCGGCGAGCCCCGGTGGGTGGTACTGCTGCTGTTGTGCGCCCTGTCCGGCTGGTGCTTCGGTCTTCTGATGGAGCGCTTCCGGGGCGGCAGAGGGGCAAAGATCGCCCTGGCCTGCGGCCTTATTCTGGATCTGGGCCTGCTGGCCTTTTTCAAGTACGCCGACTTTCTGGCAGAGACCGTTAATGCGCTTACCGGAGCGGCAGTGCCCCTGCCCGGTATTCCCCTGCCTTTGGGCATCAGCTTCTTCACCTTCCAGGCTATGAGCTATCTCATCGACGTCTACCGGGGCACGGCCCGGGCAGAGCGCAGTCTCATCAGCTTTGCCACCTTCCTGTGCCTCTTCCCCCAGCTGGTGGCGGGCCCCATCGTCCGCTACACTGACGTTTCCGCGGAGCTGCGCAGCCGCACGAGCACCTGGGAGACCACGGCGGAGGGCCTGCGGCGCTTTGTCTGCGGCCTGGCCAAGAAGGTGCTGCTGGCCAACGCTCTGGGGGAGCTGTGCGCTATTTTCCGGGATAGCGGCGACAAGAGCGTGGCCTTTTACTGGCTCTACGCCGCCGCCTTCTCCCTGCAGATCTACTTTGACTTCTCCGGCTATTCGGATATGGCCATTGGTCTGGGCCGGATCATGGGCTTCCGCTTTCCGGAGAACTTCAACTACCCCTATATTTCCGCCTCCATCACCGAGTTCTGGCGCCGGTGGCACATGACCCTCTCGGGCTGGTTCCGGGACTATGTGTACATCCCCTTGGGCGGCAGCCGGGTTTCCCGGGGCCGCTGGGCGGTGAACCTGGCGGCGGTGTGGCTGCTGACAGGACTGTGGCACGGGGCGGCATGGAACTTTGTGCTCTGGGGCGGCCTTTACGGTGTGCTGCTGGTGGCGGAGAAGTTCTGGCTGGGCGGCCTCATCTCCAGGCTGGGCCCTGTGGTGCCCCGGCTGTATGTGGCCCTGGTGACCATGCTGGGCTTCGTACTCTTCAACGCCGACGGCCTCAGCGGCGTCCGGGCGGATCTGAGCGGCCTCTTTGGCGCCGGGGGACTTCCCCTGTGGAGCGGCGAGACCGGCTACTACTTTTCCAGCTATGCCATCTTGCTGGTGCTGGCCCTGGTGGGCGCCACCCCCTGGCCCCGGCGGCTGTACCGGCGCCTGGAGCACTGCCGGGTCACGGCGGTGGTGGAGCCGGTGGTGCTGACGGCGGTTCTGGTTCTGTGCACCGCCGCCCTGGTGGACGGCTCCTTCAATCCCTTTTTGTATTTCCGCTTCTAAGGAGGGCAGGACATGAAAAAATTGCAAGCGGTTTTGACGGTGGTCCTGCTGTCCGGAGCGGTGCTGGGCTTTGCCCTGACGGAGCTGGTGCGCCCCGATGAGGAGCTCTCCCGCACCGAGCGGCGGAAACTGGCCCAGGCCCCGGAGCTGACCTGGGAGAACCTATCCTCCGGAGACTACGGAGAGGATCTGGAGACCTATCTCTCCGACCAGTTTCCCCTGCGGGACCAGCTGCGGACCGCCATGGGAGCGTTCCGTACCAGGGTGCTGGGCCAGAAGGACAACAACGGCTATTATGATCAGAACGGGTGGCTGTGCAAGCGGGAGGACCCTCTCAAGCCCGAGCAGGTTCAGTGGGCCGCCGACAAGATCACCACCCTCTGCGATACCCTTTTGGAGGGCAGCACCGTCCGCTGGGCGGTGGTGCCGGACAAGAGTCAGCTTTCCGGCACGGAGCACCCCACCCTGGACCTGGAGGCCCTGCGTGAGCAGATCGCCGCCTCGGTACCGGAGGGGGTGGAGGAGATTCCCCTGGCAGACCTTCTGGAGCTGGAGGACTACTACCGCACCGATACCCACTGGCGGCAGGAGCGGATCGGGCCGGTGGCGGAACGGATCCTGGAGGCCTTCGGTGCCCAGGGGGAGGAGCGGGACTATGAAGCCCACACCCTCTCCGGCTTCACCGGCGTATATTACGGCCAGGCGGCTCTGCCGTCGGAACCGGAGGATATGGTGTACCTCACCGATGCGGTGACGGAAAACGCCCTGGTTACCAGTGCCGAGGTCCAGGGCACGCTGCCTGTGTATGTGCTGGACAAGTTCGAGGGCCTGGACAGCTACGACATTTTCCTGAACGGTGCCCAGGCGGTGGTGACCATCGAAAATCCTCTGGCCCAGACGGACCGGGAGCTGATTCTTTTCCGGGATTCCTTCGGCAGCTCTCTGGCACCGCTGCTGCTGGGCAGCTATGCCAAGGTCACTTTGGTGGACCTGCGCTATCTCTCCAGTCAGATCCTGGAGCAGTACGTGGATTTCCACCCGGGGCAGGATGTATTGTTCCTTTACAGCGCACCGCTGTGGAACAGCGGCACACTGCTGAAATAAGACGGCAAAAAAGGCCGCCCCGTAAGGGGCGGCCCTTTTGTCGTAATTTGCGGGAAACGGTCAGGTTCTGACGGCTGCCAGGTCCAGAATAGCCCGGTCGGCGCTCCAGTAAAAGGCCTTGTCACCGCCTGCGGCCTCGGTGACGCCGGCGCGGTCAAAGTAGGAGCGGACCCCGTCGCACACGCCGCAGAACACGGTGCTCTGTCCCCGGGCCTTCCGGTTCTCCACCAGCTCCAGCACCGCCTGGGCGCCGGAGACGTCGATGGAGGCCATGCCACGCAAAGAGAGGATCAGACAGTCAAAGTCAGGGCCCTGGGCCATGGCGGCGGTGAACTCCGCCGCGGCACCAAAGGACAGGGAGCCGGTAATATAGGCCACTCCCAGCCGCTCCAGACCCGTCAGCGCCTCGCCGCTGCGGCGCAGCTTTTCCAGCTCCACGGCGGAGATGCTCACCTGGATGCGGCTGGACTTGGCCATGTACAGCAGGGCGGAGTAGACCACGCCGATCAAAATGGCCACCGTCAGGTCGAACACCACCGTGGCGGCCATGGTCAGCAGATACTGGCTGATGCCGGACTTGAAGCGGTTGCGGAAGAGATAGCGGATGCCGGACCACTCATTCATGCGCCAGGCGGTGACCATCAGCACTCCGGCCAGAGCCGCCAGGGGCAGACGGGCCATGACGCCGCCCAGCAGGAACATGGATGCCAAAAGGAACAACGAGTGGAATACGCTGGTCAGGCGAGTCTCCTCGCCGGACTTGATGGCCACGCTGGTGCGGGCGATGGCGGCAGTGGCGGGCACACCGCCGAAAAAGGGCAGCAGCATATTGCCTACGCCCTGGGCGATGAGCTCCCGGTCAGCGTGGAAGGTCTCGCCCTTCATGCGGGAGGCGGAGGCGCCGCACAGCAGGCTTTCGATCATGGCCAGGGCGGCGATGGTGACGATGGGGGAGATGAGGCCGGAGACCATATCCAGACTCAGACCGGACAGGGACAGCCGGTCCTCCAGCAGCAGCGTCCGGGGAATGTCTCCCACGGTGGCAAGGTCCTCAAGTCCCAGCACCGTGGAGACCACGGTGGCCAGGATGATGCCCACCAGGGAGCCGGGGACCTTGGCGCCCCACTTTTTGGGCCACAGGAGCATCACTGCTACCACCAGAAGGCCCATGGCCACGGCCTGGACATTGGGGTGGAAGCCCAGGCGGCCGTAGGAGGCCAGTTTGGCCAGGGCATTGGGACCCTCGGAGACAGTGCCGAAGAAGTTGTCCACCTGGCCCAGAGCGATGATGAGGGCGATGCCGGAGGTGAAGCCCATGACCACCGGCATGGGGATAAAGCTGATGAGCCCGCCCAGCCGCAGCAGTCCCGCTGCCAGCAGCACCGCGCCGGCGGCGAAGCAGGCGAAGAACACGCCCTGAAGGCCGTACTGGGCCACGATGGAGATGAGCACGGCGCTCATGGCTCCGGTAGGACCGGAGATCTGGTAGGAAGCGCCGCCCAAAAGGCCGATGACGATGCCGGCCAGAATGGCGGTGACCAGTCCTGCCGCGGCGGAGGCGCCGGAGCTGACGCCGAAGGCCAGGGCCAGGGGCAGCGCCACGGCGCACACCGTCAGTCCTGCCATAAGGTCCCGGCCCAGCCGGGCGGCGTTGTAGCCTTGAAATTCCTGCTTCAGGTCCTGAAAGAACGAGGAGCGCATAAGGAGATCCTCCCTTTGTCAAATTGACCGGGGACGGGGCGCAAAGGTCCCGCCCCGGTCCGCACACACAATTTTACATAATAGCATGCCCTCTGCCGGGAGACAAGAGAAAAGAGAGGAAAAATCAGGGAAAACGCGAAAAACAAGAAATGGAGTCGAAGAAAGATATCCTTTTGCCGGAAGTACTGTCCGCTTGAGGGGGCCTTTTCTATTGACAGGAAATTGGACGGTTGGTAAACTGTCCTTAATCCGACTTGAAGAATTTGCCAAATTCACATATGGAAAAGGGGCGGGTTTCATGAAAAAGTGGATGTCTTGTTTTGCTCTGGCCCTGTGCCTGTTGGTGGGCCTGGCTGTACAGGCCGGGGCGGCGGACGGCACCTATCTCCCCTATGAGGGAGCCTCTTATCAGCTCTACTACCGGGAGAATGCCGACGGCACCGTGACCATTACCGGCTCCACCGCCACGGCTTTCACGGCCAAGGGGCAGCTGGTGCTGCCGGATGCCATTGACGGCAAACCCGTCACGGCCATCGGTGAGGAGGCGTTCAAGGGACTCTCAGGCTTTTCCGGTCCCCTGACCCTGCCCCAGGGCCTCACCTCCATCGGGGCGCATGCCTTTTACTACTGCACCGGGCTCACCGGCCCCCTGACCCTGCCCCAGGGCCTCCGGGAGATCGGCGATGCCGCCTTTTACCACTGTGCAGGCTTCACCGGAGACCTGACCATCCCCGACTCCGTCACCGCCCTGGGCTCCCGGGCCTTTTCCGACTGCTCCGGCTTTGACGGCACCCTCACTCTGGGCAAGGGCCTGACTTCCATCGGGGACTATGCCTTTTCCAGCTGCAGCGGCTTTACCTCTCTGACCTTGCCGGAGGACCTGACCTCCATCGGCAAGTATGCATTCTCTAAATGTTTCGGCCTCAGCGGTTCGCTTACCCTGCCCCGGAGCCTCACCGAGATCGGCGACTCCGCCTTTCAAAGCTGCTCTGGTCTCAGCGGCGCTTTGACCCTGCCTGAGGGCCTCACAAAGCTCGGCCCCGGTGCCTTTTCGGGCTGCAACGGCCTCACCGGCACTCTGGTCCTGCCCCAGGGCCTCATCGAGCTCAGCAACTCCGCCTTTTCCCGCTGCTCCGGCTTCACCTCTCTGACTTTGCCCCAGGGCCTCCAAAAGATCGGCAGATATGCCTTCCAGGACTGCACCGGTCTCACCGGTGCCCTCGTCCTGCCCCAGGGCCTCACGGAGATCGGGTACTACGCCTTTTCCGGCTGCACCGGCCTCACCGGTGCCCTCACCCTGCCCCAGGGGCTGACCGCCCTGGGAGAGTATGCCTTTTCCAACTGTTCCGGCTTTGCCTCCCTGGCTCTGCCGGATACGCTCTGCGTCATCGGCGACTCCGCCTTTTCCCGCTGCGATGGCCTCACCGGCCCCCTGACCCTGCCCCAGAGCCTCCAGGAGATTGGCGAGAGCGCCTTTTATGGCCTCTCCGGCCTCACGGGAGATCTGACTATTCCCGACTCTGTCACCTCCATCGGAAAGAACGCCTTTTACAACTGCTCCGGCTTTGACGGCACCCTCACCCTGGGCGGCGGCCTCCGGGAGATCGGCGACTCCGCCTTTTCCGGCTGCGACGGCCTCACCGGCGACCTGGTCATCCCCTCCTCCGTCACCTCCATCGGCACCTGGGCGTTTGCCAACTGCACCGGCTTCACCGGCGACCTGACCATCTCCGCCTCCGTCGCCTCCATCGGGCAGTATACCTTTTACCGCTGCACCGGCTTTACCGGCTCCCTGACCCTGCCCGGGAGCCTCCAGGAGATCGGCAGCAGTGCCTTTGAGGGCTGCGCTGGCCTCACCGGGGAGCTCATCCTTCCCCAGAGCCTCACCAGGATCAACAGCTACGCTTTTAAGAGCTGCGACGGCCTCACCGGCTCTCTGGTCCTGCCGGACTCCCTGGCCTATCTGGGCAGTCAGGCCTTTTACAGCTGTGACGGCTTCAACGGCACCCTCACCCTGCCCCAGAGCCTGACGGAAATCGGCTCCAGCGCCTTTGTGGGCTGCTACGGCTTTACCGGAGACCTGACCCTGCCCGGGAGCCTGAGCTCGATTGCCTATTCCGCCTTCAACAGCTGCTACGGCTTTGACGGTACCCTGACCATCCCAGACTCTGTCACTTCCATCGACGATTCGGCTTTCTCCGGCTGCTCGGGCTTTACCGGCCTGATCCTGGGTCGGGGTCTCACCACGATCGGCGACAGAGCCTTTTCCGGCTGCGACGGCTTCACCTCTCTGACTCTGCCCGACACCGTCACCAGTCTGGGCACCAGCGCCTTTTCCTCCTGCGACGGGCTTGCCTCCCTGACCCTGGGCCGGGGCATCACCACGGTACCGGAGCGGTGTTTCCTCAACTGCACCGAACTCCAGGAGATTTTCCTGCCGGACACCATCACCTCCATCGGGGACAAGGCGTTCCACACCGACAACCGCGTCATCTCCGTGGATATCTTCTATGAGGGCAGCGAGGCAGACTGGGACGCCGTGGTGGTGGACCTCACCCAGAACAATATGCTCTACTATAATTCCATCTCTTTCGGTGCCGGGCCGGAGACGCCGCCTGCGGAGGACGAGCAGCGCCTGGGTACCGTGGAGGCTATGGGAGAGGACACCGTCACCATCGACGGCCAGGCCTATCCCCTGGCCCAGGGCTTGACCGCCGGGGCCTGGGAGGGCGAGTACGTTCTCTATACCGTCAATGAAAGCGGGGCGGTGAGCAGCGTCACGGTGCTGCTGCGGTCTGTTGGTACTCTGGACGACTGGCTGGACCGGCTTTCCCCTGACCCGGACCAGCCCGCTGACGCCCTGGTGACCCTCTCGGGCATCCAGTACACCTTCAGCGGCCTGGGGGACAGGGAGTTCCTGCTCTACAAGGACCTGCTCCTGGACCAGCGGGTGGTGTTCTACCGGGACAGTGCCTACACCGTCTACCGCATCCAGCCGGACCCTGACGCCCTCATCACCCAGGTGGGCTATGTGACTGACCTCTCCGACGAGGGCGTCACCATCGGTTACCACACCTTCTCCCCGGAAAGCGGCCTGAGCGTGCCGGAGGAGTACGTCTCCTCCTTCGTCAAGTACCAGGTCCGGGGCCTTTCCACCCTGGTATCCATCGAGTTGCTTCAAAGCAGTATCGGCACCCTCAACGGCTGGGACAGCGCTTCGCAGACACTGACCATCAGTGAAAAGGCCATGCCTCTGAGCCCGTTGTCCGACATGGAGGAGGTGGATCTGCTGCGCATGGTGGGCTATGGCGTACGCTATGTCCACGACAGCGACGGCACCGTCTACCAGGTGGACTGGGCCGCTCCGGCCCCCGGGGAGTTCCAGGAGGACGTCTACCGGGCCGAGCTGCTGCTGGACCCCTCCAACGACGCTGCTGAGACCGTCCGGAACTATCTGGAGGAGGAGACTCCCGGTGAGATCCTGCTGGAGGCCATGGAGCAGACTGGCTTCCGGGGCGGCGCCCTGGCTTGGGAGGGCGTGACGCTGGTGGGCGACAGCGCCAGCGACATCACCAACCTCAAGGACGTCTCCTTTACCTCCAAGGACCTGTTCACCGCCATATTGCTGGATATGCTGGAGCAGCGCTCCTTTGAGGGCCTGGACACCAGCGCCGCAAAGACCGTAACCAAGGTCACGGGCACCATCAACGATCTGCTCAAGATCGGCTACGGCACCGTGGATATGAAGCTCTCCGCCATGCCCAAGCCCCTGGTCAACCAGGTGGCTAAGACCATCCCCATCGCTTTCTTTGCAGAGGACCCCTTCCTCCAGGGACTGGACGGCGTCAACAAGGTGTTCTCCAAGGTCTCCATCGGCCTCAAGGCCTATGACACCCTGGAGGACTATGTGGAGTACCTGAATAACAGCATTTATCTCTATACCCTCGGCGAGTCCATGAAAGATGTGCTCCGGGAGATGTATGACCAGGCCCTGTGCGGCGACTATCCCCTGGAGCTGCAGCTGGCCCTGATGGACTGCATGGAGATCATCAACGCCGCTGATGGCCTGTCCTATGCGGCGGCGACCACCCAGGACGCGGGGGCTATTCTGGGCGCCGGCTCTCTGGAGATTTTCCTGAGCCAGTTTTGGAAGGACGCCCGCACGGTGGTGGAGATGAACTATCCCGGCGTCTTTGTCCTCCGGGCTGCCTACTCCGGCAGCAAACTGCTGTCCAACGCCCTGATGGGCACCGACGAGATCGTGGACCAATACTGGGAGGTGCTGGCCACCGTGCAGGTGGAGCAGCTGCTGGAGAGTGCCAGGGATGCCCTGGAACGGCAGTTCCAAATGACCCGTTCCCCTGAGGACGCCCGGGCGTTCCTCAGCGCCACCGACGCTCTCTTCTCCGTCCGCCAGCTGGACTGCACCAGCGCTTCCAAATATGTGGACGCCGCCGACAGCGGCCTCATCAGCAAGCTGATGGCCCTGGCTGGCGTCACCCATCAGGAGTTCAAGGACGACATTGAGAGCATCCGCAAGTCCTACAAGACCGGCGCGGACATCGCCGCCTGGGGCTGGCTGGAATACGCCATGGACGAATATCCCAACGAGGACCTGTCGGACCAGTACCGCAAGCTCCAGGAACTGCAGAAGGTCATCAAGGCCGCCTGCCCTGTGGACGTGTATGTCTATGACAGTCAAAACAATCTGGTGGCCGCTGTGGTGGATGAGCGGATCCTCTGTGCCGACGAGAACGTCACCGTGGTCACAGAGGGGGAGAGCAAGACCCTCTACCTCTACGGCGACGCCGACTACCGCATCCGCCTGGAGGGCTATGACGCCGGCACCATGGACGTCTCCGTCACCGAGTACGACGGCGGCACCGCCGTCCGCACCGCCAGCTTCTACGACGTGGCGCTGACGGAGGGCGCTGCCTATGAGGCCGACGTGTCCGGCGCGCCCCACGAGACTCCCGCCTATACCCTGACCCACAGCGGCGGCACGGTCACCGCCGACGTGGACACCCAGACCTCCCCGGCCCTGGTGGAGGCCTCCGTGGTGAACGGCGCCTTCCCCTCCGGCAACACCGCCGTCACCTCCGTCACCGGCGCGGCAGGCCAGGAATTCACCGTCACCGCCCTGGTGCTGCCGGGGCAGGTGTTCGAGGGCTGGACCGCCACCGGCGGCACCTTTGCCGATCCTGACAGTGTCACCACCACCTTCCGGATGCCTGCAAGCGGCCCGGTGACCCTCACCGCCAATCTCTCCCAGGGCCAGGCGCCCACGGCCTCCCTGACCCTGGACCACACCCAGTGGACGGCCCGCCCCGGAGAGCAGCTGATCCTCACCGCCCGGACGGAGCCCGCAGGCGCAGGCATAGTCTGGGAGAGCATGGATCCCCAGATAGCTGCGGTGGACAGCAACGGCCGTGTCACCGCCCTTCGCCCCGGCACCGCTCTGATCCTGGCCACCTCCGCCGACGGGACCCAGCGGGTCGGCTGCTCCGTGACCGTGCGGGACTACGGCGCTGTGACCCTGACGCTGCTCACTGCCCAGGGACAGGAGACTTCCACGATCCCCCAGGGCCCCTTTGCCGTCCGGGCTACGGTGGAAAACGGCACTCTGGCCGACTCTGACCGGTGCGTCCTGGCCTGCTACTCCGCCCGGGGACAGCTGCTGTCCCTGACGGAGGATTACACCATGGAGATCCTCTCTGACGACTCCACCGCCCGCCTGACCTTCCAGGCGGACAACACCCAGGGCCAGGTGGCCCAGGTAAAGCTGTTCCTCCTCTCCGCACAGCAGGGCACGCGGCCTCTGGCTGCCGCTGCCGCGCTCTGAGGTCAGCGGGTGTCCAATCTTCCTTTCCAAAAGAAACTCCCCCGGAGATGCAAAGTCTCCGGGGGAGTTTTTTGCTCTTTTCAAACTGCGTTTCAGCCCTGGGGCAGATATTCCTTCCTCTCCTTGCCGTCCAGAGACACCAGGTAGTTGGTCAGGTAGGACATATGATCCCCGTTCACCAGCCAGGACACCCGGAAGTTATAGTATTCCACGCCGTCCACAGTCACCATGCTTTCAAAGCCGATGGAGAAGGTGTTGCCGGTGGCCTGGTCCTTCTCTCCGAAGTGGTTCTCCGCCAGGGCCAGGGCCTCCTCCTGGGTAATGGGGGCGGAGGCCTGTCCCTCCTGATTCGTGGGCGCCTGGGTGCCGCTGCCCGGCTCGGCGGTTTCCGGCGGGATCTCATCTTCCTGACTGCTGTTCTCCTCTTCGGTGCTCTTCGGGGGGAGGACCTCCTCCTGGCCGGCGGAGGGAGCGGCGCTCTTGGGTGTGGAGCCGGAGGGGACCATCTGGCCGCAGCCTGTAAGGGCCAGCATCAGTGCCGCCGCCAGGGCAAACACAAAAATCCGCATATCCAAGTTCTCCTTTTTTCACAGACTCAGCCGGCGGATTCCTTTTCCGCCGGTGCTGTGGCCATCATACCCTTTTCCGGGGGGAGAGGCAACAACAAAGCGGCTACAAAGAGGTAACAGAAGCGGTGCCTTTGGAAAAACTGGTTTTTGGCCAACTTTTCCCAGCCTCGCTCCGTCTTAATTTTACAGAGGAACTATGCAAAAAATCACCAGGCGGGGATAGGAAATTTGTAACCGCTTTGTTGTTGCCAATGTGTTCCAAGTGTATTAGTATGATTCATACAGTAAACGGGCCCAGGCCCAGGGAAAGGAAAGGATGGAGAAAGGCTATGACCGAACCCGTTTTGGAAGTCAATCACCAGGCCGATCAGGCGGTGCAGGATATGGAACAAAAGCCCGCCGTGGCGGAGGAGCTGCCCGCGGAGGAGCTGCCGATGCCGACCGCCGGCAAGCCCAAGGGAAAGAAAAAGCGGAATAAAAAGTGGATCAAATGGGGTGTGGCTGCGGTAGTCGTAGTAGCCCTGGGCTTTGGTCTATACCGTTTTCTGGCGCCGGGCAAGGACGAGACGACGGTGGTTACCGACGTGGTCCAGTACGGCTCCATCACCAGCAAGGTGGAAAACAGCGGCCTGTCCCGGCCCAAGAAGAGCGAGTCCATCACGCTGACCACTGCCGGCACGGTCACCGAGGTGTTTGTCACGGAGGGCCAGCAGGTGCATGCAGGCGACAAGCTCTTCACCATCGACAGTGAGGCTGCCCGCCAGGCAGTGGAAAAAGCCCGGAAGGACGTGGAGGGCTATCAGAAGCAGCTGGACGCCAAGTACAAGGCGGTGGCGGGGCTGAACCTGGCCCCCACCTTCAGCGGAAAGCTCCTGGAGACCGTGAAGCTCAACCCCGGCGACACCATCAGCGAGGGCCAGGTGGTGGCCAAGCTGGTGGATGACTCCACCTTCCGTCTCAAGCAGTATTACAGCTACGCCTATAAAAACACCATCCGCGCCGGACAGACGGCCAGCGTTTCCATCCCCGCCCTCATGAGCACCGTCACCGGCCGGGTGGACGCGGTCCATATGGTGGAGCGCATTTCCCCCGAGGGCTCCAAGCTCTTTGAGGTGGAGTTCGTGGTGAACAATGCCGGGTCCCTGACGGCGGACATGGTGGCCTCCGCGGTGGTCAGCGCCGGCGGAGAGACCATCTATCCCTACGAGTCCGGCAAGCTGGAGTACAATCGCTCCGGCGAGCTCAAAAGCACGGTGGGCGGCACGGTCATCTCCAGCAGCCTGCTGGACTATCTGCCGGTGAAGGCGGGCCAGGTGCTGGTGCGCATCGACGGTGAGGACAGCGAAAACGAGATCTTCACCCTGGAGCAGTCCCTGTCCGAGGCCCAGAAGGCCCTGGATACCGCCCAGAAGAACCTGGACAACTGCAACGCCGTGGCCCCCATTGACGGCACCGTCATGGGGCTGGCCCTGACCCCGGGCCAGGAGCTGGAGGCCAACACCACGGTCATCCAGATCGCCGACACCTCCACCATTCTGGTGGACGCCACGGTGGACGAGCGCAACATCAGCTACGTCAAGCAGGGAATGCCCGTCACCGTCAAATCTTGGGACGACATGGAGTACATGGGCACAGTGGAGTCGGTGAGCCTGACCAGCAAGGTGGAAAACGGCGTGGCCTCCTATCCCATGGTCATCTCCCTGGACAATCCCGACGGCACCATCATCTCCGGCAGCAACATGACCTACACTTTGATCGCCAGCGAGAACGACAACTGCCTGGTGGTGCCCATCCAGTGCGTGAAGAACGCCCAGATGGATGACGGGTCCATCGGCAAGGTGGTGTTCGTCCAGGCCGACAGCCGCCCGGAGAACGCCATCGACCTGAGCGTTCCGGTGGAGGGCGTGCCGGAGGGCTTCTACGCCGTGCCGGTGGAGACCGGCATCTCCGACAACTACAACATCGAGATCAAGTCCGGCCTGGAGGCGGACATGACGGTCTTTACCACCGTGCAGACCAACAGCGGCAATCCCTACGGATATTAAGGGGAGAGAGAAATGCTGATCGAACTGCAAAACGTCTATAAGATCTACGGTGAGGGACTGGAGAGCGAAGTCCGCGCTCTGGACGGGGTGTCCCTGCAGGTGGACCGGGGCGAGTTTGTGGCCGTGGTGGGCGCCTCCGGTTCCGGCAAGTCCACCATGATGAACGTACTGGGCTGCCTGGATATTCCTACATATGGGGAGTACTATTTGGACGGTGTGGACGTCAAGGAACTGACGGACCGGCAGCTCTCCCATATCCGCAACCGGCAGATCGGATTCATCTTCCAGGGCTTCAACCTGATCCCTGCCCTGACGGCCCAGGAGAACGTGGAGCTGCCCCTGATCTACCAGGGGGTGAGCGCCTCCCGCCGCAAGGAGCTGGCCCGGGAGGCTCTGGAACGGGTGGGCCTGGGCAACCGGGGCGGCCACCGCCCCTCGGAGATGTCCGGCGGCCAGCAGCAGCGGGTGGCCATCGCCCGGGCCATCTCCGTCCGCCCGCCCATCATTATGGCCGACGAGCCCACCGGTGCCCTGGACTCCCACACGGGCCGGGAGGTGCTGGGCTTCCTCCAGCAGCTCAACCGGGAGGGCAGTACTGTCATTCTCATCACCCACGACAACGGCATCGCCGCCACTGCCCGACGGGTGGTGCGGCTGTCTGACGGAAAGATCGTGGAGGACCGGGCGCAGGAGGTGGACTGGCTATGAAGATCCAGCAGGCCCTCAAGATGGCCTACAAATCCATTCTGGGCAACAAGGGCCGCTCGGCACTGACCATGCTGGGCATCATCATCGGCATCGCCTCCGTGATGACCATCGTCTCCACCGTCAGCGGCATGAACAAAAAGACCATGGAGATGTATGAGGCCATGGGCAGCAACAAGGTCACCGTCAGCGCCTCTCTCTATGACGGGCGGGACGTGTTCAAAGACCTATATGACTACTGCCTGAAGCTGGGGGACTATGTGGAGGGCGTCACCCCCAACAGCAGTTTTTCCGCCACTGTGGTCTACGGAGCGAAAAACAGCGCCAATATGGAGCAGGCCTACTACGGCGAAAGTGATCCCAGCCGTCCGGCGGAGATGCCGCCTACCCTGTATTTCGGCAGTGACCAGTACGGTGTGTGCAACAATCTGACCATCGCCAAGGGCCGGGAGATCAGCTTCCTGGATGTGGAGCAGTACGCCCAGGTGTGCGTGCTGGGTGCGCAGACGGCAGAGATCTTTTTCAACTATGCCGATCCCGTGGGGCAGATCATGCAGGTCAACGGGATGCCCTACACGGTCATCGGCGTCTATGCCCCCCGGGGGGAGGGCGATAACTTTTCCTATATGGACAATCTCATGGTCTTCCCCTATACCACCAGCCGTACCCTATCCCCGGGCCAGACCAGCTTCAGCGAGTTTTCCGTCAAGGCCCGCAGCGCCTCCGCCGCGGTGGAGGCCACCTCCCGGATCACCGGCTTCCTCTCCGGCTTCATCACGGAGCAGAACGGCTGGTTCTGGGTGGAGAATCAAAACCAGTATCAGCAGAGCAACAATGAATATACTACCATGCTCAGCCTGGTGCTGGGCGGCATCGCCGCCATCTCCCTGCTGGTGGGCGGCATCGGCATCATGAATATCATGTTGGTGACGGTGACGGAGCGCACCCGGGAGATCGGCATCCGGCGGGCCATCGGTGCCCAGAGGTCCAGCATCGTGGCCCAGTTCCTGATCGAGGCGGCCATGCTCTGCGGCATCGGCGGCATCGTGGGCATCCTGGTGGGCACCGCGGGCAGCGTGATCCTCAGCACGATTCTGATCCAGATCACAGTCTACCCGCCCACCTGGGTGACGGCGGCGGCCTTCGCCCTGTCGGTGGCTCTGGGGCTGCTGTTCGGCAGCTACCCGGCGGTCAAGGCCGCGAAGCTGCAGCCGGTGGAGGCCCTGCGGGCGGAGTGAGGCAAATGTTTTCAAATGGATGGAGATAGAGGAGGAGAATCTATGAAAAAGAGGCTTTGGGCGGCCCTGCTGGCGGTGGCCCTGTCCCTCAGTACGCTGATCATCCCGGCGGGAGCCGCCGAGACGATGAATTTTTCCGATGTATCGGATCGGAACACTGCCCTGGCGGTGGAGACGCTGCGCCTCATGGGGGTGCTGGACGGCTACAGCGATGGCACTTTCCGCCCCAACCAGCAGCTGACCCGGGCTCAGTTCTGCAAGATGGCGACTTACGCCATGGGCGCGGAGAATGAGCTGGGACTGTACAATACGATCACCGTGTTCCCGGATGTAAAGCCCTCCCACTGGGCCGCCGGCTACATCAACATGGCGGCCAAGGGGAAGGATATCATTGCCGGCTATCCGGATGGCAGATTTTACCCCGACCGCACGGTCACTGTGGGGCAGGCCGTGACGATCCTGCTGCGGCTCCTGGGCTACAAGGAGGACCAGATCGGCGGCGTGTGGCCGGACAGCTACATGGCCATGGGCGCCAAGGTGGGGCTGACGGAGGGGGTCACCCTCAGCGGCAGCAGTCCCTTGACCCGGTCCCAGGCGGCACGGCTGTTCGTGAATCTCCTGCAGGCGGACTCCGCCGGCGAGGGTGGCGTCCAGTATACCCTCAGTGAGGAGACGGAGCTGGTGTCCGTGGACGGCAGCACCGGCAAGATGCGGACCTCGGACCAGACCTACGATATGGCCCACCCCGTGTCCGCCACCTCCCTGATCGGCGCCCGGGGCCATGTGGTCTCCATAAACGGCAAGGCGCTGACCTTCCTGCCCCTTACCAGCGGCAACGCCGGCACGGCCTCCGCGGCAGTGGTGGTGTACGAGGACCGCTCCACCGCGGGCTTCGCGGCTCTGGCGGGGGACAACACCTATGCGATCTACAAGAACGGCACCCTGGCCACTGCCAACGCCCTGCGGAAATTCGATGTGGCCACCTACAACCCCGCCACCGACTCCATCCGGGTCTGCGATACCCGCGTGACGGTGTACTATGAGTCCTGCGATCCCAACCCCAGCGCGCCCACCAAGATCACGGCGCTGGGCGGCACGGAGTTCAGTGTGCTGCCCTCGGCACTGGATACGCTGTCCAAGTTCAAGCCGGGAGACCAGGTGACCCTGCTCCTGACGGCGGACGGCCAGGTGGCCGGCGCGGTGTCTCCCAGCGGCAGCACGGCCCGGGGCAACGCCATCGGCGTGGTCTCCGACGACGGCAAGATTCAGATGTTCTGCGGCAATACCATGATCACCCTGGCCGGCACGGCGGAGGAGGACTTCCATGGACGTGTGGTTCGGATCGCCTCCAGCTCTAAGGAGAAGCTGACCCTGTCCAATCTCAGCGGCGGCATCTCCGGCGACCTGGATGTGGTGGACCGGAAGCTGGGCAGCCGAAGTCTGGCGGAGAACGTCATGATCTTCATGGACGGCGAGCTCATCAGCATCAGCCAGCTCACCAGCGGCACGGTGCCCAGCGGCGAGATCAAGTACGCCCGGGTGAACTGGGCGGACCAGGTGGACCTGATCGTCCTCCGGGGCAATCAGGACAGCACGGTGATCTACGGCCGGGTCTTCTGGGAGGTGGAGCGCAATCCCACCTATGACGAGGAGACCGGCGAGAGCGGCACGGAGTACATCGAGAAGATCGGCGTGGACAGCGGCGGCAAGCGGACGGACGCCTACAAGATGAGCTATCCTTTCCAGACGGGCGACTATGTGGCGGCCACCATCAACCGCGGCAAGACGGGCTTCTCCAGTATGGTGAAGCTGACGGAGCTGAGCAATGTGCCCCGGAGTTCCTGGATCGGCGAGACCACCGTGCTGGTGGGCGGCCGGAGCTACACTGTGGCCCCCAGCGTCCTGTGCTACAACCGGGATAACCAGACCTGGATCACTCTGGAGCAGGCGCTGAAGTACGCGGACACCGCGAACCTCTACACCTACCGCGACGACGGCATCATCCGCATCATCGAGGTACAGCACAGAGGATAAAAGGCGCATGGAAGCGCCGCCGGGAGAGCTCTCCCGGCGGCGCTTCAGTTGGAAGACGCAGGCGGCGGAGACCATGGGGTTCCGCCGCCTGCGTCAGGCTTCGATGGGAATGATGACCTTGGTGATGTGGTCCTCCTCGTTGATGATGTCCACGGGGGAGACGATGTACTCCTCGGAGATGGGGCCGCTGATGTTAAACCCCTGCTGGTTCAGCCATTTGATGGCCCGCACATGGGTCTGGATGATCTCGTCATTCCGCCCGATGTGCAGGGCAGTCACCGCCCGGAAACCGCCAAACTGCTTGCACTCCGGCCGGTCCCGGGTCTCGTTGACCTGGACACTGATCTCCAGGTCGCAGTCCTTCTTGAAGAACTGCTCCAGAGGGTTGTTGTGATAGGTCAGGATCACTGGCCCCACCACCCGCAGCTTCTGCTGGGAGACCATCTGAAACAGCTCCAGCCACCGCTCCACGGACACGTCCGCATTCTTATAGTTCTTCTTCAGCCGGCGGGTGAAGAGCACGGTGGACACGGGGATATCCTCCACCCGGATCTCCTCCGTAGACCAGCTGGCGTGTCCGCCTTCGAGGAGATTGTGGCCCATATTCAGGCGGTCCAGCAGCATCTTGCCCTCGCTGTATTGGTTGTTCAGCTCCTCGATGCTCTGCTGGATTCCCCGCAGCCGTTCCTGGATACAGCGGCCCATGGCAGCGGAATCCCGGCTGGAAATAATCTCCTGGATCTCCTTGAGGGAGATCCCCATCATCCGGAGCTTTCGGATGATGAACAGAGTCAGAATCTGATCCTGCGTGTAGTAGCGGTACTTGCTCTCATCCTTGCGGTATTCCGGCACCAGGAGGCCGATTTTGTCGTAATACCGCAGGGTCTTAATGGGAACACAGCACAATGTGGAGACTTTTCCAATGGAATAGTAGCTCTTTCCCTCGGCCATAAAACCAGCACTCCTTTCCGCTGCTTCTATTTTCCCCCAGTATAGCACACCCTGCGCGGAAACTGCAACTGAAAAAGATAGAGTTCCCGGCATGCCGGCGGGCGAGACCGGCAAGAGTCATGGATCATGAAGGAACGTTTGATGTATGAAGGGGAGATGAGCGGGACGGAGGCAACATGGTATCCTGCGCATACCACGGATGTGGGAATCCATCATAAGTAAGTGGAAAATTCCGTAAAACCAGGGCAAAGAATCCTGGCAAGCCTGGCGGCTGTTCCGCTGTCCAGTTATGCTGGCGGCCTGCGGCAGGCAAGCGATTCCCGCTGATTTCAGCGTTTAGCTGGCAGCTGGACGGACGCAGAGCACAGTGCGTGGGCACCGCCTCAGCGAAAGACAACTCTGACAACAAACCCCCGCCGTCCCAATCGGGACGGCGGGGGTCTCTTTATAAGCAGAAGACGGGGCGGACGGGAATCAGATCACGCCTTTCTCCCGCAGGGCGTCCACCTGTTCCTTGGTCATGCCAAGGCTGGTGAGGATCGCCTCGTTGTCCTCGCCCAGCTGGGGCGCGGGCTTCTGGCACGCGTCGGGTTCGCCGTGGATCTTGACGGGGGTGCCGGGGATGCGGATCTCCCGGTCCATGCCGGGCTGATAGACCGTCCAGAGCATGTTGCGCTCCTTGATCTGGGGATGCTCCGCGGCCTGGGGGATCGTCTGAATCCGGCCGAAGGGAATCTTCAGCCCGGAGATGATCTCCTCCAGCTCGTCGATGGTCTTTGTGGTGGTCCACTCCTCGATGGCGGACTTCAGGTCGGGCAGGTAGTTGTCGCAGCGGTCCACATTCGTGATGAACCGGGGATCGGAGATCAGATCCTCCCGGCCCATGGCGCGGCACAGGTCGGCATACATCTTGTCGGTGCCGCAGCCCATAACGAAATCGCCGTCCTTGGCACGGAAGGAGTCGAAGGGGGCGATGGAGGGGTCCTGGTTGCCCGCCCGGTGAGGCGTCTTGCCGGCGATGGTGTACTCCACCACGAAGTTCTCCATGACGGAGAACAGGGTGTCCATCATGGACACGTCGATCCGGCGGCCCACGCCGGTTTTCTCCCGCTCATACAGGGCCATCAGAATGCCCATGCACAGATAGGCGCCGGAGTAGTTGTCGCCCACAGAGGGACCGATCTTGCACGGGGGGCCGTCCCGGAAGCCGGTCACACTCATCATGCCGCTCATGGCCTGGGCCACGATGTCATAGGCAGGACGGGAGGACAGATCGCCGGTGAGACCGAAGCCGCTGATGGAGCCGTAGATGATCCGGGGGTTGATCTCCTTCATCTTCTCATAGGGGAAGCCCAGCCGCTCCAGTACGCCCACCTTGTAGTTCTCGCAGACCACGTCAGCGGTTTTCAGCAGCTCCGTGAAGATCTGCTTGCCCTCCTCGGACTTCAGGTTCAGGGTCATTCCCTTTTTGTTGCGGTTGATGTAGGCATAGTAGCCGCTGAAGCCGTTCTCCATGGGGCCCCAGCCTCTGGTTTGATCACCGGAGGGGGGCGTTTCAATTTTGATAACTTCGGCACCGTGGTCGGCCAGATTCATGGTGCAGAACGGGCCGCTGTAAGCCTGGGTCAGGTCCAGGACGCGAATGCCTTCCAGGGGTCTGTTCACAAGCGTTCACCTTTCTTTCTGTAAATTGCAGCCATGCGGGGGAATCTCGCAGCCGCAGCTCTCGGCCATGGCTGAAGCGAAAGCCGTCGGATATCCGCAGCACGGATGGTTTTTCAGCTTGAGCCGCCAGGCTGTCCGGCGGCTCAGCCCTCGTGCCGGCGGCAGGGAAGAGGCTGTTCGGTCGTCATGGAAACAACCGAACAGCCTCCAAAAATCATGTTATATTGCTGTCAGCAACACAAGACGACTCGATTAGCGATTCTGGAACTTAGGATCGCCGAACTCGGGACGCTGCAGGTCCTTCTTGACCATCAGGGTGCCGGTGCCATAGGCGGTCAGGATGGGCTCGGGCAGCACGTTGGCGGCAGAGTCAGCCAGACCCTTGGTGCGCTCACGATCGGCCAGCTCGATGACCTTGTGAGCCTCGAAGTGGCAGGTCAGA
>CALXDZ010000026.1 GCA_944387205.1 uncultured Oscillospiraceae bacterium
CGATCCAGATTTTTCTTTTCAATTCGCGCTTGAATTATTACATGGTTATCCTGATTAACCAAAGTACCAATAAAATCAATCCTTTCCTTGCCACTCTGGAAACGGAAGTTACCGATTTGATTAAGTAAATCTTTTAGTTCTCTCATTTGCTCCACACCACATACTATTTTATAGTTATTTTATTCGATAAAAAAGTGCTACACTGAAGTTATCGTCACTTCACTTTCTCTGTACAATGGTATTCTACACCATTTTACGGAGGGAATCAAACCATGCGCATCAGCATAGAGGAAAAGCAAACCCTTGTTGCCCGCTACCGGGCCGGTGAATCTGTCGCCGAGATTTGTGCCGACACCGGTGTGCCCCGGAGTACGTTCTACACATGGATCAGGCCATACACTGTGACCATGACAGGCTCCGGTCATGCCGTCAGCCAGCAGGCGGTTATCAAAATGAAACAGAAACTCCAAAAGTTAGAGCAGAAGATTGAGATTTTACAAAAAGTCAGCTGCACGGTCTCAGCGCCGATTCAGGAAAAGTTGCAGGAGCTTGCCAAACTGCATGGTCAGTACAGTGTCCATGCCTTGTGCGAGGCACTTTGTGTATCCCGCGGTACCTTCTACAACCATATCTTCCGGCGGAAAGAAGTAACAGCCTATGATAAGCGTAGAGTCGAGATAAAAGAGCATATCCAAGCAGCTTTCGATGAGAGCCAGCAAAGGTTCGGCGCAAACAAAATCGCTGCTGTGTTAGCAGATCGAGGCGTTCGGACTTCGCCTAAGTATGTGGCTGAACTGATGAGAGAAATGGGATTACAAAGTGTATCTATCTACTCCAAACGCGATTATCAAAAAAGTGAGCGGCTGGCAAAAAAGCAGAACATGTTACAGCGTCAGTTCAAAGTGGATGAACCGAACCGTGTTTGGGTCAGCGACATCACTTGCTTTAAAGTCAATGGCAAGTATCTCTATGCCTGTGTCATTCTGGACCTATTCTCACGTAAAGTAGTGGCCTACAGAGTATCACCAAAGAATAGCACCTATCTGGTCACATCTACCTTTCGTCAGGCATATCGGAACAGAAACGAGCCCCAGCAGCTGATGTTTCACAGCGACCAGGGGCCACAATATACATCCCACACATTCCGGAAACTACTTCGCATGAACAAGGTTGTCCAATCTTTCTCGAAGTCCGGCCGTCCTCATGACAATGCTGTAGCCGAGTCCTTCTTTGCCTCCATGAAACGGGAGGAGGTTTATCGGACCCAATATCACTCCGAGCACCAGTTCATGAGAAGTGTTGATACCTACATAGAATTTTACAACACCAAGCGCCTTCACAGCACACTCAACTACAAGACACCGGATGGGTTCGAATTGCTCCACACGCAAAGGAGAGAGCGGACAGACTGATCTGGACAAAGGGTTCAAAATTAGATATTTTTCGTTTTTCAACCATCAAGCTTGCGACTTTCATCTTTGCGATAAAATGGGCAGGCCACACATGAGAAGAGAGAACGCCTGAAATATCAAGACTTTCTCCCATAAAACGAGGGTAGGAGGATTGGGCAGTCCAAGAAAACTGTTCAATACTCCTACCCTTGTCCATTTGGTGCGCGAGGCGGGACTTGAACCCGCACGTGCGTAATGCACACTAGAACCTGAATCTAGCGAGTCTGCCAATTCCACCACTCGCGCATAGATAAGGGTTTCTGAAAGGGAAGAATCTCCCGATTCCTCCCTTTCAGAAATGGCAGCGGGTGAAGGATTCGAACCCTCACATACGGAGTCAGAGTCCGCTGTGCTACCTTTACACAAACCCGCTGTGTTCATAGCGAACAGGTATTATTATACTGATTTCTCAGCGCTTGTCAAGCTCCTTTTCAAAATTTCTTTGACAAAATTTCCACAAACAATTTCTCCCCTCCCGTCAATTTACCGCCGTCCCCCTCTGTGCTATAATTTTTCTAAAGATCAACGTGAAGGAGGAAGCTGGTATGGAAAAACGCATCATTACGGTGGGCCGCGAATGCGGCAGCGGCGGCCATACCATCGGGACGCTGGTGGCCGAGCGGCTGGGGCTGGCCTTCTACGACAAGGAGATCGTGGAGCTGGTGGCCGCCAAGACCAAGCTGTCCCCTGATTTCATCGCCGCCCACAGCGAGTACTTCCACGGTGGGTCCCTGGGCCACATCTTCGGCTACGGCGGGCGCTTCGCCGCCTCCACCCGGACGTCGAGTTCCCTGCAGGATCAGATGTACTTCGTCCAGACGGAGCTGATCCGGGAGGTTGCAGAGAAGGAGCGCTGCGTCATTGTGGGGCGCTGCTCGGACTACGTCCTCCAGGACCGCGGAGACGTGCTCAACGTCTTCATTCACTCCCCCATGGATTTTAAGGTGGAGCGCTCGGTCCGGGAGCACGGCCTGAAGCCCAGCGAGGCCGCCTCCATCCTGACCAAGCGGGATAAAGGCCGCTCCCACCATTACAATTTCTACACCAACCAGACCTGGGGCATGGCCAGAAACTACCACCTGTCCCTGGACAGTGGCCTGCTGGGCGTGGAAACCTGCGTGGATCTGATCTGCCAGGCCTTCCAGGCTTAAAAATCCGCCGTTCCGCCCTCCCCCGCCCCGGGGGAGGGCTTTTGCCGCCCATCCGGCCGCCCGGCGGAGCGTTCCCTCCAAAGGGGGACTCATCCGGCGCTGCCGTCAAAGAGGGAGAGCTGCTCCATCTCCGGCACGGGCAGGGACAGCCGCTCCGCGGCGATCAGGTTCCGGAGAACGCCGTCCTGGGTAAAGCGCAGCCCCTCCACGGTCTTTCCCCGGCAGACCAGGAAGTACTGGGCCCGCTTCATCACCACCCCCAGCTTTTTGAGATCCTCGTGGCGAAGTGTCCCCGCCCGGCGGGCCACCAGGATCCGCCGGGCGCTCTTGACCCCCACCCCCGGCACCCGCAGCAGCTCCTCGTATCCGGCCCGGTTGACCTCCACCGGGAAGAACTCCGGGTGACGGAGAGCCCAGCTGCATTTGGGGTCCACCAGGGGGTTGAAGTTGGGCTCCTCCTCGCTGAGCAGCTCCTCCGCCCGGAAGCCGTAAAACCGCAGCAGCCAGTCCGCCTGGTAGAGCCGGTGCTCCCGCAGGAGAGGCGGCTTGGTGTCCAGGGCGGGCAGGAGGCTGTTCTCCACCACCGGCACATAGGCGGAGTAGAACACCCGCTTGAGGCCGTACCGGTCGTAGAGCCCCTGGCTCAGGCGGAGGATGTGCCGGTCCGAGTCCCCGGTGGCCCCCACGATCATCTGGGTGCTCTGGCCCGCCGGGGCAAAGCGGGGGGCGTGGCGGTATTTTACCAGCTCCTCCCGGTTCTCCCCCATCCGGCGGCGGATCTGCCCCATGGGCCGGAGGATGGCGTCCTTGGTCTTGTTGGGTGCCAGGGCCTTCAGCCCCGCCTCCGAGGGCAGCTCAATGTTGACGCTGAGCCGGTCCGCCAGCAGTCCCAGCTGCTCCACCAGCTCCGGCGACGAGCCGGGAATGGCCTTGGCGTGGATATAGCCGTTGAACCGGTGCTTCTCCCGAAGCAGCCGCGGGGCGGCGATCATCTGTTCCATGGTGTAGTCCGGGCTCCGGAGGACCCCGGAGGAGAGGAACAGCCCCTCAATGTAGTTGCGCCGGTAGAACTGGATGGTCAGCTCCGCGAGCTCCTCCGGGGTGAAGGCCGCCCGCCGGGTGTCGTTGGAGCAGCGGTTGACGCAGTACTTGCAGTCGTAGACGCAGCAGTTGGTCATCAGCACCTTCAATAGCGTCACGCACCGCCCGTCGGCGCTGAAGGAGTGGCAGCACCCGGCCACCGAGGAGGAGGTGTTGCCGATATAGCCCTTCCGGCTGACACGACTGCCGCCGCTGGAGGTGCAGGCGGCATCGTACTTGGCTGCGTCGGTGAGAATGGTCAGCTTCTCCATCAGGTCCATCCGGAATTCCTCCCCAAAATCATAGAACAAATATTCTATTATCAATATAGTACAGGCCGGGAGGATTGTCAAGGCATTTCTGTGTACATTTTTCCCCTTGTTTCCGGGCAAAATCCGTGATATAGTGGGGAAAACAGGAGAGGAGGCGGTGGTTTGCTGCTGGCTGTGGACATCGGCAACTCCAATATTGCCCTGGGCGTGTTTGACGGCGGCACCCTCCGCTTCCGGGCAAAGCTGGCCGCCGCGGTGGAGCGCAGCGCCGACGAATACGCGGTGCTGATGTTCGACCTGCTGCGGATCAACGGCATCTCCCGGGAGAGCATCACCGGGTGCATGATGGGCTCCGTGGTGCCCCAGCTGACGGGGATCGTGGAGGAGTCGGTCCGGATTCTCACCGGCCGCTCCGCCATGCAGGTGGGCCCCGGCACCAGGACGGGGTTCCGCATCCGCATCGACGACCCCACCCAGCTGGGGGCGGACCTGGCGGCGGACACGGCGGCGGTGCTGGCGGACTACGGCGCGCCGGCCATCATTGTGGACGCGGGCACGGTGACCACCTTGGCGGCGGTGGACGCCGGCCGCACCTATCTGGGCGGCTGCATCCTGCCGGGGCTCCACGCCAGCGCCCAGCTGATGAAATCCGCCACCGCCCTGCTGCCGGCCATCTCCCTGGTGGGGGAGCCGCCGGTGATCGGCAAGAACTCCGCCGAGGCCATGCGCCTGGGGCTTCTCACCGGCAGCGCCATGATGGTGGACGGCTTCATCGACCGGTTTTTGGCCATGCCGGATATGGCTGGCGCGAACATCGTGGCCACCGGCGGCTCCGCGGCCCTGGTCGCCTCCCGGTGCAGCCATCCCATCCTGTTCGACGCGGACCTGACGTTAAAGGGCCTCCACCGGCTCTACCAACTGAATACAGCGAAGCGCGTCTGATTTTTCCGGTAATAACGGGACTCCCGTTGTTATAAACTATGTGCGCCGTACCCCGGACAAGGGGACGACAGCACGCGGTGAAAGATCCGCAAAGGAGAAACAGCTATGATGCAAAA
>CALXDZ010000027.1 GCA_944387205.1 uncultured Oscillospiraceae bacterium
GTGGAACAAAGAGCGCGTCCGGGCTTGTCGCACGGCCGGTATTGCAGTTTCAGCGCCGGAGAAGGAGATGCGGCAGCCAGGGCAGCAGCGCCATGCCCCCCAGCCAGTAGGCCAGCAGGTCCAACGGGTCCCCCACGGACCGGGGCAGATAGAGAGGGGTGATCCCCTCCCAGAAGAGGCCGCACAGGAGCAAAAAGACGGTGGCCGCCAGAGGGGAAAGGGGCGGGCGCCGGAGCATCAGCAGCCCGCCGCAGAGGAGGAGCACCATCAGCGCTCCCGCCAGCACGTCGGCCCAGTAGCCGGAGAGCACCACCCGGACCCAGCCCTTGGTCCGGGGCAGAAAAACGAAGCGGTTGAGCAAATAGAGCAGGACGATGGCCGCTGCCGCTGCCAGAAGATGGGGCAGCGCATCCCTTACAGGAAGGAGAGGATCACCACCGCGCCGATGATGCCCACGATCACCGCGGCCACCGTCCCGCCAAAACCCAGGCCCTTGGCCTCCTCCACCCACTGGGGCGGCGGAGCCTCCTGGGGCGGCTCCATGGCGGTAGGGAAGGCGCACAGCTCCTCGTCTGTGAAGGCCGGGTCGTCGGCAACGATGCGCACGCTCAGGTTCCGGACCAGATGGGAGGCCATCCACAGCGCGGCGGAGGCGGGCAGCCCCCGGCGCAGGAAAATGGGGTCCATGGTCTTGGAGGCGTGCAGCTGGTCCACCATCTGCTTTGCCGCATCCGGGGAGAGACCGGCGTAGGTGACCAGGTCGTCTCTGCCGTCGTCGGTGAGGTTGGCCGAGGTCAGCAAAATGGCATAGCGCTTGTCGTCGTCCGGACGCCGGGGGAAGAAGTCATAGCCGCATCTGGGGCAGTTGACGGTGGTGGCGGCGGGGGAGCGTCTGCCGCAGCAGGGGCAGACCAGGGGGTCCTCCTGGGAGGCATGGGAGCTTTCCTGAGAGGTCTGGGCATCGGTATGAGCGCCCTCCTCCGGCTCCTTGCCCAGCAGCACAAAGTCCGCCGATACATTCAGCACCTGGCACAGCCGGGAGATGGTGATGGCGTCGGGCACGGTCTGCCCGGACTCCCACTTGGAGACCGCCTGACGGGTGACGCCCAGCCGCTCGCCCAGCTGCTCCTGGCTCAGCCCGGCCGCCCGGCGCACGAAGGCGATGCGTTCGTTGAGTTCCATAGGATCCCTCCTTTTCCCTATCATCATACCGGAAGTTCCCCCGGTTGACAAGCGACGGACAGGGGAATTTTGTCAACTGCTGGTTGACAGGGGCAAAACCGGGAAAAAGGTGGGAAATATGGAAGAAAGACCGCTCTTGACACCGGAGGAAAAGGCTGATAATATACTAATATATCGCAAAAAGCGCGAGGAACGGAAAGAGTAGCATCCTGCCAAAGCGAAGAGAGGACCTGTCACCGGCTGTAAGCGGGTCTGCGGAGGGGGCTGTGAAGTGCATCCGGGAGCGCGGGGCGTAATGGCCCCCGGTGTGGCCGCCGATAGCGGGCCGTCCGGCTGACTGGCCGGCATGAGTGAAAAGCAAGAGTGGAACCGCGTGTTGACCACGCCTCTTGCGCCCGGGTGGGCGCGGGAGGCGTTTTTTCGTGTCCAAGGCCTTCCCTATACCCCCGGCACCGGAGCGGACCTGAGAGTCTGCTGCCCAACTCGAACCAAACAGGAAGGAGAGCAAGAGATGCTGCTGTACAATTCTGCCACCCACAAGAAAGATGAGTTTGTCCCTAACCACCCCGACATCGTCAAGATGTATACCTGCGGCCCCACGGTGTACCACTTTGCCCATATCGGAAACCTCCGGTCCTATATCATGGAGGACGTGCTGGAGAAGTATCTGCGCTATGTGGGCTATAACGTCAAGCGGGTCATGAACATCACCGACGTGGGCCACCTGACCTCCGACGCCGATACCGGCGAGGACAAGATGCTCAAGGGCGCCAAGCGGGAGCACAAGACCGTCATGGAGATCGCCCAGTTCTATACCGACGCCTTCTTTGACGACTGCCGCAAGCTCAACATCAAGCGGCCTGACGTGGTGGAGCCTGCCACCAACTGCATCGATGAGTATATCAAGATCATCACCAAGCTCCTGGATACCGGCTATGCTTACCAGGCTGGCGGCAACGTCTATTTCGACACCAGCAAGCTCCAGCAGTACTATGTCTTCAACGACCACGACGCCGACGACCTGGCCGTGGGCGTCCGGGAGGGCGTGGAAGAGGATACCAACAAGCGCAACAAGAACGACTTCGTCCTCTGGTTCACCCAGTCCAAGTTTGAGGACCAGGCCCTGAAGTGGGACTCCCCCTGGGGCGTGGGCTATCCCGGCTGGCATATCGAGTGCTCCGGCATCTCTATGAAGCACCTGGGCGAGGATCTGGATATCCACTGCGGCGGCATCGACAACGCCTTCCCCCATCACACCAATGAGATCGCCCAGTCTGAGTCCTATCTGGGCCACCACTGGTGCAACTGGTGGGTCCATGTGCTGCACCTGAATACCACCAGCGGCAAGATGAGCAAGTCCAGCGGCGAGTTCCTCACCGTCTCGCTGCTGCAGGAGAAGGGCTATGATCCCCTGGTCTATCGCCTGTTCTGCCTCCAGAGCCACTATCGCAAGTCCCTGGTGTTCTCCTGGGAGAACCTGGACAATGCCGCCGGCGCCTATCAAAAGCTCATCGCCCGCATCGCCGCCCTCAAGCCCGGTGATGGGGAGGTGGACGCCGAAGCCCAGGCTGCCCTGCGGGAGAAGTTCCGCACCGCCCTGGACAACGACCTGAACACCTCTCTGGCGGTGACGGCGCTGTACGACGTGCTCAAGTATAAGACCAACGACGCCACCAAGCTCAGCCTCCTGGGTGAGTTTGACCAGGTGCTGAGCCTGAGCCTGCTGGAGAAGGCGGAGGAGAAGCGCCAGGAGGCGGCCAAGACCTCCACATCCACTGCCGGCGGTTACACCGTCACCGGCGAGGGCGACAGCGCCATCGACGCGCTGGTGCTCCAGCGGGGCGAGGCCAAGAAGGCCAAGAACTTCGCTGAGGCCGACCGCATCCGCGATGAGCTCAAGGCTCAGGGCATCGAGATCACCGACGTGCCCGGCGGCGCCGTCTGGAAGCGCGTCTGAGCATCTGATTTTATATAGAGGGGGCACCGGTCCTGGGAAAAACTCTCTCCGGGCCGGTGCTTTTTTCTTGACACCGTTCGACAAAAAGGGTACTATAAACAGGTAATCAGACAATATATTGTGCGATCAGGGGGCTGCTATGGAGATTCAGCAGGCGGTGGGAGAAAACGTCAAGCGCATTCGCCGGGCGCGGAAGATGAGCATCGAGCGGGCGGCGGAGGAGGCCGGCGTGTCCCGCAGCATGCTGGGTCAGATCGAGCGAGGAGAGACCAACCCCTCCGTGGGGACGCTGGCCAAACTGGCGGCGGCCCTGCGGGCACCGCTGGAACAGCTGGTGGTTTGCCCGGAGGACGGGGGCCTTCAACTGGTGCGGGAGCTGGATACCAAGCCGGTCCGGCTGGACGGCGGCAAGGTGATCAAGCGCCCCCTGCTGCCCTTTGAGGAGGCCTCGGGGCTGGAGAGCTACCATGTGGATGTGTTCATCAGCGGGAAATTTTCCCCGGACCCGCTGCCGGTGGGCACCGTGGCCTATCTGACGGTCCTCTCCGGCACCGCCGGCATCACCGTGGGGGAGGAGAGCTTTCAGATGCTGGAGTGGGACGCGGTGCGTTTTCCTGCGGACCAGCCCTGGCGGGTGGACAACCAGAGCAACTCCACCGTCCGCTTGCACCTGACCTACCGTTATGCCAAGCCCTGACCCGCAGGTGGCCAAAGGCATATAGATTGTGAAGAGAGGGACGAGTCCATGGCTCGTCCCTCTCTTTTTCGTATTCAGAGCTTTACATAGGGCCGCAGACGGCGGCTGATGAGCAGTGCCAGGGCTATCTTGATGCAGTCCGGCACCACAAAGGGGGCCACGCACCAGCTCAGGGCGGTGACCAGTCCCACGGACCCAGAGGTCTGGGCGTAGAACACCAGGAACCAGGCAGTGCCAAAGGCGTAGCACACCACCAGGCCAAGCAGCATCCCAAGGGCTGTGGCCCAGAGACTGTTGTCCAGAAAACATGTCACCAGCCAGCAGACCAGAGCCAGGCACAAAAAGCCCGCCAGGTAGCCGCCGGTGGCTCCCAGCAGTTGTCCCGGTCCGGCGCCAAATCCGGAGAACACCGGCAATCCCACGGCTCCCAGCAGCAGATACACCAGCACCGCCCAGGTGCCCCGGCGTCCACCCAGCAATCCCAGGGCGGTAAAGATGCCGAAGGTCTGCATGGTGAAGGGGACGGTGGTGGGAATGGTGATCCAGGCGCAGACGGTGATGAGTACCGCCGCCGCGGCGATATAGGTCAGCTCCGCCGTCCGTGTGGGGACGGCGCGGGAGGTGTTTTGAGACATGAGGCGCCTCTCCTTTCTCCAAGAGGATGAGGCGAGTATAGCACCGCTGGGGAAACTTGTCAACCATAAGCAGAAAATAGGTTTACAATTTGACGCTCACCAGTCCCGTCGCAGCACTGTCTCAGGGCAAACCTCCCGGATCTTTTGCTGGAGGCTTTTGAGGTCCTCAAAGGTCTCAGGCTTTTTGGCCGGGTCCCGCAGCAGTGCGGCGGGGTGGTACATGGCCATCAGCAGCATCCCGTCCCGCTCGAACCACTGGCCGTGCTCCCGGGTAATCTTGAAGTCGGGCTTGATGAGCTCCGTGGCGGCAATGCGGCCCAGGCAGACCAGCAGCTTTGGCTGCAGCAGGGCCATCTGCCGGCGCAAAAAGGGGAAGCAGGCCTCCCGCTCCGTGTTCAGAGGGTCCCGGTTCTGGGGCGGGCGGCACTTGACGATGTTTGCGATGTAGACCTGGGTCCGGTCCAGACCGATCATGGCCAGCATGTCGTCCAGCAGCTGCCCGGCCTTGCCCACAAAAGGCACGCCCTGCTCGTCCTCGTTCTGGCCGGGGCCCTCGCCCACGAACAGCACCCGGGCCGTCTGGGACCCGTCGCCAAACACCACATGGGTCCGGCCTCCCGCCAGACCGCAGCCCTGGCACTGCATACACTCCGCCCGCAGGCTCTCCCAGGTATCCGCCATATCGTCTCCTCCTTGTCCGGCCTCCCTGCAAGAGGCCTGTCCCACCGGAGCGGCCGGCGGGGCCGAATTTCTTTGGAGACAGTGTACCACGATTTTTCCCGCCCCGCAATCCACCCGGAGGGGATAGGCCGCCTCCTTTGTGGAGAGACTGGAAGGAGAGAGCCACATCTTGGAAAGGAGAGCGGAGATGGCGGGACTTTTCTGGCGCTTTTGCATGTATAGCTTCCTGGGGTACCTTCTGGAACGGCTCTATGCCGCCGCCACCCGGTCCCCCCGACAGGTGCGCAAGGGCTTTTTGCTGCTGCCCCTGTGTCCGGTCTATGGGCTGGGGGTGCTGGCGGTGGAGGCGCTGCCGCCGGCCCTGACCGGGAATTTTTTCTCCCTGGCGCTGTGGGGCGGCCTCGCCGCCACGGCGGTGGAGTACGCCGTCCACTGGGCCTATGACGTGGGGCTGGGGGTAAAGTTCTGGGACTACACCGGCGTTTGGGGCAGTCTCAACGGGCGGATCTCGGTGCCTTTCTCCCTGGCCTGGGGCGTGCTGCTGGCGGTGCTCTACCCCTGGCTTCAGCCCCGGCTGGCGGAGGCAGCGGCCTCCCTGGCACCGGTGTGGACCTGGGCGGCGGTGCCGGTGGCGGCAGTGGATGGGGCGGTGTCCCTGGCGCTGCTGTGGCGGTACCATGACCCGGAGGTGCTGACCCTTGTGGCCTGGCCAAAGCATGAGAAAAAGGCTGCCTGAGTTACTCAGACAGCCTTTTTTCCTGGTTCTTTTGCCGCAGCCGCCGCTTGTAGGCGCACAGCTGCTCCTGGCAGGCAGCGCAGCGCAGGGCCTGGTTGGAGCTTTCAAAAAACCGCTCCGGGTGACGGCGGTAGGTGATCTCCCACTGAAGTGCCAGCACAACAGCCAGCGCCACCAGGGACCAGGCGTAGAAGCAGGGGATCACCACCAGGGGCGTACACATCATGGGGTAGTCCCAGTCGTAGATGCGGCAGGTGGTGCAGCATCGGTTCTTCATCCAGATCAGCTGGAAGGGACACAAAAAAAGGATGCAGATGATGTCGCAGACGCTGTAAAATCCGGTCAGGCACAGCAGGTATACCGGTGGAATGTCCAGCCACCGCCACAGAATCAGTACCAGGGCGTTGCCGCCCAGCCACACCAGCAGCACCCACAACGCGCCCCGGTCGGCCCGCCGGATCTCCGATGGGTCGGGCGCGCGGCCGGTGGGCTCAAACCGGGCGGAAAACCGCTTTTGACAGCCCAGGCTCTCCCACCGGGAGGGGAAGAAGCGCAGCACCATGGCCACCATCAGCAAAAGCCAGAAGCCGGTCAGGGGGGTCAGACGCACCGGCCCGGCCAGTAAGTCCGCCCACACCTGCTCCGGGTGGGCCGCTACGTACCAGACCAGACCCAGGAATACCAGGCTCCGCCCCACAAGGTTCCAGGTGTAAAATTTCCGAGTAGGCCTCATGATTTGGCGCCTGCCTTCTCACGGGCCGGCATGTGGGCCTCCAGCCACGCGGCGATGTCGTCATAGACCTTCATTCGGTCCTCCGGGGCCTC
>CALXDZ010000028.1 GCA_944387205.1 uncultured Oscillospiraceae bacterium
GGACAGTGCCTCTATTGCACAGGTCCAAGAGCTGTGCAATCAGGAGTTCACGGCAGGCAGCCGCATCCGGCTCATGCCAGATATTCACGCCGGGGCAGGCTGTACCATCGGTACCACCATGACCATCACCGACAAGGCGGTGCCCAATCTGGTGGGAGTGGACATCGGCTGCGGCATGGAGACCACCCGCATCCGGGAGCCCAGATTGGAGCTTCAAAAGCTGGATAAGCTGATCTACGAAAAGATCCCCTCCGGCTTCTCCATCCGAGACAAAGCCCACCGGTATCTCCATGAGGTCGACCTGAGTGAGCTGTGCTGTGCCCGCCATGTGGATCTGCTCCGGGCCGAGAAAAGCATCGGCACTCTGGGTGGCGGCAATCACTTCATCGAGGTGGATAGGGACGACGATGGGAACCTCTATATCGTGGTCCACTCCGGCAGCCGGCACCTGGGGGTAGAGGTGGCCAATTACTACCAGGAGGCGGGATACAAGGCCCTCAACCGCACCGACGATGCCTCTATTCAGGTGCTGGTGGCTCAGATGAAGGCAGAGGGTCGGGAGAAGGAAATTGCAAAAACCCTCAAGAAGCTGAAAAACCTCAAGCAGACCAGCATCCCCAAGGCCCTGGCCTATGTGTCCGGGGAATTATTCGAGCAGTATCTCCACGATATGAAGATCGTCCAGCACTTTGCTATGCTTAACCGGCAGGCCATGATGGACGAGATCGTCAAGGGGATGAAGCTCCATGTGGAGGAGCAGTTCACCACCATCCACAACTATATTGACACCGATGCCATGATTCTGCGCAAGGGGGCCGTGTCCGCCCAGGCGGGGGAACAGCTGCTGATTCCCATCAACATGCGGGACGGGAGCCTGCTCTGTGTGGGAAAAGGCAACGAGGACTGGAACTGCTCCGCGCCCCATGGCGCCGGACGTCTCATGAGCAGAGCAAACGCCAAGCAGTCCTTTACCGTCTCTGAGTTCAAAAAGCAGATGGCGGAGGTCTATACCACGTCGGTGAGCAAGGCCACCCTGGACGAGTGCCCCATGGCCTACAAGGGGATGCAGGACATTCTGGACAACATCGGCCCCACAGCGGAGGTGGTGAAGATCATCCGGCCCATCTACAACTTCAAGGCTGGGAACGAAGACTAAGGCGCATAAAACGGGGATAAAGGAGAGAGGATGCTGTGAACAGCATCCTCTCTCCTTTTTAAGCCCGGTTCGAGCATGGCTCCGGGCATGCTTTCCTCTGCGGCGGCCCAAAAGGGGGGGGAGAATGTACCGCAGGAAAATGTCCGGGAAAGAATGAGGGGAGTTTCTGTGTAAAATCCCAATGGACATTTGCCCTGTCTTTTGGCAGAATATAGCCTTGTCTGCGGTGCTCCGCAGAGAAAATAAAAGTTGAAATTCGTGATAAATGCCATTGCATCTACTATATCTTGTGTATTATAATAGACCGGAAACCGGATATGTTGTGCGGCGCCTGCCGCAGAGATAATATGGAGGGAACACGCATGAAGGTCATCAAACGCAACGGAACAGAAGTCGTTTTTGATATTGAAAAGATCATTGCCGCCATCACCAAAGCCAACGACAGCGTGGAAGAGAGCGCTCGCATGACTCCCATGCAGATCCGGCGCATCGCGGAATTCGTAGAGCTGAGCTGCCTGAAGATGAACCGCTCTCCCTCTGTGGAAGAGATCCAGGACCTGGTGGAGTACCAGATCATGGCCCACGGCGCCTATGAGGTGGCAAAGAACTATGTCACCTACCGCTATACCCGTTCCCTGGTCCGCCGCAGCAACACCACCGACGAGAAGATCCTCAGCCTCATCGAGTGCTGCAACGAGGAGGCCAAGCAGGAGAACTCCAACAAAAACCCGGTGGTCAACTCCACTCAGCGGGACTATATGGCCGGCGAGGTATCCCGTGATTTGAGTGAGCGGCTGCTGCTGCCCCCGGATATCGTGGAGGCTCACAAGGAGGGCATCATCCATTTCCACGACTCTGACTACTATGCCCAGCACATGCACAACGGCGATTTGGTGAACCTGGAGGACATGCTGCAAAACGGCACCGTCATCACCGGAACCCTCATCGAGCGGCCCCACAGCTTCTCCACCGCCTGCAACATCGCCACCCAGATCATCGCCCAGGTGGCCTCCAACCAGTACGGCGGACAGTCCATCTCCCTGGCCCACCTGGCCCCCTTTGTGGACGTGAGCCGGAAGAAGATCCGCAAGATCGTGGAGCAGGAGATGGTGACCCTGGGAATCGATCCCGGCGAGGAGAAGATCTCCCAGCTGGTGGAGGACCGCCTGCGGGACGAGGTGCGCCGGGGCGTGCAGACCATCCAGTATCAGGTGCTGACGCTGCTGACCACCAATGGACAGGCCCCCTTTGTCACCGTGTTTATGTACCTGGGCGAGGCCAAGAGCGAGCAGGAGCGCAAGGACCTGGCCCTCATCATCGAAGAGACGCTGGAGCAGCGCTATCAGGGCGTGAAGAATGAGGACGGCGTGTGGATCACCCCTGCCTTCCCCAAGCTCATCTACGTGCTGGAGGAGGACAACATCCACGAGGGCTCCCCCTACTACTACCTGACCAAGCTGGCCGCCAAGTGCACCGCCCGGCGGATGGTCCCCGACTATATCTCCGCCAAGAAGATGCAGGAGCTCAAAGGCGACGTGTACACCTGCATGGGATGCCGCTCCTTCCTGACGCCGGACCGGTTCACCGATGCCGGTGTGGGCAACATCGCCAACGCCGGCAACTACGAGCCCGGCAAGCACAAGTACTACGGCCGGTTCAACCAGGGCGTGGTGACCATCAACCTGCCTGATGTGGCCCTTTCCTCCGGCGGCGATGTGGACAAGTTCTGGTCCATCTTTGACGAGCGGCTGGAGCTGTGTCATCGGGCGCTGATGTGCCGCCATGAGCGGCTCAAGGGCACACCCTCCGATGTGGCCCCCATTTTGTGGCAGTACGGCGCCTGTGCCCGGCTGAAGAAGGGCGAGACCATTGATAAGCTCCTCTACCACGGCTACTCCACTATCTCTCTGGGTTATGCAGGCCTTTACGAGTGCGTCAAGTATATGACCGGCAAGAGCCACACGGACCCGGAGGCCACGCCCTTTGCCCTCTCCATCATGCAGCACATGAACGATGCCTGCAAGAAATGGAAGGAGGAGAATGACATCGACTTCTCCCTCTACGGCACACCTCTGGAATCCACTACCTATAAGTTTGCCAAGTGCCTTCAGCACCGTTTCGGCATCATTCCCGGCATCACCGATAAGGGCTATATCACCAACAGCTACCATGTCCACGTCACCGAGGAGATCAACGCCTTTGACAAGCTCAAATTTGAGGCCCAGTTCCAGCACCTTTCTCCCGGCGGCGCCATCAGCTATGTGGAGGTACCGGATATGCAGAACAACCTGGAGGCGGTGCTCCAGGTGATGAAGTTCATCTACGACAACATCATCTACGCCGAGCTCAACACCAAGAGCGACTATTGCCAGGTGTGCGGCTGGGATGGCGAGATCCAGATCGTGGAGGAAAACGGCAAGCTGATTTGGAAGTGCCCCAAGTGCGGCAACACGGATCAGGACAAGATGAACGTAGCCCGGCGGACCTGCGGCTATATCGGGACCCAGTTCTGGAATCAGGGCCGCACCCAGGAGATCCGGGACCGGGTGCTGCACCTCTAAAAATGCTCCAGGGGGGGACATTGCCTTCCTGGATGCGCAAGGTCTGCGCTGCTCAAGCGGCATAGACCTTGCGATACGCTCCTCGCCCGTTCACCGAGCGGCCGAGGAGCGGTGTGTCAGGCAGGCACATGTCCTGCCCGGTATAGATTTGACTTGGATTTCGCCGCCGGCGGAATTTTGTGAGGGCTGCTATGTATTACGGAGAGATCAAAAACTGTGATATCGCCAACGGAGAGGGCGTACGTGTGACGCTGTTTGTCTCCGGGTGTACCAACCACTGTAAGAACTGCTTTCAGCCCCAGACCTGGGATTTTTCCTATGGGCAGCCCTTTACGGAGGAGACGGAGGAGCACCTTCTGCAGATGCTCGCTCCCAGCTATATCAACGGTCTGACACTGCTGGGGGGCGAGCCTTTTGAGCCGGAGAACCAGCGGTGTCTGGTGCCCTTTTTGCACCGGGTCCGGGCCGCCTATCCGGATAAGACCATCTGGAGCTTCAGCGGCTTTACCTACGAGGAGCTGACCACCGAGGGGACCCATCCCCGCTGCGAGGTGACGGATGAGATGCTCTCCCTTTTGGACGTGCTGGTGGACGGCCGGTTCGTGGAGGAGCTCAAGGACATCTCCCTGCGGTTCCGTGGCAGCTCCAACCAGCGGCTTATCGATCTGAACGCCACCAGGGCGGCAGGGGAGCTGCGCTTCCTGCCGGACCGGGAAAGAGGATAAAAGTAAGCCCGTGGACCACAGGGTCCACGGGCTTGTTTGCTGTGTGCCTTTCCACAATAAGTCCCCGGTTCTGCCGGACGATGCAATAAGCAGCAGCCAACGGTACCGGTCCCATGTTGACCGTCTTCGCTTCCAAGCGTACAATGGAATCATCAAAAGGAGGCGGATCCCATGTCTGATACACCCTATTATACCGACCAGGTCCTCCAGGCTGCGGCCCGCTACTGGGAGGAAAAGGACGCAGACAGCATCAAGTTGGAGAAGGCAGAGCTGAAGGCCAGGATCGAGGCGTATATTCTGGCCAACAATACCTGCGCCCTGGCCACGGGGACCGGGGACTATGTGCGCTGCACTCCCATTGAGTACAGCTACCACGACGGCTGCTTCTGGATGTTTTCCGAGGGCGGGAAAAAGTTCATCGGCCTGGCGAAAAATCCCCAGGTCTGCCTTGCCATCTACGACACCTATGAGGGCTTCGGCAAGCTCCACGGGCTGCAGGTCATGGGCAGGGCGGAGCTGGTGGAGCCCTTCAGTGAGCGCTATAGTGCCCATGCGGCGTTCCAAAAGCTCCCGCTGAGCGCTCTGCAAAAGCTCAGCAGTCCCATGCATCTGATCTGCGTGCACCCCACGCGTATGGACTGCCTGTTCTCTGATTTCAAGGAGCTGGGCTGTGCGCCCCGACAGACGCTCCTTCTGGACCAGGCGTAAAGAAGACCGGATGAACATCCGCACGGTTTCGGAATGTCCATCCGGCTTTTTATACGCTGAAACCTGATTCAGCAGTTGCCTGTGTACACGTATGAAAGCCTTTCCCGGGCCACGTGGGCCAGGCGATAGACGGTCTCCATCGGCGTGGGCGGACGATTGGTCATGTGATGGCGGGGGAAAAAGCGGGAGACGTGGAGTGGGATCTCCGGGCTCACCGAGGAGAGCCAACCGGACAGGGCCCGCATCTCCTCCTCGCTGTCATTTTCTCCTGGCACGATCAGTGTGGTGACCTCCACATGACAGTGCTCAACGGCCAGGGTGATAGAGCGTTTGACCGTCTCCAGGTCGCCGCCCAAAGTGCGGTACCAACCCTCTGTAAAGCCCTTCAGATCGATATTCACCGCATCTATGAGGGGAAGCAAAGCCCGCCAGGGGCCCTCCTCTATGGTGCCGTTGGTCACCAGCACGTTGCACATCCCTGCCTGGTGAACCAGCGCGGCACAGTCCCGCACATACTCATAGCCCACCAGGGGCTCGTTGTAGGTGTAAGCCACGCCGATGTTGCCTTGACCGCGCAGGCGAAGGGCCTGACGCACCAGCGCTTCACTCGGACAGTCCCGGGTGAGGATCTCCACCCCTGCCGCGGCGATTTGGGCATTTTGGCAGAAGGGGCAGCAGAGGTTGCATCCGAAGCTGCCCACCGACAGCACCATGCTGCCCGGATGGAAGCGGCGCAGAGGCTTTTTCTCGATGGGGTCCAGGGCCAGTGCGGTCAGTTTGCCGTAGTTGAGGGGCACGATCCTGCCGCCCCGGTTGGCCCGGGCCCGGCACAGGCCAGTCTGTCCTTCCTTTAGCTGGCAGTGGTGGAAGCACAGTTCACATGAGATGCTCATAGATGCCGCACCACCTGGAACCGCTGGAGCGTATAGGGCTCTCCGGCACGGATGCCGCCCTTCTGACGGGCGATATCGATCTGCTGCTCCACCGTGTCCACGCCGTCCAGGTCCGGCAGCAGCAGTCCCCGCCGGTGTCCGCAGCTGACGATGACGCCGTACTGCCGGGGGTCCAGCTGATCGGGCGAGTCCACCATCTCAGGCTGCCCCAATACATCCACGCTGTATTCCAGTTCCTCCAGTTCGTCGACGCCTACCGCCGGGAAGCGCGGGTCCCGTGTCCCGGCTGACACCGCATTTTGCACGATCTCCCAGGCTGTATTTTCCTGGGTGGGCGCAATGGTCCCGATGCAGCCCCGCAGCCGCCCGCTGATGTGCAGGGACACAAAGGCCCCCGCCGCCTGTTCGGTCAGTTCCTGGGGCAGATCGTCAGGCAGGGAGTTCAGCCGCTGGCCGGTGCGCACATAGGTCTCCAGCGACAGCCGGGCCAGACGTACCCAGGGGTCCTCTTTTGCCCGGCGCTCCGCCAGGCGGCCCCGTTGGGCCTGCCGGCAGGCGGCGGCAAAGCGGCGGGTTTCATCCCGGCCTGTGACCGGGAACAGCGCCACCGCATAGCCCACGCCGAAGGTGCCCTCGTGGCTCAAAAGACGGGGATCTACCGCCAGACCGTCCAGGGCGCCTGCCATCATCTGGAAGGCGCGCAGACCGCACTCGGCGGCCCGCTCGCAGAGGGACGGGTCCATGGTGAGAAACTGCAAAAAGTTGCCGGAGGCCATAGGCTGCGTCACGGCCTCGTCGAACACCGGACCCTCCGGCGCAAAGCCGTAAGGACCGTCGGATTTGAGCTTGTGGGAGAGGTCGCCGCTGGCCACGAACACGGCCCGGCGTCCCAAAGCCTCCACAGCTTCGGCCACACATTGGCCCAGCCGGTAGTGGTCCAACGGCGAAAAGCCGGACAGGCCCATCCGCACGATGGGGCAATCCACCCCGGCCTTGCGCAGAAAATAGAGGGGGATCAGGACGCCGTGGTCCAGCTGGGGGTCCCGCTGGCCCCGGGTGCCGGCCTTCAGACCGGCGGCCTGGGCCCGGCGCACGATCTCATCCCGCAGCGGGACGTCGTAGCGTGCCTCTATGCGCACCTGGGGCGCGCCGAAGGTGGACATGGAGCCCGCCGCGCCGCGGCCGGGGGAGATGCGGAAATAATCCCCATACAAAATGGTGTGGGGCGATGCCACAATCAGTACATCAGGCGCCCACCGGGCCACCTCTGCCGCCGCCTCGGCCATGGCGCGGCCGGTGGCGGCGATTTCCCGCTCCCGGCCCTTGCCCACCTCGGGCAGCAGCACCGGCGGGTGCGGAGTCAGGATTGCACCAAGCATCGGCATATCGGAACACTCCCTTCTTCTGTATCGCGATAAATCGTGATTTATAGTATGCGCTGCTTACGAGAAATCCGCCGCATCCTCACTGTATCTCTACAGGATCGTGGGGAAAGGGATTGATCTCCAGGAGCTCCAGAAGCTCCTTTTGCAGCTCCGGTTCACCCAGCCGCCCGCAGGCCTGGAGGATCTTCTCCTGAGGCCGGCCCGCATATGCGCTGCAAAACAGCTGGAAGGCCAGGCGGTCATCTCCCTTTAGCTGTTGAACCAACGGGGGCAGGACGTTTTCATCCATCAGAACATCGTACATCTCATAGCCCAGCAGCTGCCGGGCAGCCGCCGGGGTCTGAAGGTGCTCCTCCGCCGTGTCCAGCAGCAGTCTGATCATCTGAACCGCGGTGTCGGGATCGTGCTTTCCGGTCTCCACCAGAAGGTCCATTGTGTCCATTTTTGACAGCTCCTCCGGCGTCCAGCGCTTCACGGCCTGAGGAAAAGCAACGATCAGAAGGTCCCGGCAGGCCCACTCGTTTTCAGAGAAGTCCCACCGTTTCACCATGTCCTCCAGCGCTTTCCGGTCGAACACCTTTCCCGCCTGTTCCCCGCTCCGGGGGTCGTCGGTGCAGGTGACCGTGATCTTCACCTGCACCGTATGGTCTGCCGCCCGGGCCAGTTTGGCTTTCTCCGAAGGGCTCAGGGAGGAGAGATCTCCAAAATCACAGCACCAGCCGCACTCCCAGCGTTTTCCCCGAAGCATGACAGGACTGCCGCAGGAGGGGCATCGGATTGTTGCCATGTCCAGTCCCCCTTTCATAATGCTATTGTACAGGAGCTGGGGACCAGTGAACAAGAGAAAAAACCGGAAAATTTGAAAAAAGCGACTGCCAGCTGGGCCGGCAGTCGCTTTTGTGATGAAGATACGATGGGAAAATGGAAGGATGCTCAGTTCAGCTGACCATACACCTCGTCAGAGACGGCCTCCAGCCACTGGTTGGAGGAGTCCTCGCCGGGCACCTCCAGGGCCAGATGGGAGAACCAGCTGTCCGCCGCGGCGCCGTGCCAGTGCTTTACGCCCGTGGGGATGTTGACCACGTCGCCGGGATGCAGCGCCCGGGCCTCCTTGCCCCACTCCTGATACCAGCCCCGGCCGGCCACGCAGATGAGAATCTGCCCGCCGCCCTTGTGGGCGTGATGGACGTGCCAGTTGTTGCGGCAGCCTGGCTCAAAGGTCACGTTGTACACGCCCACCTGGCTGGTGGAGAGGGGCTGGAGATAGCTCCGTCCCACAAAATACTGGGCAAAGGCGTCGCTGGGCGCGCCGATGGGGAACACCATCTCCTTTTGGTGCTGTCCTTTGCCGTCATCTCCGGCGTCCTCGTCCGCCCAGACCTCCTTGGCCATGCGGAAGGCCGCCCAGGCCTTGGGCCAGCCGGCATAGAAGGCAGCGTGGGTCAGGATCTCCGCGATCTCCTGCCGGGTGATGCCGTTTTTCCTGGCGGTGGCCAGGTGGTATTGGAAGGAACTGTCCACCAGGCCCTGGGACATGAGGGCCACCACCGTGACCAAAGACCGGTCCCGGAGGGAGAGTTTATCCTCCCGGCTCCAGACCTCACCGAACAGCACATCGTCATTGAGCTGGGCGAACTTGGGGGCAAATTCCCCCAGGGCCTCCCGGCCTGCTGTCTGTTTGACTGCCATGTTAAATACCTCCTATGCAAGAGAAAAGGTGACCGACACCGTGCCGTCCCCCAGCTTTTCCTGCAGGCCGGAGGGATCGTCGATTCTGGCAAGCCTGGTAAAATTCCAGGAGTTGGTGCCGTAATAAATGGTGATCTGATTGCCCTGGTAGAGGATCACATCGCCGGGCTGGGTGGTGATCTGAGTGTCGTTTCGGGTCAGCGTGGTGCCCAGCGCACCCACCTTTTCAAAGCCGCCGTAGTCTGCCATTTCCACGGTCAGCGGCCCCTGGGCAAGCAATTCCTGAAATTCCCGGGCGGAGCTGTTGTCCTCAAAGGTGGCCAGCAGCTCCTGGCCATTCACGGTGATTTTCAAAGCAGATTCCTCCTGACTGGGCTGGTCTTGTGTGGATTGGGAGGGAGTGGTGGCCGAGGGCTGGGAGACCTCTGTCTGAGGTGTGTCGGAACTACCCGGAACCTCACCGGAGACACAGGCGGACAGGCTGAGGGCTGCAAGAAGCAGGCAGAATACTCTCACCATGGGCAATCTTCTCCTTTTATTTCAAATAGGTCTGGAAGAACTGCTGGATCTTCTCGAAGGGGATGATGTCCTTGCGGTCATAGAGGTCGGTGTGGACCGCGCCGGGGATCAGGAGCAGCTCTTTGTTGTCAGTGCAGGGGTTGCCCCTGACCATGTCGGCGAAGGCATCCTTGCTGAAGTAGCAGGAGTGGGCCTTGTCCCCATGAATCACCAGCACGGCGCTGCGGATCTCGTTGGTGTAGCGCAGGATGGGCATGTTGAGAAAGGACAGGGAGGAGGTCACGTTCCAGCCCTCGTTGGAGTTCAGGGACCGCTCGGTGTAGCCCCGCTCGGTCTTATAGTAGTCGTAGTAGTCCTTTACAAAGAAGGGGGCATCCTCCGGCAGCGGGTCCACCACGCCGCCTGCCCGGGCATAGGTGTCATTTTTGTAGTCCTCGGTCCGCTGGGCGTTGAGGGCGCACCGCGTCCGATACCGGGCGTCGGCGTTGTCGTCGGCGTCAAAGTAGCCCCGGGCCGTGACCCGGGTCATGTCATACATGGTGGAGGTAACGGTGGCCTTGATGCGGGTGTCCATAGCGGCGGCGTTGAGGGCCATGCCGCCCCAGCCGCAGATGCCCAGGATGCCCACCCGCTCCGGATCGATGAAATCACGGGTAGAGAGGAAGTCCACCGCAGCGGAGAAGTCCTCGGTGTTGATGTCGGGGGAGGCCACGTTCCGGACCTCGCCGCCGCTCTCCCCGGTGAAGGAGGGGTCGAAAGCCAGAGCGGCAAAGCCCCGGGCGGCCAGCTCCTCGGCGTACAGGCCGGAGCACTGCTCCTTCACGGCGCCGAAGGGGCCGGACACGGCCACGGCAGGGATCTTCCCCTGGGCGTCCTTGGGCAGATAGAGGTCGCCGCAGAGCTGGATGCCGTAGCGGTTGTGGAAGTGAACCTTTTCCCGCTTGACCGTGTCCCGCAGGGGAAAGGAATATCCGTTATACCTGGAATGCATCGATAAGATCCTCCTGATTATCCGATGTTTTTGCCTGTTTCATAGGCCGTCTGCAGGGCGCTGTGCCCCTGAATCTCGCCCACGGCCGTTACGCCGCCGGCAAAGACCGTACCCGCCAGGCGGGCCTTTTCAAAGCAGTCGATCCAGCCCTGCAGTCCGGTAACCGCGCCGTCCACTGTGTGCGCGTCCTCCTCTGCGGCGGCTGCCAGCAGGTAGATGTCCCGGAACTGATAGTCGGCGGGGAAGAGGGGATTGGCCCGGTCTAGCATGGTCTTCATCTGGCCGCACATCCCGTAGTAGTAGATCGGTGTGGCAAAGGCGATGACGTCCGCGGTGAGCATCTTCCGGGCGATGGGATCCGCGTCATCGTGGATGACACAGCGCTGGGTACTCTGGCAGGTGAGGCACCCTCTGCAAAACCCGATGGTCTTGTCGGATAGGGTGACCTTTTCTGCGTCGTTGCCGGCCTTTTGGGCGCCCCGGACGAAGGCATCTGCCAGGGCGTCCGAATTGCCGCCCTTCCGGGGGCTGGTGGAGATAACCAAAACCTTTTTGCTCACTGTAATTCCTCCTCACGCAGGTGGCGAATAACTTTAGCGGGCACGCCGCCCACAATGGCGTTTTCCGGCACATCCCGGGTCACCACGGCGCCGGCGGCCACAATGGCGCCGTCTCCGATGGTCACGCCGGGCAGAATGGCGGCGTTGGAGCCGATCCAGACGTTTTTTCCGATGCGGATAGGAGCGGGGACCATGGTGCCCCGGCGGCTGGGGGACATGGCGTGGTTCAGTGTAGCCAGCACCACATTGTGGCCGATGAGGGCGCCGTCCCCAATATAGATGCCGCCCTGGTCCTGAAATTTGCAGCCCATGTTGAGAAAGACGTTCTTTCCAATGTGGATGTTCTTTCCGCAGTCGGTGTGGAAAGGCGGGAAGAGGGCAAAGCTCTCGTCCACCGGCTGTCCGATCAGCTGGGAGAACAGCGCCCGCAGCTCCTCCGGGGCATGGTAGCTGCCGTTGATCTCCGCTGTGATCTTCAACGCCTCCTGGCTGACGCCATGCATGAACAGATGGGCCTCACTGCTGCCCTCTACAGGCTTTCCGCTGTTTAGGTGTTCCAAAAATGCTTCTAAATCCATCCTTACACTCCTGATCTGCTGTTTTATCGGTGCTATTTTAGCACCTTTTATGTGCAATAACAAATGCCTATAAAGAATGTCTATCTATGCTTGCAATCTATGCCTGGCCTGGACTATAATGAATGGGTCAGGAGGTGCCCCTGGATGGAATTGAGAGTGCTGCAATACTTCCTTGCAGTGGCAAGGGAACAGAATATCTCCGCGGCGGCCCAGTCCTTGCATCTGACACAGCCCACCCTTTCCCGGCAGCTGCGGGAGCTGGAGGAGGAGCTGGGCAAGCAGCTGATGATCCGGGGCAACCGGAAGATCACCCTCACGGAGGAGGGGATGCTGCTGCGGAAGCGGGCGGAGGAGATTTTGGACCTGGTGGGCCGGACGGAAAAGGAGATCGCCCAGTCCGACGAGACCGTCAGCGGAGATCTCTACATCGGCACCGGGGAGACCGACGGGGTGCGCCAGATCGCCAAAACCGCCCATCAGCTCCAGGAGAGCCATCCGGGCATCCGCTTCCATATCGTCAGCGGAGACGCTGTGGACGTGTGCGAGCGCCTGGACAAGGGACTGCTGGATTTCGGAGTGCTTCTGGGCGACATGGATAAAACGAAGTATAACTTCCTGGAACTGCCCATGAAGGATACCTGGGGCGTTTTGATGCAGCGCAGCAGCCCCCTGGCAGAAAAGGCAGCCGTCTTACCCCAGGACCTGTGGGACAAGCCTCTGATTCTCTCCCGGCAGGTGGACAACAAGAGCGGATTGTACCGCTGGCTCAGAAAGGAACCCACAGAACTGTACACGGTAGCCACCTATAACCTGATTTACAACGCATCACTGATGGTGGATGAGGGAATGGGCTATGCCTTTACTTTGGATAAGCTGGTGAACACCACCGGCAGTGATCTCTGCTTTCGTCCTCTGAAACCCAAACTGGAGATGGGGATGTATCTGGTATGGAAAAAGTCCCAGATTTTCACCAGAGCCATGGAGCTTTTCCTGGGGCTGATCCAGAAAAATCTGTCTCCATCCCAGGAGGAAGAGGTGTGAGCTGTTCATACCGGAAAGGAGAAGCACATGGAAGTCCATGTTCCCGATCTCTTTGATTTGCAGAAGATCATCTGCAGTGGCCAGCCCTTCTGGATCACTCGGCTGCCGGAAGATATTTACCCCTTTATTACAAGAGATTAGATGCGCTATATTCCAAAGGCTGGGGGAGGAGGCCTATCAGGTGAGCTGCGGCGGGACATCTGGATCAAGAAGATCATCTGGTAGGAGTGCTCGGGGAAAAATCCCTTTGACCGGTATGGAGATGCTGCTGGGATCATGCAGCAATGCTTCTTTACTGCGCCCAAAATCACAAGGCGGGGACGGCTTGGTGGCGTTTTAGAACATAAAAGGAGCCGGAGGCCTATGGCCTCCGGCTCCTTTTATGTACTTCAAAGCAACAGCTTGTCCTCTTTTTGGTCAAAACGGCTCTTTTCGGCGCCATTTCCAGGGCCTGTCCGTTCCTCCTGCTCTCTGTGGGAGTGGGGGAGCGGGTTATTGCTTGGACTGGACGTGGACAGGGAAGCCGTTGATCTCCACATCCTCGTCGGCGGGGATCATGAGATACCTTCTGCCGTCAATGACGCGGACCTCCAGCATGTAGCTGCGCTCAGGAGCCACCGCGATGGTGGCGTCAGAGGTCTTTACCTCGAAGTGGCTGTGCTCAATTAGGTTGGAAGGCATGAGCACCGAGTGCTCCCCAAACCGGTCCGAGCACTGCTGCAGGAACGCAGAGGTCTTGTCCTCTTCAATGCCGCTGTCCTGCAAAATGGCGGCCACATCGTTGGCCGTCACCGACAGCGGCTCCGGGTCTCGGCTCTCCTTATGGGCGTCGATTTTTTCCCGAAAGCGGTCGTAAATCGTCTGCACCAATTCCAGGCTGCATGCGTCGCTCAGAGATTCCATCAGAGCGGATTGGAACGCCTCCTTTTGCTCTGCGGCGCACATGGGAGGTGTGGTGTGGAATAGACCGTCGATGACCTCCTGATGAAGAGCATCGGCCTTTCTGGTGTAAAACAGCGTGTTGTAGATATTCGCCGCCCGATCATCGAACGCCGGGAACAGGAATCCCAACTCCGGCGCTGCAACCACCTGCCCGGAAAAGCTGTGGAATTCATTGTCTCCAGGAAAGAATCCCAGCTCCGGCTTTTGCGTCTTAACCGGACAGATGGAACAGACAAAGTAGGGGAACACCTCGTCAGAGGCGTCTGCGTCTACCTCGTCGTCTTTGTTCCGATGGGGAACGTCATAGGCGTCATAGGCCAGAAGGATCAGATAGTTGCTCCCCTCCATGTCCAGGGATTCGATGATCTTTTGATAGAATGTCTGCCGCAGCTCGCAGTCCTTCAGCGCACTTGCACGCAAATCCATCAAAAGCTTATGTTCCTCACTGTGCATTACCTGCTCTGTTGAAAAGACCACATCCACCAGGTTCTTGCCCAATTTGCCGGACAGGGCCTTTTTCAACAGGGCCAAATACTTCTCTGTGTCCTCCTGAGGGAGCAGGCCCAGAGACTCGTCGATATAGGATATGATCTCGCGGCTGCTGCCGTTGACATAGCAGCCATAGATCTTGGAAATTGCGCTGCGCTCCAGTCGGAATCGCCGCCGCAGTTCACTGACTTCCTTTTGATTCATGGGATTACCTCGCTCTACATTGAACTCCGTGGCACAGCCACAGCGTATCCTATCATAGCACACAAGCTCGGCTTTGTCATGGCTGTACTTTCGCATCTTTCGACCGGATTCACCGCTCGCTGCCAGTGCGGCCATGCCGCATGGATCGTTTCAGAAAATTGAAGCGCCGGTGTACAGTGCGCTGGGTGTCTGCCTAATTGGCCTTTGGCAGACAAAGAGGCCAATTTGTCACGGGCTGCCGTATTGCCCTGGCCCTGCATCCCAGCTATAATGGTGGTATTGATACACCGCTTTTTAGAGGGAGCATCGCTATGAAATTGATTCATCTCTCCGACCTGCATCTGGGCAAGCGGGTCAACGAATTTCCCATGCTGGAGGATCAGCAGTATATCCTCACCGAAATTCTTCAGATCATCGACCGGGAGGCCCCGGACGCCGTGCTCATCGCCGGGGATGTCTACGACAAGTCAGTGCCCTCCGCCGAGGCGGTGGGGCTGCTGGACGAGTTCCTGGTGGATCTGTCCCGGCGGAAGCTCCAGGTCTTTGTCATCAGCGGCAACCACGACTCGCCGGAGCGCATGGCCTTCGGCGGGCGGCTCATGGAGCGCAGCGGCGTGCACCTGGCCCCTGTGTATGATGGCAAGGTGAGGCCTTTTGCGCTCTCCGATGAATACGGACTGGTGAAGGTCTACCTGCTGCCCTTTGTGAAGCCCTCCCATGTCCGACGGTGCTTTCCGGACCGGGAGATCGCCAGCTATACGGACGCGCTGTCTGTGGCCATCGGGGCCATGGAGGTGGACGAGGCGGAGCGGAATGTTCTGGTGACCCACCAGTTTGTCACCGGCGCTGCCCGATGCGACTCAGAGGAGATCTCCGTAGGGGGAACGGACAATGTGGACGCCGCCGTCTTTGCCCCCTTCGACTATGTGGCCCTGGGCCACATCCATGGCCCTCAGCAGGTGGGCCGGGAGACGGTGCGCTACTGCGGCACCCCGCTGAAATACTCCTTCTCCGAGTCAGGACAGCAAAAGTCGATCACTGTTGTGGAGCTGGGGGAGAAGGGGAGCGTGGCCGTCCGCACGGTGCCGCTCACCCCTATGCGGGACCTGGTGGAGCTGCGGGGCACCTATCAGGAGCTGACCTTCCGGGGCTTTTACGAGGGGACGAGCTACCAAAGAGACTACGTCCACATCACCCTTACCGACGAGGAGGATATCCCCGACGCGGTGAGCAAGCTGCGGATCATCTACCCCAATTTGATGAAGCTGGACTATGACAACCAGCGCACCCGGGCAGGCATTGTGCTGGAAGGTGCCGAGGATGCACAGCGCAGATCCCCTCTGGAGCTGCTGGAGGAATTTTACGAAAAGCAGAACGGTCAGCCCATGGGCCAGGAGCAGCGGAGCTTTGCCCGGGCGTGGATGGAACGGATCTGGGAGGAGGATGAGGCATGAGACCGCTGAAACTGACAGTATCCGCCTTCGGCCCCTATGCGGGCAGGGTGGTCATGGACCTGGAGCAGCTGGGGCAGCAGGGACTCTACCTCATCACCGGAGACACCGGCGCCGGCAAGACCACCATCTTTGACGCCATCACCTACGCCCTCTACGGGGAGCCCAGCGGCGACAACCGGGACCCATCCATGTTCCGCTCCAAGTACGCCCGGCCGGAGACCCCCACGGAGGTGGAGCTGGTCTTTTCCTACGGCGGAAAGACCTATACGGTCCGCCGGAACCCGGAATATGAACGGCTGGCCAAAAAGGGCGGCGGCACCACCATCCAGAAGGCGGACGCGGAGCTGACCCTCCCTGACGGCCGCCTGGTGACCAAGGCCCGGGAGGTGAACCGAGAGATCATCGGGATCATCGGCCTGAGCCGCAGCCAGTTTTCCCAGATCGCCATGATCGCCCAGGGGGATTTCCTCAAGCTGCTGTTGGCGGACACCAGGAGCCGCCAGGAGATCTTCCGGGAGATCTTCAAGACCCGGTACTATATGGTGTTCCAGGAAAGAATGAAGAGCGAATCGGGAAAGCTCCAGCGAGACTGTGAGGCTGCCCGGGCCAGTGTGCAGCAGTACATCGGCGGCATCGTCTGTCAGGAGGATGACCTGTCCAAGCCCCAGCTGGAGAAGGCCCAGGCGGGGGAGCTGCCCTTCCAGGAGACCGTGGAGCTGGTGGAGCAGCTGATCGCCCAGGACCGGGCGGAGGAGGCGGAGCAGCAAAAGACGCTGGACCGCCTGACAGAGGAGCTCAAGGAGACCGCTGCGCTGCTGAGCAAGGCGGAGGAGGCCCAAAAGACCCGGGAAAAGCTGGCACAGGCCCGCAGGGAGCGGGAGGAGCTGCTGCCCCGGGTGGAGGCCGCCCAGAAGGCCCTGGAGGCAGAACAGGAAAAAGCGCCCCGGCAGGAACAGCTGAACAGGGAGCTTGGCGCCCTGGAGGCGGAGCTGCCCCGGTATCAGGAACTCAGGGAAAGTGAGGCTTCCCTCGCTGCCCTGGCAGAGCGCATCACGGAGCTGGAGGAGAAAAAGCAGCAGGCGGCGGAGGAGCAGCAGGCCAAGGCCCAGGCATTGCATATTTGGAAGCAGGAGCTGGGCGCCCTGGCGCCTGTGGAGGTGGAGCGGGAACGGCTGGAGCGGGAAAAGAGCCAGACGGAGGGCCGCAGGACCGCCCTGGAATCCCTGGAGGCCCAGGTGGGACAGTGGCAGGAGTGTCTAAAGAAGATCCAGGCGGGACAGAGCCGGCGGCAGGCCCTGGAGGAGCAGAAGGCGGCTCTTGGGGCGGAGCTGCTTGAAAAGCAGGGGCGTCTGCAGGCTGACCGGGAGACGCTCCAAGCGACCCAGTCTCTGCCGGAGGAGCAGCAGGGCCTCCTGCACCGCCAGGAGAAAGCCCGGGAGAAAAAGTCCGCCCTCTCTGCCCTGATGACGGCGCTGGAGGAGTGCGCCGGAAAGCAGACCGCCTTGAAGGACATGCAGGAGGTCTACGCCCAGGCCCAGAAGCGTTCGGAGCAGATGGAGGACGATTACCGCAGGAAAAACAGGGCCTTTTTGGACGAACAGGCGGGGCTGCTGGCCCAGTCTCTGACGGAGGGGCAGCCCTGTCCTGTGTGCGGTGCGCTCCATCACCCGGCCCCTGCCCAGCTGTCCGGGAACGCGCCCACAGAGGCGGAGCTGGAAGCGGCCAAGGAGGCCTGGGAGACGGCCCAACAGGCGGCCCAGGAGAAGAGCCTGGCCGCGGGGAAGCAGCGGGCCGCCCTGGAGGAGCGGCAGCGCCAGCTGCTCCGGAACATGGCGGAGTATGTGGAGGCCCCCACCCTGGATGCAGCCCAGCAGCAGCTTACCGCTTGCCAGTTGGAGGTGGAACAGGAGCTGGCGCAGCTCCACGAGGCCCTATTGGACCTGGAAGCACAGCTGACCCACCGGGCAAAGCTGGAGCAGGAGATCGGGAAACAGGAGGAGGTATTGGCCGAGTTGACCCGGCGGCAGGAACAGCTGCAGGAGGACATGACTCAGGCAGAGGTGGCACAGAGCGCCCTGGGCGGCCAGCGGGAGCAGTTGGAGGAGACGCTGCGCCGGGACATGGGGGCCCATTTGGACTCCTGTGCGTTGGAAGAAGCTCCTGCCGCTATCGCCCAGGCGCTGGCAAAGACCCGGGATGAGCTGGCTCAGCTGGCCCAGCAGGAGCAGCTCCTCCAGGGGAAAGTGCAGCGGAAGCAGGAGCTGGACCGGCAGATTCCGCTGGAGGAACAGGCGCTGCGGGCATTGGAGGAGTCGGCTGCCAAGCTGCGGGAGGAGCTGGCAGGTACCCAGAGCCGCAGGGAGGAGATGGCGGGGCAGATCCAAACCCTGCGGGATCGGCTCTCCTTCCCCAATCTGGATGCTGCCCGGCAGAAACTGGATGCCCTGCGGGCAGAGCGGCAGGGGCTTGTCCAGGCGCTGCTGGAGGCCCGGGAGACCGCTGCCGCCCGTCAGGGGGAGCTGACAGCCGCCGACGCAGCCATCGGAGAGCTTCAAGCACTGCTGGAGCGGACCCGGGAGGTGGATGCGGAGGCCCTGCAGCTGCGCAGTCAGGAGCTGACCCGGCAGCGCGCAGAGGCAAGTGAAGCCCAAAAGGCAGTCCACGCCCGCCTTGTCGCCAATGAAACCGCTCTGCGGAATATGCAGGAGCGGGCAGCGGATCTGGAACAACTGGAACAGAGGTATACCTGGATGCGGACCTTGTCCAATACGGTCAACGGCAACCTCACCGGTAAGGAGAAGATCGCCCTGGAGACCTACATTCAGATGACCTTCTTTGACCGCATCTTGAAGCGGGCCAATCTCCGGCTGCTGGTCATGTCCGGCGGGCAGTATGAGCTCAAGCGCCGCCGGGAGGCAGAGAACAACCGCAGCCAGAGCGGTTTGGAGCTGGATGTTATCGACCATTACAACGGCTCGGAGCGCAGTGTGAAGACACTCTCCGGCGGTGAATCCTTCAAGGCGTCGCTGTCGCTGGCCCTGGGCCTTTCCGATGAGGTCCAGTCCGCTGCCGGCGGAATTCGGCTGGATACCATGTTTGTGGACGAGGGCTTTGGCTCTTTGGATGAGGAGTCCCTTGCGCAGGCCCTGCGGGCGCTCACCGGCCTGACGGAGGGCAGCCGCCTGGTGGGTATCATCTCCCATGTGGCGGAGCTGAAGGAGAAGATCGACAAGCAGATCGTGGTCACCAAAGAAAAAACCGGCGGCAGCCGGGTGGAGATTGTAGTATAACGGCCTGCACATGTTGAAAAACATACCTTTTCCCATAGAAGGAGCAGTTTCCATGCTTTTTGCGGGAAACTGCTCCTTTTTCCGCATCTTTGGAATATCTTGACGCTGTGGGGCGTGGGGTATAAAATGGAGAAAAACAAGGAGGGATATGCCATGGAAGAAGTCTACAAATTCCTGAAAACCTGCGGCACCTATTATCTGGCCACCATGGATGGAGACCAGCCCCGGGTGCGCCCCTTCGGCACCATCGACATGTATAATGGGCAGCTCACCATTCAGACCGGCAAGAAGAAAGATGTGGCGCAGCAGATTCTGACAAATCCCAAGGTGGAGATCTGTGCCTTTGACGGCAGTCACTGGCTGCGGGTGACGGCCAAGGCGGTTGAGGTTCCCGAAATTGCCGCCCAGGAGCATATGTTCAATGAGTATCCCAATCTCCGGGGTGCCTACACTCCCGGCGACGGCAACACCGCAGTTTTTGCTCTGACGGAGGCCACCGCCACTTTTTCCTCCTTCACTGAGCCCAGCCGCACCGTGACTTTCTGAGTTTCCCAAAGCATCAAAACGGCATTGCATGTTGCGGTGCCGTTTTTTTCATGCCCTTCGAGGGGACAAGCCCACGGTTGTCAGCTGAGAGAGGGTATGGTATCATAAAATCATTAAACGGAAAATATTGTTGGTGGTGCGTCCATGCCTCCTCTGTATTGTACGAAATGGCATCATTGCCATGGAGGTGGACGCTTTGTCAACGCCGCCAGGGAAAGCCTGCTGGGAGGTTGATATCATGCCCCGTACCGATGTGATGCAGATGCCCTTTGCCAAACTCTATCCGCTCCTGGTGAATAAGGCGGAGAAAAAGGGACGTACCCGGCAAGAGGTGGATCAGATCACCGTTTGGCTTACCGGATACAGTGCCGAGGATATCGCTCGGCTGGAGCAGTCTGATATCAGCTATGGGGATTTTTTCCGAAGCGCTCCTGCCATGCATCCCAACCGCACGCTGATCACCGGAAAGATCTGCGGTGTCCGGGTGGAGGAGATCGAAGACCCGCTGATGCGGGAGGTCCGATATCTGGACAAGCTGGTGGATGAGCTGGCCAGGGGAAAGTCCATGGAACAGATTTTGCGAAAGCAGGGAACATCCGGTGCAAAAGAACATCATACATAAGTATGCGCACATTGCAGCCGTCATTGGCTTCATTATCATTTTAGCCGTTATTTTGTCGGAGGCGGCGTATCCCAATATGCTTTTTTACATCGGTGCGCCTGTGGGTCTCGCTTTTGTTTTTTTGAGCGTCATATTGCAGTTCATCAGTTGGCTATTGGAAATGCATAACAGAATAAAAAGCAAGCAATGCCTTTGCCGTTGTGGTCTTTGGGGTGGCTGTAGTTGTCCGAACACTGCTTCGTATGCGGTGGATGATATAGGAGGTGTTCATTTGTCTCCGCCAGCCGAGACACCGTTGGGGAAACCACCTAAAACCGAAAGAAGAACTGATAGAAGGACCGCCTGGAATTCCAGGCGGTCCTTTTCCAGCTTTGGTCTTAAGGACTTATAGACAGGAATATGAACTGACTCCAGAGCGATGGCCGGGAATTGCCATAGGCTGTTTTATGCCCCGTGGGATCAAGCTTCGGTTTCCTCCCATTTTTGCAGTACGGCCAGCTGCTCAGGTGTGTGGAACCAGTGCTCTCCGTCCTCCATCACGGTGAGCTTGGCATCGTGTTGCTGGACAAACCTGTCAATTGCCTGGCGGGAAGTCATGCTGTCCTGGCTGCCGTAGAGAATGCGGATGGGGCAGGTCCAGTTATGCACCGGATTCTCTCGCACCCAGCACAGGTACCTCCAGGACAGCGTCTGGCCGAAAGAGGTAGCGATCTCACCTTGCGTTTGCAGCTCCTCTTCCGTCACTCCGGCCCAGCCCATCATGGTCAGGATCAGGCCCTCCATGTCCAAAATGGGAGAGACCAGCAGGGCACGGCTGGGCGTGTCAAAAGCCAGCATGGAAAAGTAAGCCCCGATGCTGTTGGCCCGGAGGGAGACTGCTTTCCAGTGGTGCTTGGCCCAGTCCCCTGCTGCCCGGATGTCCGGTACTGCCGTCCAGGGGAACAGCTCCTCGCCTCGGCTTTGGCGTTCCCCATGACCGGGCAGATCCATGGACAGGACTTGAAGCCCCTTGGGGCAGACCACCTGGGCGAAGGCCTCTGCCTCCTCCTTGCGGCCCATCTGGCCATGGACAAATACATATCCCTGCTTGGCAGGCTCCCCGTATAAAACCGCGGGAATTGTGCCGATTTGAAATCGTTGGGTTTTCATATGTCTGCCTTTCTTTTTTCATATCCCGGCGCTCTGTTCCCGGATCTTCAAAGGGGGTGCGATGCCTGGGCGAGTGCGGGAAAAACGCAAGTCTTTTATGTGCTCAAGAATTTTCCCTCCGCCTCTGCAATAAATGGGCCGCCTGGGGCATTATTCAGGCAAGAAGGATGCAAAACAAATCAAAAGGGAGAAATCTCGCAATGCTGAAAAAATTGAGTGGAAAGGTTCGCACCCTGGTCATCGCTGGGATCGTAGTTGTGGCGGTCCTGGTGACTGGGCTGATTGGCTCCCTGGCGGTGCGAGTCGACGTGGCGGAGGCCCGTGAGACCGCGCCGGCCGCTGCGGGCGGCGGGGAAGTCGTTGGACAGGAGATCGACCAGGAAGGGCTTTGGAATGAGTACAGCTTTGACATTATGAATGGTGACACCTGGTATGAGGTGGAGGTCAACGCCTTTGACAGAGTGACTGGCCTGGAAAGCGGCCAGGGCGGATATGCCACCGGCTCCTGGGACTGATGGCCTTTTTCAAGAAAACGCCGGCGCTGCAAGCCGGCGTTTTTTTGATGTTTACAAAGAGGCGGCGATCCGCTCCCATCCTGTGCCCAGTCCTTCAAAGCCTGCGCACCGGCTGAGGCGGGTGTTGACAGCGTGGTCCAGCAGAGGCTGTGCCTGATGATCCGTATCCAGGCACAGATCCATTGCCAGCACATCCTCCCAGGCGCGGTTGAGAAAGGCCACTTCCCGACGGCCGTGGGTGCGGGTGATTTCCAGAGTTTCCATATGCCGCAGATACCCCTCCGCCTGCTTCTGGGAAAAGGCGGCGGTGAGGCTCTCAAGGAGCCCCTCCCGGAACAGTCCGGGAAGGTCTGCCCACTGGAGGGGAGACACGTCGTAGCGGAGAAAGGCGTATCTGCTGTGGCAGTGGACCGCCAGCAGGCACTTGCGGCCCCGCAGGTCAATAACATGCAAATCCCAGCACAAACGTCGGTCCGGCTCAGTGCCGTAGACCGGCGTTTTCCCTTTCAAAAAACGCTGCAGGGGAAAGGTCAGGCCCAGCTCCATCACTTCACCTTATGGGGAATGACGACCTTTTCCACCCGGAGCTTCCCGTTCTCCACCTCCGCCATCATCATGGTGATCTCCTGGTGGAACCGCCGGGGACCGCAGGAGCCGGGGTTGAGCCAGAGGCGGCCATCCTTTTCTTCCTGTGCATACTTATGGGAGTGGCCAAACACCACTGCATCTATTCCGGAGAGGTCCGCCGGGATTTCTTTCCTGTTGTGGACCAGGTAGAAGGTCACGCCGCCCAAGGTGACAGTGAGGTCATGGGGGATGGCTTCTGCCCACGCCTTGTCATTGTTGCCACGGACCACATAGAGGGAGGCGTATTGCCGCAGCTCATCCACAACGGCCTGTTTGTTGATATCGCCGCCGTGGAGAATGGTGTCGGCGGTTTTCAGATACTCCACTACCTCCGGCCGCAGCAGGCCATGGGTATCGGAGAGAATGGCCAATTTCATTCTTTTCCTCCTGTCAGGGCTTGATATGACAGATCTGTGCAAAATCGCCGCTGCACAGGGCCTCTAAATGATTAAAGATCTTTTCCGGGCTCCAGTCCCACCACCGGAGTTTTATCAGGTAGTCCGTCAGCGCCTGGTCAAAGCGGGGGCGGACGACGCGGCAGGGGTTTCCCGCAGCGATGGCATAGGGTGGGATATTGTCAGCTACCACTGAGTTTGCTCCAATGATGGCGCCATCGCCGATATGCACACCAGGCAGAACGGTGACATGCTGCCCGATCCACACGTCGTTGCCCACCACAGTATCACCTTTGAGCGGCAGCTCGTCCAGAGTGGGGGTGCATGTTTCCCAGCCGTGGCCAAAGATGTTGAAGGGGTAGGTGGTGACTGAGACCATGCGGTGATTGGCGCCGTTCATGATGAATTCCACGCCCTTGCCGATGGCACAGAACTTCCCGATGATCAGCTTGTCTCCAATAAATTCATAGTGGTGGGTCACATGGGCCTCAAAGTCCTCGCCGCCGGTAGCGGCATCGTCATAGTAGGTGTATTCACCGACCTCTATGTTGGGGCGGGTGATCACATTTTTGATATAACAGACACTGGGGATATTCTCATTGGGATGAACAGCGTCCGGATTGGGTCCAAACATAAAGTCCTCTCCTTATTCGAAGGTATTCTGTTTTTGGATTTCCCGGAAGAATTTACGGGCATGCTCCAGATCCCGGGCATTCGGGTGGCCCTTGGCGATGCCGCCCACAAGCTTGAAGGGGCCGAAGGTGTCGTAGCCCTTGCAGCTGAACTCTCCCAGTACGGGACAGCTCTTTTCTTTGGCGATTTCTATAAGGGCCTTTGCACCGGTGCCCTTGGTCCCGCCATAGGTATAAACGAAAAACACGGGCTTTCCCTGGGGCAGGTACTGTTGGGCAGATTCCGCGACGGCTTTTTGAAATTCAAAGCCGTAGATCCCGGAGGCAAAGCCGATGCAGTCATACTCCGCTAGTTCAACGGCCTGGCGGGTGGTTACATCGATGAGGTCTACATCGCCCTCTTCAGCCATGGCCTGCAGCACCTTCAAGGTATTTCCGTGGTGGCGGGAGTAATAGCAGATGGCGGTTTTCATAACCATATTCTCCTTGTACGAATCAATTCACTTCACAATCAGCAAAATGCTGTATAAAACAACTTATAGATACACTTCATATTCATTTGGAATGAGAGAAAATCCAAAGCTTTCATATAAAGGTTTTCCCATATCAGAAGAATTCAGCATAATTTTTCCGCAGTTGATTTCACGTGCATAGTCCATGATCCGTTTCATCATCTCGTGGGCGATGCCTTGGCATCTATACGCAGGCAAAGTGTACATATTCATCAGCTTTGCTACCTTGGGACAGGGAAGCTTGCTGGTAGGAGGCATCTCAAAAAGCGAGAGCCCTGCAGTGGCCACGGCGGTGTCCTGGTCTTCACAAAGAAACGCCACATGGTGTCCGGAAGCAATGTTTCTGCAGAAGAATGAAAGCGTGTTGTCATAGAGAACTTCCCGGCGGAATGCTGCATCCCGTTCTTTTCTCATTTCCATGCG
>CALXDZ010000029.1 GCA_944387205.1 uncultured Oscillospiraceae bacterium
TCGGCCCCCAGAGTCAGGCCCGTGATCTTATCCATGTCCTCCACCTTGGCGGTGAGCATCAAAATGGGAAAGAGGTGTTCCTCCCGGATCTTCTGGCAGAGCTGGAAGCCGTCCATATCCGGCAGCATCACATCCAAAATGGCCAGGTCCAGGTGCTCCCGGGCCACGCACGCCAGGGCTCCGGCGGCATCATAGAACTTGTGGACGGTATAGCCCTCGTTTTTCAAATAGACCTCCACCAGGTCCGCGATGGCGGCCTCATCGTCCACCACCAGAATATGTGTATCCATCATAATCTCCGCCCTTTTCAAAGACTTTGCCGACATTGTACCACAGCCATCCTCAAAAGGGAATGGAAAACCCCGGGCTTTTCCTCTGGCACTGACACTCAACATACCATTTCTGTTTTGCTTTTGTCCAAACACATATTTTCATAGTTAAAGTTTCGTGTTATATTAGTGACAAATCGAAAATTTTCAGAGGAGGCCTTGTTGCGATGGCACATGTATCCGCAGAAGCGGACCCGAGGGCGCAGACAGCGATGGAACTGACTCATCTTATGGTACAAAAGCATTATTGTGAGAACGATCCCGAAGCAGTTATTGCGCAGATGGACGAGGACTTCCTCTGGTTCGGAGCAGGGGAGCAGGAATATCTAGCGGGCAAATCCGCTGTGGCAGAAACCTTCCGGCAGTTTGTGGGGCAAGTGCCCCGGTGCAACATTTCAGACGAGGAATACCACGTCATCTGTATCGCACCGGATGCCTATGTGTGCACAGGGCGGATGTGGATCGCCACCGATCCCTCCACCCGGATCAGTCTCCGGGTGCACCAGCGCATCAGTACCGTCTTTCGCTGGGTGAACGGGCAGCCCCGCTGCTGCCATGTCCATATCTCCAATCCTTATACAGAGATGAGCCAGGAAGATGTGGGATTTCCCACCAAAATGGCTCAGCAATCCTACCAATACCTGCAGGAGCAGATCGAAGCGCAAAAACGACAGATCGCAGCTCAGACTGCCATCCTCCAACGGATGAGCTATGAGGACACGCTGACCGGCCTGTACAACCGCAACCGGTTCAATCAACTGCTTAAGGCGGAACCTGCTGACAGATGCCGGCTGGGGGTGGCCTGCTTCGACCTCAACGGCCTCAAGGAGATCAACGACCGCCTGGGCCACAGCGCCGGAGATCTTCTGATCTGCCGGGCAGCAAGCCAGATCCGGCAGTTCTTTGAGGGGCGCGCCTATCGCACGGGCGGCGACGAGTTCGTGGTAGTAGATGAGGCCATGGATAAAAACGCCTTTCAAGCAGCTGTCCGTTCTGTGGAGGAAGGCATGGATGCAGCAGGCATCAGCCACTCCGCCGGATTTTCCTGGCGCTGCTCCCAGTGCAGCGTCAGGGAGCAGTTTGATGAGGCAGACCACATGATGTACGAGGCCAAGCGGCATTTTTACAGTGTTCAGGGCCACGACCGCAGACGGCGGCGGGAGTAATTACACGCCCCCGCTCTCTCCCCCAGCCGGAAAAGCAAGAAAGGCCTTCCCAGCAAGGGTCCGCCAAAGGTCAGCTTACAGAAGTGAGGCAGTCGCCCTCCCATTTTCCAGTATTTTTCTATGAAAAATTCACAGATTGGTCTCCCATTCATCCGCTGTTTATGCCATAATAAGGGACAAACCTTTTGATGGAGCGTAACACAGCTATGAAATTGATACTGAGCGACTGTCCCCTTTCGATCCAGCTCCCGGACCAAGGAGACGTCAAGTGGATCGACCTGTCCCGGCTGAACATCGCAAACTGTGTGGGATGCTTTGGCTGCTGGACAAAAACACCGGGCCGATGCGTAATCCGGGACGACGCTGTCAAGGTCTATCCCCTGATCGCCCGGAGCGACACCCTGCTGTATATCAGCCGCATCAAATACGGCGGCTATGACACCGTCATGAAAACCATGCTGGAGCGGGCCATTCCTGTTCAGCAGGCCTTCATCCGCATCTTGGCTGGGGAGACCCATCACGTCCAGCGCAGCGTGGTACCCAAGGACGCCACCATTCTGGCCTACGGCGACACGGGTGAGGAGGAGCGGGCGATTTTCCGGAAGCTGGTGGCCCGGAATGCCCACAACATGAATTTTAAAACCTATCGAATTTTCTTTTGCCGGGAGGAAGAGGTCAACGACTTTACAGGAAAGGAGCTGAAGGCATGGAACGTGTGCTGATCCTCAACGGCAGTCCCCGGGCTCCCCGGTCCAATTCCAAGCGCTACGGGGAGATCTTCGCCGCCTGCTATGGGGAAAACGCGGAGATTTGCCCCGTCACCAGAGGCAATCACCAGGAGCTGCGGGACAAGCTGGACGGGGTCTCCCACCTGCTGTTCGTGTTCCCCCTGTACGCCGACGCCATCCCTGTCCCTCTGCTGGATTTCCTGAAATTTTTAGAGGACCATCCTCCACAAAAAAGGCCCGCTGTGTCGGTACTCATCAACTGCGGCTTTCTGGAGCCCCAGCAAAATGAGATCGCGTTGGAGATGATGCGCCTTTTCTGCCGGCAAAACCGGTATCCCTTTGCCTCCTCCCTGTCCATCGGCAGCGGCGAGGCGATCCTGAACTCTCCCTTCCGCTTTCTGGCAGCACGGAAGATCAAGCGCTTTGCCCGGTCCATTGCCCGGGGCACCCCCCAGACCCTTTCCGTCACCATGCCTCTGACAAAAAAGTGGTTTGTGGCCGCTTCTACTTCCTATTGGGTGAAATACGGTGCCCGATGGGGCACCACCCAAGCGCAGATGCAGACTATGGAGATCCAATGACCGGCCCATAGGCCGAAAAAAAAACGCCGCAGAGCAATGCTCTGCGGCGTTTTGTCCGGTATGCGACCGGAGGATCAGGTCTCGCTGTAGTTGGGGGTGATGACCAGCTCGCCGGACTTGATCTGGTCGATGATGGCGTTGACCTGCTCGGCCACCTCGGCGGGCACCTTGTCGCTGAACGCGCTCATGCTGACCACGCCATCGTGGAGGCCGGGGAAGGTCTGGCCGCCGTAGCCGCCGGCCTTGATCAGGTCGATCTGGGAGGAGATCATGGTGGGGATGTCGATGAGCATGGAGGTCAGGCACAGGCCGTCAGAGACCAGGGTGGACTGATCGGTGGTGTAGCCCAGGCAGTAGATGCCGTTCTCGCTGCAGGCTTCCAGCACACCCAGGCCGGTGTGGTCGCAGGTCTGCAGGATCACGTCCACGCCCTCTTCCATCATGGCGATGGCGGTCTCCTTGCCCAGGGCGGAGTCGTCGAAGGTGCCGGTGATGACGGACTTGACCTCAGCCTCGGGGTTCACGCTGGCCACGCCCTCGATGAAGGCGTTCTTGTCGGACTGCTGGGTGGTGTTGTTGCCGCCGCCCACATAGCCGACCTTGCCGCTCTCGGTCATCAGACCGGCCACCACGCCGCAGACATAAGCGCCCTCGCACTCGCGATAGTCAGCGAACATGATGTTCTCGGGCAGCTCCTCAGCGGGCACATCCTCGGGAGCGTTGCCGGTGATGAAGAAGTTCACGTCGGGATAGTCCACAGCCACACGGCAGCAGGCGTCGCCGTACTGAGCGCCGTGGCCAATGACGAAGTCAAAGCCGTCCTCGCAGTAGCTGCGGAACACGGCCTCCATGTCGTTGGAGCCCACGTTCTCGGTATAGGCCGTCTCATAGCCCATGGCCTCGATCTGCTGGAGGCCCTCATAGGCGGTCTGGTTCCAGGACTCGTCGGTGATGGAGCCGGGCAGCAGCACGGCGATCTTGGTGACGGTGGTGCGCTCGCCGGCAGCAGCGCCGCTCTCAGCGCTGGAACCGTTGCTGCTGGTGGTGTCCCCGGAGCTGCCGCAGGCGGTCATGAGACCGAGAGTCAGTACCAGGGCCATTGCAAGAGAGAAAATTCGTTTCATGGGTTGGTTACCTCCTAAATATTTCCTACCCGCAAAAGGGGACAGGATACAAAAAAGGTCAGCGGCTCTCCTTTTCAAAGGGAACGCCCAGTTCCCGGGGAGCGCGGATATTGTGGCCGGCCAGAGCCAGCACCAATACGGTAATGAGATAGGGCAGGGCCACGAACACCTGATAGGGCAGGGCGGAACCCTGGACCTGAAGCCGGATCTGCAGGGCCTGGATGGAACCGAAACCGAAGCTGGCCACCAGGGCTGTCAGAGGATTCCAGCGGGACAAAATGACGATGGCCAGGCAGATAAAGCCGCGGCCGGCGGAGATGGCCTCCGTAAAGGTACCCACCGTGCTCAAGGTCAGGGACGCGCCGGCCACACCGGCGGCAAAGCCGCAGAACATGTAGGACAGGACCCGCACCCGATAGACCGGGATACCGGCAGCCTGTGCCGCCCGGGGATTTTCACCCACGGCGCCCAGCTGGAGTCCCAGCTTGGTCCGCCGCAGCACAAAGAACACCGCTGCCGCCAGCACCACGGAAAGGTACGCCAGGATGTCCTGGTTGAAGAAGATTTCTCCTACCACGGGGATCTTGGACAGTCCCGGGATGGCGATGGGCTGGAAGGTGTCGATGCTGATATTGGCATTGGATGTTCCGAAGATCATGCGGTTGAGGAAGTTGGTAAAGCCGGTGGCCAGAATGTTGAACATGATGCCCACGATGGACTGGTCCTGGCGGAAGAGCACCGACCAGACCGCCACAATGAGGCTGCTGAGCATACCGGCCACGGCGCCCATCAGCACGCCTACCCACAGGCTGCCGCTGCGCAGAGCGAAGAGATAGGCAAAGAAGGCACCGAAGAGCATCTCGCCCTCCAGGGAGATGCCCATGACGCCGGAGCGCTCGGACACGGTATCGCCCACAGAGCCGTAGATCAGGGGGATGCTCTGCCGGACGCCGGAGGAAAACAGGGCCGTGAGGAAGGCGGCGGAGAAAAGACTCGTCTCGTTCATCAGGTCTTGCTCACCTTCTTCCTTTTGCTCTGGGCGGCGCTGATGGCCATGCCCAGGAGGATAAACAGTACGATCAGTGCCTCCAGCACGCTGGTGAAGGAGACAGGGATGCCGGTGCGGACCTGCATGGTCATGGAACCGGCCTCCAGCAACGCCATGAACAGGGCCGCAATGACCATGCCCGCCGGATGCAGGCTGCCCAGCATGGCCACCACGATGCCGCTGAAGCCGAAGTCACCGGCCACGCCCTCCATGAGGCGCATGGTGTTGCCGCTGATCTGCACGGCACCGGCCAAGCCGCAGAGAGCACCGCTGAGGGCCAGGGCCAGGAAGTAGTAGCGGTTTTTCTTCACGCCGCTGTACTCCGCCGCCCGGCGGCTGCCGCCCAGGGCCCGCAGGTGATAGCCGAACCGGGTCCGGCGGATCACCACCGCGTAGCCCACCGTCAAAAGCAGCGCCAAAATCACGCCCCAGTTGATGCGGGAGCCCTCATAGAGCTTAGGCAGGGAGGCCACGATCCGGGCGGACTGGGGCTCCGCGCCGCTGCGCAGCGGGTAAAATACCACATAGCTGATGAACTGCTTAGCGATATAGTTGAGCATCAAGGTCACAACGATCTCGCTGGCGTTGAACCGGACCCGGAAGAAGCCGGCTACCGCCGCCCACAAAGCGCCCATCAGGATACCCAGCAAAATGCCCAGAGGCAGGGACCACATCCCCAGGGCTTCGCCCACCGGGGGGATGCCCACCAGGGTCATGCCCAGGGCGCCGAAGAGCATCTGGCCCTCGCCGCCCAGGTTGCTGAGCTTGGCGTGAAAAGCAAAGGCCACACCGATGCCCACCAGCAGCAGCGGGGTGAAGTACATGGCCACTTCACCGATGGAAGAGATGGAGGTGACGGGCCGGATGAGCATATAGTAGTAGGCCTCCAGGGGATTGGCGCCTACGGCCAGGATCAGCACAGAGCCCACCAGCATCGCTGCCGCCACGCTTAAAAGCAGGATCACCAGCTTGCGGGCCCGGCTGGCTCCCTGGTAGTGGGCCAGGCTCTCCCGAAAAAAGGATAAGCGCTTCATGCCGTTCCCCCCATCATCATCAGGATTACTTCCTGGGCCGTGGTCTCCTCCGGCCGCAGCTGGCCCACCACCCGGCCGCGGTAGAGCACCACGATGCGGTCGGAGATGGCAAAGAGCTCGTCAAGGTCACCGGAGAAGAGCACCACGCCGGCGCCCCGCTCCTTGGCCTTGGTAAGCTGGCTGCGGATGAACCAGGAGGCCTTCACGTCCAGGCCCCGGGTGGGATAGGAGCAGATGAGCACCTGGGGCTCCGTCTCCAGCTCCCGGGCCAGAATAAACTTTTGCAGATTGCCGCCGGAGAGGTTGGCACTGCGCGCACCAGGGCCGGCGGCCCGGACGTCGAAGTCCTCCATGGCCTGGGCGGCCTGGGCCTGGACGGCCCGCAGGTCTGTCAAGCCGCGCTTTTTGGGATAGTGGGGGTTGCGGAGCATCCAGTTTTCGTACAGCGGGAAATCAGGCACGGTACCCACGGTGTTCCGGTCCGAGGGAATATAGCCCACACCGCTGGAGATGAAACCGGCAGGGTCGGACAGATCCATCTCCTTTCCGCCTATGAAGATCTGACCAGCCGTGGCCCGGCGGACGCCGGCGAGCACCTCGGCCAGCTCGTCCTGGCCATTGCCCTCCACGCCGGCCACGCCCACGATCTCGCCCCGGTGGACCGTCAGGTCCACGCCGTCTAAGGTGCGCACCTTCCGGTCGTCAAAGGCCACCAGGCCTGCGCAGGAAAGAGCAGCCTCCTCCTGGGGAGGCTTTTTTACATAGCCGGACATATCCGGCACGTTGTCGCCGGACATCATGCGCACGATCAGGTCCTTGTCAGCCTGGGCAGTCTCCACCTCGCCGGTGATGCGGCCGTGGGAGAGCACGTCCACCCGCTGGCTGATCTGGAGCACCTCGTCCAGCTTGTGGCTGATGAAGATGACGCCCTTGCCCTGCTGGGCCATGTGGCGGATGATCTCAAAGAGGGCCTCGCACTCCTGGGGCAGCAGCACCGCCGTGGGCTCGTCCAGAATCAGGATGTCCGCACCGGTATAGAGCAGCTTGAGGATCTCGATCTTCTGCTGCATGCTGATGCTGAGCTGTTCCACCGGGCAGTCCAGGTCCACCTCGATGCCATAGCGGGCCTTGAGCTCCTCCAAAGAGGCCCGGATCTGCTTTTTCTTCAGCAGAGACCAGGAGGCGTCGGGGGTGATGAGGGTGACGTTTTCCACCGCGTTGAAGCGGCCGATGAGCATGAAGTGCTGGTGCACCATGCCGATGCCGTGGGCCATGGCGTCCTTGGGCGAAGTGATGCGCACCTTCTGGCCGTTGACCAGGATGCTGCCGGCGTCGGGACGGTAGATGCCGTAGATGATGTTCATCAACGTACTCTTGCCGGCACCGTTCTCGCCCAGCAGCGCCAGCACCTCTCCCCGGTGCAGCTTCAGGCTGATGGAATCATTGGCAGCTACCCCGCCGAAGATCTTGGTAATCCCCTGCAGCTCCAGCAGGGGAGCCTGCTTCTCCCCGCTCATTTGCAGTGGACTTCGCACCACAGCTCCTGGATGGGCGGGATCTGCTCCCGCATACCGGGGGCCAGGCGGCTCCAGATGATGCCCTTGCTGGGACGGGGGAACTCATGGCGGGTCTCAATGATGCGGGTGGGGGTAACGATGAAGTCGATGGCAGTGTCATACTCCTCCACGGTGACGGGCACATCCGCCACCTGGCAGTCGTGGCCGGCGCCGATGATGACGGTGGAGTTGTCAGCCAGGCCCTTGGAAGAGAGCATGGCCCACTCCAGATCAAAGTAGCCGTGACCCTTGCCGAAGCGAATACCGCTGGGAGTGATGGCAGAGGCACCGGTGACCATCATATCAATGTGACCCACGGACTGCTGCAGCTGGGCCAGGGTCTGGTGCTTCCAATAGCGGGACACACCGTCCAGCAGAGAGGCGACCTCCTCTTTCCCCTCGGGGATCTGGCCGGGGGCAATGAGGAAAAAGCCGCGGGTGATGCCGTAGTTGGTCATGACCACGGTCTTCTTGTCCCGGAAAGCCTGCTCCCGGAGGGTCTCCAGGTTGTTGTCCGGGGTAATGAAGATGACCTTGGCATTTTTGTACATGTCGGTGGCGGTGAGCAGCGCGGTGCCCTTTTCGCTGCCCTCATAGTCGCAGATGAACTCGGAGAACTGCCAGCTGAACTTGGAGTCCGGCTTGGCTACCTTCAGCAGTTCCTCCCAAATCCGGACCCGCTCGGTCTTGGCGTCGACTTTTGCTTCCATCTCTCGTACCTCTTTCCTTTGGATTGGGCGGACAGAATACCATTCGTCCGCCTAAACAAAAAGGCCCTCACAAACATCCCTCAAAAAGTTTGCGAGCGCCTCTGCTACCGTGTTCTTTCCCTGGGCCGCAAGAAAATTCAGATGCGCTTCCTTGGCCGGGCAATGTGCGGTTTCCTATGGTGTTTTGGCTTGACTATGGGCTCAAACCGCATTTACTATACCATAATCGACAAAAAAATGCATTTGCTAAATTGATGATTTTTTCTTGAATTTTCCCAGGGTTTTTCACGAGAGTGGAAAAATATGCACAAATTGAACACAGCTATCCTTTTCCTATCCGGTGGGGCATGCCTTTGCAAACATCTGTCGCCCACTCTTTTTCTATCCGCAGAAAACTACTCCGCAAATTCCCGGGCTGCGCTTATTCATTGCAGGAGCGGAAAGCAGTCAAATGATATCGTGTGGCGTTTAAAAACTGTGCTATTACCTGCGTGTATTTCCTCAACCGGTATTTCAGCCTGGCGGCAATATCAAAAATTCCAGCCCCTCATTGAGAGAAATAGCGATAGTTCATGCCTTGCGCGTTCAGCCCACTGTAGAAGCAAAGGGAGCAGACGCAAAGCCGCATTCCCCCTGCCTAAACAGATTTTACCGTGCCATCTCCTTACCTGTTTTTATCCAAAATATAGGATCGTTCAACAGCAATCTTCTCCCAAAACAAGATAACTGAAAAAGACAAACTCTATTGCGGCTCTACCATATATCCATTTTCCAGCTCGATCAGTCGGTCACAAAGTGTAAACATTTCAGAAAAGTCTGAAGAAAATAAGATAATCGCCGCTCCTCGAAAGGCAATCTCCGCCAATTCCCTCCACAGTCTTTTTTTCACCACCGGGTCCAAATCCAGAAAAATATCGCATAGCAGCAGGACATGAGGTGCAACTCGCTTCCACCTCTCCAGAAGAATCATTATTTCATACTCACGGTCCATGCGGATATCCTTTACTTTTGTATTCAAACTCCAACTTGGGAACAGCCTTTGGTCCTGCAGTTCCTGCATTACAAAGCGCTCCATGCTAGGGCGGAGCACCCCGAATGGATTGGACATTTTCCCCAACTGTAAAAGATAAGTATTTTCAGCGACGGTCAAGTTTGGAAATAGCGTAGTCCCCGCAGAAAGCGGCACAACAAATCCCATGCGATGTTTCAATAAATTCCCCGGGGTCAATGGCGCAATTTTTTCTCCGCAGAGCAGTATCTCCCCAGAATAGAGCCGTTCCCTTCCGGTAAACAAATTGAGTATGCCGAACCGATCCGAACTTGTAACATCACTGATCCCCAAAATTTCTCCTTTGTGCAGAGAAAAGTTCAAGTTGTGATAGTGATTTGTACAGAGATGTCTGACCTCCAAAACTTCAACATCGGCCGCTACGGCTCTTCTGGAAAAAAGTTCGCTATATACATGGCCCACCAGCATACTCATAAGTTTTTCCCTGGAATATTCACTGGGGAAAAGACTTCCCGCATAATATCCGCGGCGCAGCACAACGATCTGGTCTGAAACGCGAAAAAGCTGCTGTGAATTTTGAGAGATGATATAAGGTATATCATTCCATAAAGTTCAAAATGATTGTTGAAGAAAGAACAGCCCGTTCCTGTCCTTTCCTACTCTTAATTCTTCTCCCCGGATATCATAACAAGCGCTTTTTCTGCTCTTGATATCGAAGGATCGCCAGTGTCTTATTGGGCACATCCAATTTCCGGTAAATGTTTTGGATATGCCGCTTTACTGTATTGAGAGAAATAACCAGTTCTTTAGCAATTTCCGCATTGCTCATACCTTTGGCCAAACATTCCATAATTTCCATTTCCCTGGCCGTGAGCACTTCATTTTCGGATTCAATTTCATCACGGAGCAAATGTCCGTCTGCTAATTTTTGTATGCTTTGGCGCCACGCCCTCGGTAC
>CALXDZ010000030.1 GCA_944387205.1 uncultured Oscillospiraceae bacterium
CGGCATCGGCCTGAACCAGGGCCTGGTGGACGAGTTCAACGGTGTGGACTATGTCACCCGTGAAGAGGCCGCTCTGTATGCCTTCAACACCCTGAAGGCCACGCTGGTGGACTATGACAACACCATCTCCGCCAACGTGAACGGCGCCGAGGTCGTCATCTCCAACAACACGGCCAAGCCCGTGACCTGGAGCGAGGGCATCAACGAGGACGGCAACATCTGGGCTGACGGCTTCGTGCAGTTCGCCGAGGAGTACTTCCCCGACCTGGAGCGTCTGGACGACGACACCAAGTTCATGGAGCCCGCCAACACCTGGCTGTATGACCGCACCGAGATCGGCACCTATGAGCGCACCGACCTGCTGGTTGAGTCCTACACCACCGGCGTGTCCGGCCGCGAGATCTATGATCTGCTCAAGTCCGGCGTGATCCGCGAGAACGATCTGGACGTGTATCTGGACGGCGTGGACAACGAGGGCTCCGCCGCCGGTGAGATCGAGAAGGACGATCTGGTCCGCTCCAACACCGACGATCTGGGCTCCACCGGCAACGGCGTGCTGACCAAGGTCTATCTGGACACCGACAAGGAGCTCATCACCATCGTGTCCATCAACACCTGGCTGGCTCAGGCCACCACCGACTACAGCGAGGCCAATGAGTACGCCACCCTGCGTGTGTACACCGGCGTGACCGGCGCCAGCAACAGCGTCACCACCGCCAACTACAACGTGGACGTGGAGGATGTGCCCGCGGTGGCCGATGTGACCGACGGCACCTTCTATCAGGTGAACATCTCCTTCAAGGACGTGCAGCCCAACGGCGAGATCGTGGTGCTGCAGGACGTGGAGGTCCTGGAGGACAGCACCATCACCGAGTACTCCAGCGATAACGGCAACACCACCAACGCCGACGCCAAGGTCACCGACCTGACCACCGGCGGCGAGGAGTACAACGCCAACGTCAAGGCCTTCTATGACGACGAGATCCTGTACCAGTACGACAACGACCTGCTGACCGACAACACCTACAACGTGTATCTCGATCAGTACGGCTACTTCCTGGGCGTGGATCTGTTCGAGGGCACCCAGAACTATGTGTTCATCACCGGCTTTGACCGCAACAGCTCCAACCTGGCGGTCCGCACCGCCACGGCCGGCGCCATCTTCCTGGACGGCACCATGGAGAATATCCAGGTCAACGTGACCGCCACCGATGACAACATCGAGGATCTGGATCCCAACGACGACAACTCCGACCTGTTCATCCCCTGGTCCACGCAGGGCTATGATGCGCTGCAGACCAGCGCCACCAGCGCCTGGGAGACCTACGGCAAATACGGTGAAGAGGGCATCTACAACCTGAATCAGTGGTACACCTACACTGTCAACGACAGCGGCGTGTACACCCTGAAGCCCTGCACCCGGATGACCTGGACGCGCTATCCCTACAGCACCGAGGACACCATCATCCGCACCGACAACCTGTCCATCGAAGATAGCTATGAGGTTGACGGCCGCGTGTACGGCGAGGACGCCTCCGTGTTCCTGACGGTGGATCTGGACGTGGTGGATACCACCCACGGCATCCAGAAGGCCATCACCGACGTGAACGGTGTGTACACCGGCGTCCAGAGCGTGGACCTGATTGTTGAGACGGAGGACCAGGAGGCTGTTGACGAGGGTCAGGTCTTCACCGTGTTCGACAGCGACGGTTATATCATCGGCGCGGTCGTGATCGGCGAGGCCCAGGGCGCCACCGGCAACTATGCCTATGTCCTGTCCCAGGCCAAGAGCGAGGGCCGTCAGGACGGTTACTACTACTGGACCTTCGACGCTGTTCTGGAGGGCGAGAAGCAGACCCTGACCGCCCGCAGCAGCTACACCGACACCATCCGGAACCTGACCGTGGGCGAGGTCGTGGAGCTGCGCTTCGACGGCGACTATGTGGTCAACGTCAAGCCCGTGGACAACGACGATATCTGGGGCAACATCGCTGACGCCATCCTGGCCGCGGCTGGTGAGGATCCCTACCACAACCACGGCGATATCGAGCGGAACCTGGATGGCGAGGACGTCTATCTGGTGACCGGCCTGGATGACCAGGGCACGAACCCGAACGTGGTGTCTCTGCAGCGGAACACCCTGTACTTCACCTCTGACCGTCAGGACGTTGGTCTGGGCATTGCCCGCGACGCCAAGGCCGTGGTGATCCAGGACGAGAACCGCAGCACCGACGTGGTGACCAACTTCGCCGACGTGGAGTCCGCTGTGAACTACCTGGTGGATCCCAATGCCAACACCTCCGTCAAGGAGTATGACGGCACCATCATGGCCGTTCTGAACAGCTCCGGCGCCGCTGAGTGGGTTGTCTTCGACAGCGACACCCCGCTGACCACCGGCTCTGACTCCGGCTATGGCCAGCAGGGCAACCTGCAGACCATCTACCGCAACAGCTATGACGTCATGGTCAACGGCGATGTGGCTGAGACTCTGGACGGCAGCTCCGCCAGCGTGACCTCCGTCTCCATCAGCCAGTACGGCACGCTGAGCGCCGCTGTGACCTACGAGGCTCCCGAGTGGGTGCCCGCCGGCGAGACTGTGACGCTGAATGCCAGTGTCTACTATTACGGTGCTGACACTGGCCTGGATGTCATCTTCCCCGGCGCTGTGGGTACCAACGGCACTGCCACCCTGCGTGTCAATACCACGACCCTGGGACAGTACCTGCCCTATGTGGACGATGTGAACGGCATCAACTTCGTGGTGGATAACGAGACCTTCTCCGCCGTCAGCGTCCTCTACTATGACGAGGATGGCAACCGCATTGACCAGAACAGCGTGCTGGATATGGCTGTGACCACCGATATGCTGCCCACTTCCGGCGTTGGCGCTCCTCTGCATGTCAGAATGCCCAACACGGCTGTGAGCACGGAGTCTCCCAGTGTGAGCATCTATAACACCAGCATCGCGGCTGGCCCCTATGGCCCTGATTATGGCACGCTGCGGAGCACCACCGGCTGGACCACCACGGCTATGACCGCTACCAACGCGGCTCCCGCCTATGTGGTGATCGATGACACTGGGCTGAACAATGCGTATAGCCTGACCAACAACTTCACCACCGCGCTGGCTCTGTCCAACTGGGGTATCACCAACGCGGACAGCACCAAGACTCTGACCCTGGTCCTGACCGGTGGTAATTCTCAGACTGATCTGCGGTACAACACCGAGGTGACCGGAACCCTCAAGCTGAACAACGGCACTTTCGCCTCCGGCGTTGTGGGTTATCGTGTGGTCAACCGCGCTCTGGGCATTGATGAGGTGTTGGATGACGCTGCGACGCATGACATTGACTTCCGCGTGACCAGCAACACGGTCATCAATGCCAGCGACTTCACGGTCACTCCCGTCACGGCTCTGCAGGCTCTGAGCTATACTTGGAATGCCGGTGAGGTGAGAATCACCTTCAATAAGGCTCCCGAGACTGCGGGTGATATCAGTGTCGCCGCCTCTTCTGCGGATGTTAACATCACTACCACTGGTGGTGCCACTGCTTGGACTCCCACTGTTTCCGGTAATGTGCTGATCCTGACTCCTAACAGCGGTAACTTCGTGGCCGGTGATACCGTCGCGATCGATACTAAGCTGCTGGGTGCTGACGGCACTGCTGCCAAGGCTGTGAGCATCGTTCTGGGGACCACCCCCGCGACCCTGCCCTGATTTCTGAATAGAAATCAGAACTTCCCCTAAGCAAAAAAGGCCCCCCGGGCTCACGCCCGGGGGGCCTTTTCGCCTCCGCTCTCCCTTGACTTTTGGCGAAAGTGTGGTAAAATAAAGGTGAAGAGGGAGCCGCACCAGCAAGCGGTTAGCCCCTAGTTGTGAGAATTTCTATAGGATAGAAACCGTCACTGGCCAGAGTGGCGGTTTCTGCATTTTACGATAATCGTAACGGTAAACCGTCCGATATGTAACGTAATTCGCATGGCAACACCTCCTTTCGGAGATGTAGCTAACCGCCTGCCGTTTGGATGGCGCGGACCTCTTCAACCAGGATTTTACGAGAGATTTCCCAATTTGTCAATTTTCTGTAATTTTTGCGCTGGGGAGGGCCATCGCCGCCCCGGCCGGACCCGAAAACAGCGGAGGACGCCTTGGCGTCCTCCGCTGTTTGATGTACGGACCGATAAAGGCGCTCAGTCCTCGCACAGGCCGGCGGTGATGATGGCCATGGAGTAGACCTCCAGAGCGTTGCAGCCCCGGCTGAGGTCGTTGATAGGGGCGTTCAGGCCCTGCAGGATGGGGCCGTAGGCGTCAAAGGAGCCCAGCCGCTGGGCGATCTTGTAGCCGATGTTGCCGGCGTTGATGTCCGGGAAGATGAAGGTGTTGGCGTGACCGGCCACCTTGGAGTTGGGGCACTTGGTGTGTGCCACACGGGGGGACACGGCGGCGTCGAACTGCAGCTCGCCGTCCACATCCAGTTCGGGAGCCAGGGCCTTGAGCTTTTCGCAGGCGCCCCGCATTTTGTCCACGTCCTCGCCCTTGCCGGAGCCCTTGGTGGAGTAGCTCAGATAGGCCACCTTGGGGTCGATGCCGAAGATCTTGGCGGTCTGCGCGGTCTCCAGGCCGATTTCCACCAGCTCATCCTCGGTGGGCTTGATGTTGATGGCGCAGTCGCCCATGGCCAGTACCTCGTTCTCGCCCACGCCGTTGGCCCGGACCAGAATAAAGCAGGAGGACACGATCTTGTTGCCGGGCTTGGTCTTGATGATCTGCAGGGCCGGCCGGACCGTATCGGCGGTGGAGTAGGTGGCGCCGCCCAGCAGAGCGTCGGCATAGCCCATCTTCGCCAGCATGGTGCCGAAATAGTTGCCCTGCTTCAGGGCGTCGCGGCACTGCTCCTCGGTCATTTTGCCCTTGCGCAGCTCAGCCAGAGCGGAGACCATCTGATCCATATCGGCAAAGTTTTCAGGGTCCATGATCTCAGCACCGCGAATGTTGAAGCCGGCCTCCTCAGCCGCGGCGCGGACGGCCTCCTCGCTGCCCACCAGAACGGGGGTCAGAAAGGTACCGGACAGCAGACGGGCAGAAGCTTCCAGAATACGGGGATCCGTGCCCTCAGTGAAAACGATCTTGCGGGGGTGCTTTTTCAGCTTGCTGATGAGAAAATCAAACATAACAGTCTTCCTCCAACTCAAATTTGAGAGTGCGATACATAATACATTATCTTAGCACTGCGCAAAAAAGGGGTCAACCAAAAAACAAAAATTTAGTAACAAAATTGCGTAAAGAAAAGAGGAAAAGTTCCGGCAAATTGCTTTGCGTGCCCCGAGAACAGCAAATGAAAAGAACAAAAAAATACGCCGCAGCCGGAAAAAGAGACGGTTTTTCAGAAGAAAAAGGGCTTGACGAATGAGGGAAAAAGAGGTATCATAAACCGGTAACAAATTGTAACCTTTTCGAAACAGCCTTACGTACAAACAGAAATTTGTAAGGAGTAATCGTAAGATGAATGAGAAACTGCAAAGGAACCGAAAGAGCGCCGGGGAGACCAGCTCCCGAACCATCGGTGCTACCGCGGCGGAGCAGGCCGAAGAGCTCCTCTACCGGGGCACCCAGGTGATCCATGACCTTTTTGACGGAGCGCTGAACCGGGCACAGGAGAGCGTCCTCTGTGCCAGATCCTACCTCCGGCTCACCGCCCGCCGGATCCGGCGGGCCTCCCATGAGAAGAAGGCAAAGCGGTTCCCAGAGTCTGACTCCTGGCCCGTGCGGGTCTTTTTGATGGGCTCCAGTGTTTTGCCGCTGCTGCGCCGCCGCTTCCGGAAGGAGGCCTGGCTGCTGCGCTGCCGCCTGAATGAGCGGAAGGCAGAGTGGCTGAGCCGGGCAGGCAAGCGTGGGCTGCACCCGCTGGCCTTTGCCGGCACCGGTGCCGCTGTGGCGGCCCTGGCTCTGTTCTTCTCCAGCTATACCATCGGCACCACGGTGACCTATGACGGCAATGTAGTGGCCAGCACCACCTCCCTTTCTGCTGTGGAGGAGGCCTGCGCCAATATCGAGGCGGCCACCGCCACCACATTGGGCAGCACCTATACCATCGACAGTGACCTCCTTCACTTCTCTCCCAGCCTGGTATCCCGGGACGAGGTGGTGGATGAGTCCGCCCTGGAAGCGGAGCTGTCCAATGAGATCGGCCTGGTGAGCTACGCATACGCGCTGTATGTGGACGGCGAGCTGGTGGGTGCCACTCCCTATGAGGGCGCTTTGGAGGAGCTGCTGGAGCAGCTCAAGGGTGCTGCTACCGACGAGGACACCATCTCCTGTGAGTTCAAGGAGGATGTAAAGATCCGTCAGGAATACGTCCCCAACGACAAGGTGATGAATCTGGGTTACCTGGCAGAGCTGCTCAACAGCACCAAGACCGGCGAGGTGACCTATACTGTGGTCCAGGGCGACACCTGGTCCGAGATCGCCGAGGCCCACGGCATGACCTCCAAGGAGCTGCTGGCACTGAACCCCGGCTATGACATCAATAAGATCCAGATCGGCGAAGTGCTGACCATCTCCAACGCTGTGCCCTACCTGACGCTGACGCTGACCCAGCGGGAGCGCTATGTGGCCCAGATCCCCTATGATGTGGAGTATCAGGACAGCGCCTACCTCTATAAGGGCGACTACAAGGTGGTTTCCGCCGGTCAGTACGGCTCGGCTGACGTGGTGGCCAATGTGACCTATGTCAACGGCGAAGAGGTGGAGCGTACCATTCTCTCCTCCGTGACTTTGACGGAGCCTGTCACAGAGCAGCGGCTCCAGGGCACCAAGGAGCGGCCCACTTGGCTGCCCACCGGCAGCTTCCGCTGGCCCTGCTCCGGCTCCATCACCTCTTCCTTTGGCGGTCGTTCCTCTCCTGGTGGGATCGGCTCCACCAACCATAAGGGCATCGATATCGCCAACGGCTACGGCACGCCTATCTATGCGGCCGACGGCGGCACCGTGATCTACTCCGGCTGGATGAGCGGCTATGGCTATTTCGTCCAGATCGACCATGGCAACGGCTATGTGACCTGCTACGGCCACAACTCCAGCCTGCTGGTGTCTGTGGGCGATCACGTCTATAAGGGCCAGCAGATCGCCCGTATGGGCTCCACCGGTAACTCCACCGGCAACCACTGCCACTTTGAGATCCGGTACAACGGTGTGGCCAAAAATCCCCTGAACTATCTGTAAATCCGCTTCAGCGGGAGAAAAGAAGGGCGCCGAAAGGCGCCCTTCTTTACTTTTTAACGGCGGAGAAACTTGCATTTCCCCGCCCCACTCTCTATGTTGAAGAAAAAAGGAGGTGAATGAATGCCGCTGTTATTTGTGTTGCTGCTGCCCTTTGCCATCATTTTCAATCTGGTTAAACGCTGCAAATGAGCCCTGCGGGGCGGAAGAGGAATGCCTGGTGCATCCCTCTTTTTGTGCTTTATGAGGAGAAAACAATGCTGATCTATCTGCAGATGATCGAAGACCCGGCGGACCGGGAGCGGTTTTGCCAACTCTATGAAGCCCACCGAAGCGCGATGTACTGGACGGCCTACCGAATTCTGGGCAGGGAGGCGGACGCGGAGGACGCAGTCCAGGAGGCTTTTTTCCGTCTGGCAAAAAATATGGAAAAAATTGGGGAACCACTGTGTCAAAAAACCAGGGCTCTGGCCGTTGTAATAGTAGAGCACACAGCTCTGGACGTCTACCGGGCACGCAAGAAGTATGTGGGAACGGAGCTAATGGAGGACTTTTTGGCTGCGCCGCCGGAAGAACTGGAGGAGCGGGGGACCTTGACCAAGGCATTGTGGGTCTTGTCGCCCCGCTATCGTCAGGTATTGCTGCTGCGGTTTTATCACGGCTATTCCAACGGTGAGATTGCCTCGTTTTTGTCCACAACGCCGGAGAATGTCAGCCAACTGATCCACCGGGGCCGGGAAAAGCTGGCCCAGCTCCTGCGGCAGGAAGGGGTGGAAGTATGAATTTAACTGAGGAAATGCTGCGTCAGGCGGCTCAGGAGGTTACGGAGGAATGGCTCCGCAGGATCCCGGAGGAACCCCATACCTTCTCCCGCCGGTTCCGGCGGCGGATGCGACCGCTGCTGGCGAATCCCGTAGGGTATGTGCGCTCCGCGGCCCGGCCTCTCTGGAGGAAGGTGCTGCGTGCCGCTGCCTGCGTGGTGCTGGCCTGCGCTCTGGCCCTGGGGACCCTGCGGGCGGTGAGCCCGGAGACCTATGCCGCGGTGGTACAGTGGGTGGCAGAGTGGTATCAAAACCATGTGGTGTACTACTTCCGGGGCACGCCTGAGGAAGAGGAGCTACCTCGATATGCAATTACCGCCCTGCCGGAGGGATATGAGGAGACGGGGGAGCCTGTTGAAACTCCAGACTATCGGGGGATCTATTACCGAAACGCCCAAGGACAGGAGATCTATTTCACTTGTGAACGTATAGCTCAGGGATATGTTTCTGCAATCCTTTTGGATGATATTATTGAAAAAGAGGTGATGGTGGGAGACTGTCCAGGCCAGTTGTATCTGTCTCAGGATCCGAACCAGAGCAGCGGAGTGACTTGGACAGATGAGGAGGCTGGAATTCTCTTCTCCATCGACGCTTTTGCGGAGGAGTCCGTCCTTTTGCACATGGCGGAGAGCGTATCCTTGTTGGAAACGACAAAATAAAAAATTTTTTCTATCAGGTGTCAAGAATCGACTCCTTTTGCAGTTATATATAGCAAATGACAGCGAAAGGAGGTGAGCATCTATGAAACGGAGGATTTTCTCCCTGGCCGCGGTATTGCTGCTGGCACTGTCCGTCTCTGTACAGGCGATGGAGAGCAGAATAATTCATCCCAATTTTGGATTGTCATTCAGCGGTACCACCGCCAACTGCTTCGGGACCTGCCGCAGCGGCAACTCCAGCGACCGAATCGCCATGACGCTGATCCTGGAGTATCAAGGCGTGGAGTTGGAGTCCTGGAGCGATTCAGGCTATGGCCAAGTGACCATTTCCGAGACCTATCCGGTCACCAAGGGCAGGACCTACACGCTGGTAATGGAATACAGCGTCAACGGGGAACCGAAGGCATCGCTTTCCACGTACGCCACCTGCTGAGTGCCCTCTCCCCCATGGCAGCCCTCTTGAAAAAAGAGGAGAGGGGAGAGCAGGATAGAGAAAGGAAGCCTGCGGCGAACCGGCCCTGCGCCGTCGTCCGCTGCCCCTGCTGCAGCCTGCGAGCGGAAAAACAGATCAACTCTCTCTTCAACACTACACTGCAAAAACCGCCTCTGGGCTTTGCACGGGCCCGGAGGCGGTTTTTGTATAAAATGTTTTTATCCGCGGTATTCCTGATCCTCTTCCGGCCTGTCCAGGCGGGCTCGGCGGCGGTAGTACAAGCGGGTCAGCCACTGCAAAATCACAAAGCACACCACTCCACCGCAGAGGGCGGCCACTACCGGTCCCATCCAGTAGGACCACTTCCACCAGCTCTCATGGCTGTTGCTCACCAGAAGGGTTGCGGTCATCACCACAAAAACTGCCAGAGAGATCAGCAGGTTGGACCGGGTGCCAGGCCGGGAGTTGGCGTGGCTCCAGATACCACAGCGCAGGGATTCCATCCCAACATACAGGCTCACCAGCAATAGCACGGCGGCTTCCCCGGCTAACTGGCTCTGGGGTACGCCCCGGAGATACTGTCCCGTCACGGCCGCTGCCAGGGCCCAAAAAGCAAGCCAGAAGCCCCGGCTCTCAATAAGGAGCAGCTTTTGTTGCTGCATCTCATCCAGCTCGTTGTGTTGTCTATATAGGTGTTTCATTCTCCATCCTCCCAGAAAAGATCGTCCAGCGTTCTGCCAAGTACCCGGCAGATGGCCCGACAGAGCTTGATGGTGGGGTTGTACTCACCCTTTTCAATGGCGTTCATAGTCTGCCTGGTCACGCCCACCGCTGCGGCCAGGTCCGCCTGTGTCATGTCCTTTTCTGCCCGGGCGGCTTTCAGCTTCAGATTCTTTGCCATGCCATACCCTTTCTCACAGCAGCGTCCATACGGCAATGGCTACAGCTATGCAGACCCAGAACCAGTCGTGTGCATGTTCAGAATGGCGGTTTTGTTGCTCCATTTTCATGACCTCCTGTGAGAGCGGTTGACCGCTCCTTGCTTTGATATCTGAAGTGTATCATAAAAATATCTTTTTGTCAATTATATTTTACTTTTTGTAAAGTACAAACAATGAGAGATGATTCTGTTGTCAAAGGCAGAAGCATCTGTAGGTAGGAGAGAAAACCAGAAAAACGTCTTGGGGAGAATGAGACAGCAATTGGCTTCAACCTTGGGATAGCGGAGCGTATGAATCGGGGTAAAAAACAGGATGCGCAAAAGAGCCCGCCCTGCTGAATTTATCATTCAACAGAGCGGGCGGATGTATCTTTTGGCTGCAGACTCACCTGCTAGGCCGGCGCAAAATACGTCAAGTTAAGATTAAAGATGGTGCAACAGGCACTCCCATGCATTCATGCAAAATCGCGCCGTTTTAGCGGTCATTCCCACTCGGCAAATTCAGATATAGTAGGGTGTATTTGAGGTGATTTCGCAGGAAAAACTTTCGCAAATATGTTAATATTCCACCTGCTATTTTCGGCTGTAAAGTTTATTAGTATCAAA
>CALXDZ010000031.1 GCA_944387205.1 uncultured Oscillospiraceae bacterium
GGCCCAGATCGAGGAACTGCGCCGGAAGCAGGAGGAGTTCACCGCCATCACCGAGAACATGAATGAGGGTCTGGTGGCAGTGGATGAGCAGACCCGGGTCCTGTCCTGCAACTCGGCGGCGCTGCGCCTGCTGGACGCCTCGCTGCCGGAAGGGGACGAGGAGGTCAGCGTCTACACTCTGGACCGCAGCGGCGAATTCCAGGCAGTGGTGGACGAGGCCCTAAAGGGTCAGCGCTGTGAGAAAATTATGGAGAAGGGCGACCGCTGTATCCAGGTCCTGGCCAGCCCTGTGGAGGAAAAGGGGGCGCCTGCCGGCGCGGTCCTGATCTTCTGGGATGCCACTGAGCGGGAGCAGCGGGAGAGCCTGCGGCGGGAATTCACCGCCAATGTCTCCCATGAGCTCAAGACCCCTCTGACCTCTATTCTGGGTACGGCGGAGATCCTGGAAAATGGCATGGTGAAGTCGGAGGATATCGGCCACTTTGCCGGCAACATCCGTCGGGAGGCCCAGCGCCTCATCGATCTGGTGTCGGATATCATCAAACTCTCCCGTTTGGATGAGGAAAACGTGGAGATGGAGCGCAAGCCGGTGGACCTATATGTGCTCTGCCGGGGCGTTCGGGAGCAGCTGCGCACTGCGGCGGAGAAAAAGAACATCACAGTGGACTTGGAGGGCGGACCTGTGGCGGTCCGCGGTGTGCCGCAGGTGCTGGAGGAGATGATCTACAACCTCTGTGACAACGCCATCGCCTATAACCGAAATGGCGGCCATGTGAAGCTCGCTGCAGAGCCAGTGGGCCGGGGTGCCCGGGTGACAGTGGAGGATGATGGCGTGGGCATCCCCAGGGACCAGCAGGAGCGGGTGTTCGAGCGCTTCTACCGGGTGGATAAGAGCCACAGCGGCCGGGGGACCGGCCTGGGGCTGTCCATTGTCAAGCACGGCGCTGCGTTCCACGGCGCCCAGGTGTCTCTCCAGAGCCGCGAAGGCGAGGGGACCACAGTGACCCTCACTTTCCCTGAGGCGGAGTGAACATATCTTCTCCCCTAAAAAAGCACTGAATGACGAGACTGAATCCCTGTGCCTACAGGGGAAAAGCCCCCGCCTGCTTACCTTTGATAAGCAGGCGGGGGCTGGAATTTTTTGGACTGACTTTTCTTGACTTATCTTGTGGGAAAGGATAGAATTGGAAGCATATACGGCGGGAAAATATGGAAGGATTCCACCCGCTGTGCCTGCCGCTGAGCGGCACACCTGCTGCATGCCGCAGGTTTGGTCACCGCATCGTTTTCAGGCACGAACCACCCAAATGAGAGATTTGCTTTGATGGAGTTTTGCGCAGGCGGCAGACGGGATGCATCCAATGCCGCCTGACGCGCTTCCGACACTGGTTGGAAGCCGTGGGATCCCAGTCTGCCGGGGCTGTTTGTGGAAAATCCAATCGTCGTGCCGCCAAGGAAAAGCCCTGAAAGAAAGGAGATGAGGAGAGGAAAGGGCACGGAAAATATCTGGAGAAAGGAATGGCAGAAATGAAAAAGCTCATTGGCGTTTTTTTGTCTGCGGCTCTGTGTATGAGTCTGACTGTCCCCGCGCTGGCGGCGGATATGACCACTGAGGAGGGACTGGCTCCGCTGTCACTTACCGTGACGGATGGGTATGGTTCGGTAAATGAACGGAGCGATGTGCCGTGCAAGTATGTTCTGGCCAGCACCAGCGCTTACCACGACTATATCTCCATAGACACTTTGAACGGTTATTATCCGGTGGCTTCCGACTGCCGGATCACGGTGGCCAACCAGGGGGGCAGCCAGGACTGCCATATCCGGGTGTATCTCTATGAGCAGGAAGAGATGACCCGCAGCGAGCTTCTGACGTCCCGCGGCATCACCCAGGAATTCATCCAGGAGGCCCCTGCTTTCCAGGAGATGTACGACGAGATCTGCAAGGCGCTGCCGCAGGCCGATTCCAAGGTGTACGTTTCCGATGAAGAGGGCGAGTATCTTGCCACGGACGGCAGCTGGGCCACCTATATTGAGTTCGGCTTTGAGAATCTCAAGCGGATCCAGGAGGGACAAAGCTGCTCTTTCTCCCTGCCCAATGCTAAGGAGGGCAAGCTCTATAAGCTGCAGGTGGAAGTCTGCTACCCGGATGAGGAGTACCCCAGAGACGAGCAGTGCGCGTATTCTTACCGCTATATGTATCTGAAAGTGGACTCCAAGGCCGCAAGTGAGCAGTCCACTCCGGTGGTGGGCGGTTTCAGTGATGTGAAGGCCGACTCTTACTGCGCCGACGCTGTGCTGTGGGCCGTGGAAAAGGGCATTACCAACGGCACCACCGCCACCACCTTCAGCCCCAACGCCACCTGCACCACCGCCCAGATCCTGACCTTCCTGTGGCGGGCCAACGGCTCCCCTGAGATGACCGGCGCCAATCCTTTCTCCGATGTGGTGCCCGGCAGCTTCTGCTACGAGGCGGCGCTGTGGGCTGCCAAGGAGGGACTGGTTTCCGGCTCTACGTTCAACGGCAACGCCCCCTGCACCCGTGCCGCCACGGTGACCTACCTGTGGAAGCTGGCAGGGAAGCCCACTGTGGGGACTGCCAACTTTTCCGACGTATCCGCCGACGCTGACTATGCCCAGGCGGTGGCCTGGGCGGTCCGGGAGGGGATCACCAACGGCACCACCGCTACCACCTTCAGCCCCAGCAACACCTGCACCCGCGGGCAGATCGTAACGTTCCTGCATCGGGATATGGCCTAACTTCAATCAAACGGAAAGCCCCCGCCATGCGGCGGGGGCTTTTGCTATATAGGGGGGCTTTGCCTGTATGCAGCCATTCCAAAAGGGGCGCCTTTTACCATCTTGCCTCTCCCTTGAAGAATAGTGGGAAATATGCTATACTTGAAAAAACGTACCCATTTTGCCTTGCCTTTTTTGGAAAAAGCCGCTTGTTTCCTGCAATGTGTGCACTTCCCGGAGAAACTGCGGGGCATCGTATCGGGGCGAGAAGAGAATCGAGGCTTTCCTTTTATGCTGCATTGCTTTCACCAGACCCTTACCAATGACACCTTCAGCCAGGAGATGGAGGTGACCTTTCCCGACTGTGATCCCAGCCGGCAGGCCAAGCTCTCCACCCTCCTGGGCTTTGCTGTGGCCGCGGCCAGCGCCGACTATGAGGCCCGGGACCTGGGCTACGAAAAGCTTCGGGCCATGCGCCAGGTATTTTTGCTCTCCCGCCTGCTGCTGACGGTCCACCGGACACCCCGGCTGGGGGAGATCCTGACCGTGAGCACCTGGGAAGCCGGCGTTCGGGGCGTCCAGCTTCGCCGGGGCTGCTCCATGACCGCTCCCACAGGAGAGGTGCTGGTCAGCGCCAGGAGCCAGTGGATCCTGGTGGATCCGGAGACCCGAAAGATCCTGAGGCCCTCCAGCTTTACCGCCCGGGAGTTTTGCCAGGCAGACCTGCCTCTGGACTGCCCGGAGTGCGACAAGGTGCTGCCGCCCCGGGAGCAGATAGAGCAGCTGGGAGAGCGTCGGGTGGTCTGGAGCGACCTGGACGGCAATGGCCACATCTACAGCGGTAATTACGGCGCCATCTTCTGGGACAGCCTGCCTGCCGAACTGCAGACCAAGACCTGCCGGGAGTTCTCCATCAACTACCACAAGGAGGCCACCCTGGGCGAGGACCTGACTCTCACCGGCTGCCGGGAGGAGAACGGTTACCGTATGGCCGGCACGGGCAACGGGGAGCTGTGCTTCACCGCCCGGTGCCGCTTCGCCTGATATGGGGAGGAAGCGCGACGATGGCAATTTACCTCATCGACTATGAAAATGTGAATATGGACGGGCTCAACGGCATCCAGGACCTGTCAGAGACGGACCAGGTGTATATCTTCTACAGCGACAACGCAAACAAGCTCACCTTCGGCATCCACCAGCAGATCGTGGAGTCCCCGGCCTGGATCCGGTATGTGAACGCGGAGACCGGGGCCAAGAACGCCCTGGATTTCCAGCTGGCTACCTACCTGGGCTATCTGGTGTCCCAGAGCAGCGCTGAGCGCTTCTGTCTGGTGTCCAAGGACAGCGGCTTTCAGGCGGTGGTGAAGTTTTGGCAGAAAAAGAAGGTGGACATCCAGCTGGCCTCGGATCTGACAGGTACCGACAGCGCTGAGGAGAAGGAAAAGCTCCTGGTGGGCATCCGGGCGGTGCTCCCGGACAAGGAGGAGGCCCCGGCGGTGCTGGAGTTCATCCGTAAGTATAAGACCAAGCAGGGCATCAACAATGCTCTGGTAAAAAAGTACGGCAGCAAGGGCGGCGGCGAGATCTATAAGTCCATCAAGCCTCTGCTGGCCGCTAAAAAGTAAAACAACCGGACGGAGCTTTTACTCCGTCCGGTCTTTTTTAGTTCATGGCCCCGGCATTTTTCTCCAGCAGGGCCTGCACCCGCTGGCGGATGGCCGGGTGAGCAGCAAGGTCCGGGTCCTGCTCCAGGAGATTTCCGGCGGCTGCCCGAGCCTCCTCCAGGAGCCTGGCGTCGCAGCTCAGGTCCGCCAGATGCAGGGCCGGCAGACCGTGCTGGCGCTGGCCCAGGAAGTCGCCGGGCCCACGGAGCCGCAGGTCCTCCTCGGCGATCTGGAAGCCGTCGTTGGTCCGGGTCATCACCCGCAGCCGCTGCCGAGTCTCCTCGGTCTTGGGGTCGGAGACCAGGATGCAGTAGGACTTGTGGCGGCCCCGGCCCACCCGGCCCCGGAGCTGGTGGAGCTGACTCAGGCCAAAGCGCTCGGCGTTTTCCACCACCATCACTGTGGCGTTGGGCACGTCCACACCTACCTCGATGACGGTGGTGGAGACCAGGATGTCGCTCTCCCGGGCGGCGAAGGCGGCCATCACCGCCTCCTTCTCCTTGGGCTTCATGCGGCCGTGGAGGAAACTGACGCGCAGGTCGGGGAATACCTCCCGCTGGAGCTTTTCGGCGTACTCCCGCACGGCCTTGCGCTCGTCGGGGCCCTCCTCGCCCTCCTCCACCAGGGGGCAGACGATGTAGGCCTGCCGTCCCTCCTGGATTTGACGGCGGAGGAAGTCGTAGAGCCTGGGATGATAGCTGCTGCCCACGGCGAAGGTGTCGATCTTCTGCCGCCCGGGTGGCAGCTGGTCGATGACGGAGATGTCCAGATCTCCATAGAGAATCAGCGCCAGGGTCCGGGGGATGGGGGTGGCGGACATGACCAGGATGTGGGTGCCCTGGCCCTTTTTGGAGAGGGCCGAGCGCTGCTGGACGCCGAAGCGGTGCTGCTCATCGGTGATGACCAGCCCCAGATCCCGATAGGCCACATCCTGGGAGATGAGGGCGTGGGTGCCGATGACAAGGTCGATGTCCCCGGCGGAAAGGGCCTCCAAAAGCTCCCTGCGCCGCTTGCCCTTTACGGACCCGGTCAGCAGGGCGCACCGCAGGTCCAGGGGCTCCAGCAGGGGGGCAAGGCCCTGGAAGTGCTGCTCGGCCAGGATCTCCGTGGGAGCCATCAGGGCCGCCTGGCGGCCGTTTTTGACCATGAAGTAGGCGCAGGCGGCAGCCACCATGGTCTTGCCGGAGCCCACGTCACCCTGACACAGGCGGTTCATGGGCCGGCCGGAGCGCATATCCCCCAATGCCTCGTCTACGCAGCGGCGCTGGGCCGCCGTCAGGGAAAAGGGCAGGGCCTCCAAAAAGGGCGTCAGGTCCACGTCCTGGCAGGGGGGGACCCGGTCCCCGGTCCGCCGGCTCCGCAGCCGACCCAGGGCCAGGGAGAGCAAAAACAGCTCCTCGAACACCAGCCGCCGCCGGGCGATGGTCAGGGCCTGCTCGTCGGCGGGGAAGTGGATGTTCTGGTAGGCGTACTCCACCCGGCACAGCCCCTGGGCCAGGCGCAGCTCGTCTGGCAGCAGGTCCGGCAGCAGCTCACTGCAGGCGGAAAGCCCCTGGGTCACCGCCCGGCGCAGCAACGTCTGGGACACGCCAGCGGTGAGGGGATACACGGGCACGATGCGCCCGGTGACCTCCCCCTTGCCCTCCGGCTCTGCTGCCGGGTTGTTCATCTGCCGGCGCAGCAGATTGCCCTCCGCCTGGCCGAAAAAGACATAGGTCTGGCCTTCGTGGAACTCGTTTTTCCGATAGGCCTGGTTGAAATAGGTGATATCCAGGGCGCCGGTCTCGTCCACCGCCCGGAACTTCACCAGCTCCAGCCCCTTGCGGATACGGCTGAGGGTAGGCGGCGCGGCCACCATGGCCCGGACGCAGGCGCTCTGGCCCGGCTGAAGCTGGGCGATGGTGCACACCTCCCGGCGGTCCTCATAGCTGCGGGGGAAGTAGGACACCAGGTCCTCCAGGGTGGTCACACCCACCTTTTGCAGGGCCTTGGCCCGTTGGGGGCCGATGCCTTTGATATACTGTACATCGGTGGAAAGCTCTGCCATGGGGCCGTCTCCTTTCTTTTAAGGGTACGTTTGTTCTATTATAAAGGATAGGGAAGAAAAAAACAATGCGCCTTTTGTCAAAGAATGTAACGAATGGATACCTGGCGCGTCTTATGGAAGTAAGGAGGTGGGGGAATGCCGGGATTTGAGGAGATCTACCAGGCGTATTTTGCCGATGTGTACCGCTATGCCTTGGCCCTGAGCCGGGACGCGCAGGTGGCGGAGGTGACCCAGGAGACCTTCTTTCGGGCCCTCACCGCCATTGACAGTTTCTGTGGCCAGTGCCAGCTGCGGGTGTGGCTGTGCCAGATCGCCCGGAACCAGTATCTGTTCCTGTGCCGGGAGCGAAAGCGGTTTGGAGAGCTGGCAAAGGAGTAGGGAGATGAGGGCATGGAGGAGACTCTTGCGGACCGGGACACCGCCCGGCAGCTCCACCGTCTGCTCCACGATTTACCGGAGCCCTACAAGGAGGTCTTTTCCCTGCGGATCTTTGGAGAACTGTCCTTTGCCCAGATCGGGGAGCTGTTCGGCAAGACGGAGAGCTGGGCCCGGGTCACCTATTTCCGAGCTCGGCAAAAGCTGAAGGAGGCGTTAAAGAGATGAACTGCGGCATCATTCAGGATCTGCTGCCGTTATACCACGACGGCGTGTGCTCGCCGGAGAGCCGGGCGGCGGTGGAGGCGCATCTGCGGGAGTGCCCGGCCTGCCGGGAGGCCCTGGAGGCCATGGACGCGCCGCTGCCTCCAGCGGAGGCGGCTGTCCTGGGAGTGGCGGAAGGGCAGAAGGCGGTCTTTGTGGAAGGGGGCACTTCTGGCTCTGGCGCTGTGCGCAGTGCTGCTTGGCGGCCTCTGGGTATTGAATACCTGGACGGTGCTTCCTGTGGACAGCAATGCGTATGAAGTGCGGGCCTACCGGCTGGGGGACGGAAGAATGGGGATTCACTACAACGTAGACGAGAGCGGCTGGTACATTTTGGACTGGTGGGAGGAGGCCGACGGCGTACACTGGTACCTGAAAAAGCCCCTGCTGCATACTGCGATATTGAACTTTGACCACAGGAATGATAGCCGCAGCGGCGATGCGCTGTTCTCCCAGGAGGACGCCATGGGCACCCAGGCGCTGTACTTCGGTTTGGGGGAGACCGCCCTTTTGCTGTGGCGGAGGGGGGAACAGGTGGACCTGCCTGCCGCTACCCAGGCGGAAGCCTCATTGTGGGCACCGCTTCAGGAGGTTCCTGCCGGAGAAAAGGATTGTTTTTCGTAAGGCCTATTTCCCGCGCTGAAAAAGGAAAGCGTCCGCCGAAGAAATTCGGCGGACGCTGTTTTTACTCAATATATTAGAGGCTTTCGTTACTATATTCCACAAAACGGAAGGTGAGACCGTTTTCGGTGATGGGCTCGGACTCGGAGACCAGTTTCCAGTCCGGGGATTTGTCCAGGTTGGGGAAAAAGGTGTCGGCATCCTCTACTGCTGCGTCTACCCGGGTGACATAGGCCCGGCGGCACTGAGGCAAAAGGGCGGTATAAACGCTGCCGCCGCCGATGACCCACACCTTCTCTTGGGGCAGCTGGGAGATGAGGGTATGGCAGTCCTCCGGGTCAGAGACCACCTCCACCCCATCCCGCTGGAAGTCGGGATTGCGGGTGATGACGATGTTGCGGCGATTGGGCAGGGGCTTTCCGCCGGGGAAGGAATCCAGCGTCCGGCGGCCCATCAGCAGGGTGCCTCCCGAAGTCAGGGTGCGGAAATACTTCATATCCGTGGGCAGGGAGAACAGCAGTCCGTTGTCTTTTCCGATGGCCCAGTTGCGGTCCACAATGACGATGGCATTCATACAAAAACCCTCCATGCGCCGCTTGGCGCTCAAATCAAGGATAGGGCCTCCGTCGGGGCGGAGGCGCCTGGAGCCGCCTGCCGGAGGCTGGCGGCGGATGTTATATGGCAATGGGGATGGTGTCGGTAAAGGGGGCGGGGGTGTAACCCTCCAAAGAAAAGCTTTCCCGGGTAAAGGCATAAAAATCCCTCACTTGGGGATCTATGGTAAACTGGGGCGCAGGAGAGGGAGTCTGGGTCAGCATCTTCTCAATGATGGGGACGTGCCGGTCGTAGATGTGGGCGTCGGCGATGACGTGGACCAGCTCTCCGGGGACCAGACCGCTGACCTGGGCAAACATATGCACCAAAATGGCATACTGCACCACATTCCAGTTGTTGGCGGCCAGCATATCCTGGCTGCGCTGGTTCAAAATGGCGTTGAGGACGTTGCCGGAGACGTTGAAGGTCATGGAGTAGGCGCAGGGGTACAGATTCATCTCGTGCAGATCCTGGAAGTTGTAAAGGCTGGTCATGATGCGGCGGGAGGCGGGGTTGTGCTTGAGGTCATAGAGCACCCGGTCCACCTGGTCCATGTCTCCCTCAGGGTAGTGGTGCTTTACGCCCAGCTGATAGCCGTAGGCCTTGCCGATGGAGCCGTCCTCGTCGGCCCACTGGTCCCAGATATGGGCATTGAGATCGTGGATGTTGTTGGACTTCTTCTGCCAGATCCACAGCAGCTCATCCGCCGCGGTCTTCCAGTAGGTCCGCCGCAGGGTGAGGATGGGAAACTCTTCCTGCAGGTTATAGCGATTGACGATCCCGAATTTCTTGATGGTGTGGGCAGGGGTGCCGTCCTCCCATCTGGGGCGGACCGGCAGATCGGTGTCCCACACGCCGCTGCTGAGGATATCCCGGCAGTTGCGGATAAAGAGCGCATCGGCGTGGCTCATGGCGGCCTCTCCTTTTCGACATAATGATTGGCGATTGCTTCACATTTTAGCACGAATACCCACCCCACGCAAGACCAAACCGCCCTCAACAGCTCCGGCCGATTTCACAAAAACAACCAAGAAACCAGGGGGATTTTAGAGCTTTATTGCCTTGCCAACCATTTGGAATTGCGATATGATTAACTCTATGTAAAGAATCTGCAAAGGAGGACAGACCGATGCTGGACCGCAGTGAGGTGGGAAGACGGGGGTACCTCCATGAAAATTTTCGTCTCTTCCATCTCAAGGACTCCCGGGCGGAGAAGATGGAGTACCACTACCATGAATTTGATAAGATCATCCTCCTGCTGAGCGGTCGGGTGACCTATGTGGTAGAGGGTGTGAGCTACTTCCTCCGGCCCTGGGACATTCTGTTGGTGCAGCACAACATGATCCATGTGCCCCGCATCGACCCCTCGGAGCCCTATGAGCGGATCGTTTTGTGGCTCAACGCTGACTATCTGGAGCACAGCAGCACCCCGGGCCAGAGCCTGAGCACCTGCTTTGATGTGGCCCGGCAGCGGGGATTCCACCTGCTGCGCCAGCCCACGGAGCGGCGGTTGGAGTATATGCGCTTGATCCGCCAGCTGGAGGAGGCACTGCGGGATGAGCAGTTCGGCCATGAGCTGCTGGCCAACACCACCTTTTTGCAGCTGCTCATCGCCATCAACCGGGACATTTTGCAGGACCATACCGCCGAGGACACGGCCACCTACCGCTGCGATCCCAAGATGGAGGAGATCCTGCGCTATATCGCTGCCCATCTGGAGGAGGAGCTGTCGGTGGAGGCCCTGGCCAGCCGGTTTTACCTGAGCCGGTACTATCTCATGCACCGTTTCAAGGCCATCACCGGCTATACGGTCCACCAGTATATCAGCCAAAAGCGCCTTTTGCGGGCGGGGGAGCTGATCCGGGCGGGCACACCGGTGATGAAGGCGGCGGAAGCCGTGGGCTTCCGGGAGTACTCCACCTTTCTGCGGGCCTTTCAAAACACGTTCCATGTGAGCCCCCGGGAGTTTCACAAGTAAATGGGCAGAGCAGCGCCCAATCTGCGGCGGGGCACCAGAGGGTGCTCCGCTTTGCTGCCAATCCAACATGAAGCAAGGAGACGGAGGAAATGGAAGAGCGGTTATCGGTCAATTTCACGCGGAAGGACCTGCGCAAGCTGCTGATCCCCCTGGTGATCGAGCAGCTTCTGGCCATCACCGTGGGCCTGGCGGATTCGCTGATGGTGGCGCAGGTGGGCGAGGCGGCGGTGTCCGCCGTGTCGCTGGTGGACTCGGTCAATATCCTGCTCATCAATGTCTTTGCCGCCCTGGGTACCGGCGGCGCCGTGGTGGCGGGCCAGTTCATTGGCCGCCGGGAGATGGAAAAGGCCAACCGCTCGGCCATGCAGCTGCTGCTGTTCATGCTGGAGGTGTCCGTTGGCATCACCGTTCTGGTCTATCTCCTCAAGGGCTTCATCCTCAACGTGGTGTTTGGAGACATTGAGCCGGATGTAGCTGCCTACTGCAATACCTATTTTATGATCGTGGAAGGTTCCACGCCCTTCCTGGCCATTTACAGTGCCGGCGCGGCACTGTTCCGGGTCATGGGCAATTCCGGCATCTCCATGAAGGTGTCCCTGGTGATGAATACCATCAACGTTACCGGAAACGCCATTTTGGTCTTTGGCCTTCACCGGGGCGTGGAAGGTGTGGCCATCCCCACCCTTGTCTCCCGTGTGGCGGCGGCGGTGCTGATGGTGGTGCTGCTGCACAACCCCAAGCTGCCGCTGCACCTGGACCACTTCCGGTTCCATCACGAAAAGGTGATGATCAAGAACATCCTCCTTTTCGGCGTGCCCAACGGAGTGGAGAACAGCATGTTCCAGCTGGGTAAGATCCTGCTTTTGTCGGTGGTGTCTGCCCTGGGTACCGCCTCCGTGGCGGCCAACGCCATCTGCAACACCATCTGCAACTTCCAGATCCTGCCCGGTCAGGCCATCGGCTTGGGCATGGTGACGGTGGTGGCCCGGTGTGTGGGCGCCGGGGATTATGACCGTGCCCGGTACTATACCAGAAAGCTCATGCGCTATACCTATATCTTCATGCTTTTGAGCTGCCTGCTGATCTTGTTCCTGATGCCCTTTATTCTGGACCTGTACAACGCCTCCGATGAGGCTTCAGGCTATGCCATGCATATCATTCAGGTCCATACCGTGGTGACCATACTCATCTGGCCCCTGGCCTTTACGCTGCCCAACGCGCTGCGGGCCGCAGGCGATACCCGCTTTACTATGCTCACCTCCTCGGTGTCCATGTGGCTGTTCCGGGTGATGCTGGGCGTGGCCATGGTGCGGTGGATGGACTTGGGCGTTGTGGGCATCTGGTATGCCATGTTCGTGGACTGGGCGGTCCGAACAGTTATTTTCGTGATCCGTTACCGCGGCCACCGGTGGGAGATCTCCCGACTCCAGGACGAATGAGGGAATCGTTTACCTGCCCTTAACCAATCTCGAAAGCCGCTCCGCTTGCCAGCGGGGCGGCTTTATGCTATCCTGTTACCGCGCGAATGATACAAAAGGAGGGACCCTATGAACCTGCGGGAGAAAAAACTTTTTTTACTGGATATGGATGGGACACTGTATTTGGATGAGACGCTGTTTCCCAGCGTGCCGGAGTTCCTCAGCCACATCCGCGATGCAGGCGGGCGGTATCTCTTTTTGACCAACAACTCCTCCCGAGGCGCGGCGGATTATGTGGAAAAGCTGCGGCGGCTGGGAATCGCAGCCGGGGAGGAGGACTTCCTCACCTCTGTGGATGCCCTGCTCTATGCCCTGAGGCGGGAGGGACTGATGGAGAAGCGGCTGTATGTCTTCGGCACTGCCTCCCTCCGGGCCCATCTTGCCCAGGCCGGGTGCCGCCTGGCCTCCGGCCGGGAGGACGCCCAGGTGCTGGTGTGCGGCTTTGACACGGAGCTGACCTTTCAAAAGCTGGAGGACGCCTGCATCTTGCTGGGCCAGGGCGTGCCCTATCTTGCCACCAACCCAGATTGGGTCTGCCCCACCTGGTACGGCTATGTGCCGGACTGCGGCAGCGTGTGCGAGATGCTCTGGCGGGCCACGGGACGGCGGCCGCTGGTGGCGGGCAAGCCCCAGCCGGAGATGGTGCTGCTGGCCATGGAGCGCACCGGCTTTTCCCCCGCTGAGACTCTGGTGGTGGGGGACCGGCTGTATACCGATATCGCCTGCGGCGTGAATGCCGGGGTGGATACGGCCCTGGTCCTCTCCGGCGAGAGCACCCGGGAGACCCTGGCCGCCTCCGATGTGCAGCCTACATGGGTGCTGCGGGACGTGGCAGAGCTGCTGGAGCAGATGCAAAGAGAGGAGCAAGTGTGATGAAACTCAACTACCGGCGCACGGTCCTGGTGGGCCTGGCTTTTTTCTCCATCTGCGCCTTCTGGCAGATGTACAACAACGTCATCCCCCTGATTTTGACCAACACCTTCCATGTCAGCGAGGCCGTCTCCGGCGTCATCATGGCGGCGGATAATGTGCTGGCGTTGTTTTTGCTGCCCCTGTTCGGCGCCGTTTCAGACCGCAGCCGCTGCCGTATGGGCCGCCGGATGCCCTTCATCCTGGCGGGCACCGTGGGAGCAGTGGTGCTGATGCAGCTGCTGCCCCTTTTGGATGACAGCTATGCCGCCGCGCCGGCACCTTGGAAAACGGCGGCCTTTGTGGGAGTGCTGGGGGCGCTGCTGGTGGTGATGGGCACCTACCGCAGCCCGGCGGTGGCCCTGATGCCGGACGTGACGGTGAAGCCTCTCAGGTCCCGGGGCAACGCGGTCATCAATCTGATGGGCGCCCTGGGCGGCATTTTGTATCTGCTTGTGGCTTCCGTGCTTTACAGTGCCAAGGCCACCGATGGCCTGGCACACGTCAGCTATGTCCGCCTCTTCGCCGTGGTGGGCGTGCTGATGGCGGTGGCAGTGGCGGTGCTGGCCCTGACCATTCGGGAGCCGGCCCTGGCGGCCCAGGCGGCGGCGTGGGAGAAGGCTCACCCCAGCGGGGAGGAGACCACAACCACTTCCGGCACCGTGCTGACGCCGCCGGTGCGCCGGAGCCTTGGGTTCCTGCTCTCCTCCATCGCATTGTGGTACATCGGCTACAACGCCGTGGAGACCTGGTTCACCACCTATGCCAGCCGGGTCTGGGACATGAGCCTGGGAGAGGCGTCGCTGTGCCTCACGGTGGCCACCGGCGGGGCCATCGTGTCCTATCTGCCGGTGGGAGCCCTGGCCTCCCGCATCGGCCGGAAAAAGACCATTCTGGCAGGCGTGGCCATGCTGACGGCCTGCTTCTTCACCGGCTTTTTGTTCACGCTGACCTTTGACCGCTTCTCTCCGGTGCTCTATGGGCTCTTTGCCCTGGTGGGCCTGGCCTGGGCGGCCATCAACGTCAACTCCCTGCCCATGGTGGTGGAGCTTTGCTCCGGGGCCGATGTGGGCAAATTCACCGGCTACTACTATACCTTTTCCATGGCAGCCCAGACCGTCACGCCCATTCTGGCGGGCTGGCTGCTGAAGTATGTCAGCTATACCACCCTCTTCCCCTATGCCGCCCTCTTTGCGGGCCTGAGCTTCTTCACCATGCTCCAGGTCCGCCACGGGGACAGCCGGGCCAGCCGTCGGCGGGGCCTGGAGGCCTTTGAGGAGATGGAGATCTAAGACAAAGGAGAACGCATGGAGACGATTTTGCAGAATCTGGCAGCCCTGGGCATCCAGGGAAGAGCCCAGGGTGTCTTGGCCGCCATGGTTTTGGGCCTGGGGGCCGCGGCGGCGCTGGCCTGCATCCTGGCCTTGGGGCTGGGCCTGTGGTGCCTGCTGCTCTATGGCCACAAAGACCGGGGCCGGTGGAACATCATGCGTGATTTCCGCTATGCCCACCGGGGCCTCCACGATAATGAGCGGCCGGAGAACTCCCTGGCCGCCTTTCAGGCGGCGGCGGAACGGGGCCTGGGCGTGGAGCTGGATGTCCATCTGACCAAGGATGGCCAGCTGGTGGTGTTTCACGACAGCACACTGGACCGGGTGTGCGGCCGGAGCGGAAAGGTGGAGAAGATGACCGCGGCGGAGCTTATGACCTGCCGCCTGGCAGGCACGGAGGAGACCATCCCGCTGCTGGAGGAGGTGCTGCCTCTGTTCGTGGGCAGGGGACCGCTGCTGATGGAGCTCAAAACGGCGGGCGGCAACTATGCCCGCCTGGCCCGGGAGACCTGCGATCTTCTGGATCGCTTTGGGGTAAACTACTGTATGGAGAGCTTTGACCCTCGAGCGCTGGTGTGGCTGCGGCGGAACCGACCGCAGGTGGTCCGGGGCCAGCTGGTCCAGGACTTTTTCCGCACCCCATCAGGCCTTGTCTGGCCGCTGCGGCTGGTGCTGACGGCACTTTTGGAGAACTTCCTGACCCGTCCGGACTTTATCGCCTGCCGGTTCCGGGACCGGGAGGAGCTGCCCTTCCGGCTGTGCCGGCGGGTGTGGGGCGTGCCGGAATTTTGCTGGACCCTGAGAAGTCCCCGGGAGCTCAAGGCTGCGGAGCAGGCAGGAGCCTGCGGCATTTTTGAGGGGTTCACACCCCGGGAAAATAAGAGAGGAGAAGAGATTTGAGTAAAAGGGAAAAGCAGAACAAGTGGAGACAGCTCAAGGCGGCGGTGCACCTGGAAGTTCGGGAGCACAGAGCATCCTTCCTGATCTTTTGGACCCTTCGCACCCTGGTGCTGGTGATCCTGGTGCGCCAAGCCTTCCTGCGCAACTATGAGAGTGTGTTTTTCTGCGCCTTGACCCTGGCGCTGCTGTATTTGCCCAGTCTGATCCAGGTGAAGCTGCGCATCGAACTGCCGCCGGTGCTGGAGAGCATCATTTTGTGCTTCATTTTCGCGGCGGAGATCCTGGGCGAACTGGGCTCCTTTTATGTCCGGGTACCCCATTGGGACACCATGCTCCACACCGCCAACGGCTTCCTGGCGGCGGCTATCGGTTTTTCCCTGGCGGTACTGCTCAACCGCAACGAGCGCATCGTTTTTGACCTCTCACCTCTCTTTCTGGCCATTGTTGCCTTTTGCTTCTCTATGACCATCGGGGTGCTCTGGGAGTTTTTCGAATGCTTTATGGATCTGGTGTTCCACACGGATACCCAGAAAGATACTATCATCCATTCCATCTACTCCGTGGCCCTGGATCCCACCCGAAGCAATCAGGTGGTGGGTGTCACAGGCATCACCGATGCGGCGGTCAACGGTCAGTCCCTGGGGCTGGGCGGCTATCTGGACATCGGACTGCTGGACACCATGAAGGACCTGTTCGTCAATTTCATCGGCGCGATGGTCTTTTCCATCATTGGCTTTGCTTTCCTCAAGCGCCAGGGTAAGGGCGGCGTGGCCGGCCAGTTTATTCCCCAGCGCAAAACGGAGGACCACGACTATCTCAAGGCCGTTCAGCAGGCCCAGGAGGAAGCCAGAAAAAATGGCGGCAGCCAGCGGCCGAAGGGATAAAAAGCGGCGTTTTTTTCCTGCGCTTTCCTGGAATAGTTTCCTCATTCCCTTCAAAGAGTAGAAAGGGGAGGGATCCACATGAAACGAGAAGAAACGCCCCGAAATATGCGGGAAAACTGGCTGGGCAAGACCCCGGAGGGACTGTGCCTGGATCCGGAGAGTCGCATCTGTCCCGCCTTTGACACAGTGGCTGCACCGCTGTTTTTGGGGGCGGAGAGGAGCGGCGCACCGGCGCCGCTGCTGGATGGCTTTTGTGAAGAGCATATTCAGTAAAGAAAATAAAACCCGGTACAGCGCAGAGCGCGGGGATGGAGGAAGGTTCCTCCTTCCCCGCGCCGGCTTTTATTGGGAAAGGGACTGGAATTTTGGAGAAAAGCATGGTAAAATATATCGTTATTGTATACAGGAGGTAGACCATCATGGCAGAGAAAAAAGTCCGGCGGGGTGACCGGCGGGACGGAGTATGGCTGCGGGATCTGGATCCCCTCCATGTGTTCACGCCCTACCTGATGCCAAACCGGGCGGACAATGAGGCATTCATTGAGGAGACCATCGATCTGACGGCCATCAATGCCTATTTGGAGAAAAAGAACCTGGAGGACCCGGAGTTCAAATATACCTTTTTCCATATCATCCTGGCGGCTCTGGTCAAGACCGTCACCCTGCGGCCCCGGATGAACCGCTTCATCTCCGGCAACCGGATGTACCAGCGCAATGTGCTCACCGGTGCCTTTGTGATGAAAAAGCAGTTTTCTGACACTGCCAAGGAGTCGCTGCTGTTTATCCGGTTCGACGATACAGACACGGTGGACGACGTACATAACCGCATCAAAAAGGAGGTCCTGGCCTACCGCAACGAGGTGGCTGTGGACAACTCCACCGCCTATATGGATATTTTGGGCAAGCTGCCCCGGCCCATTCTGCGCTTTGTGATCCGTATCCTCTTTTGGCTGGATTACCACGGACGGGTGCCGCTGTTTCTGGTGAAGGACGACCCCAATTACGCGTCCATTTTCGTTTCCAACCTGGGTTCCATCAAGCTCAACGCCGCCTATCATCATCTTAACAACTGGGGTACCAACTCCTTCTTTGTCACCATTGGAGAAAAGCATCTGCACCCCTACTATGACGAGGAGGGGAATGTGGAGATGCGCCAGGCGCTGAATCTGGGCTTCACCCTGGATGAGCGCATTGCCGACGGGTATTACTATTCCCGCACCATCCGTCTGTTCAAATATCTGCTCCAGCATCCCCAGCTGCTGGAGACCCCGGCCAAAGAGGAGGTAGACTATGAGTAACACATCCCAGATCCTGCCCCAGGAGACCTTGCCTGAGGTCAAGGCTCCCTGGCTCAAGAGCTATGACGAGGAGGTCCCGGCCCACCTGAATTACTCCGCCAAAACCATGGAGGAGGCCCTGGAGGATACGGCCCGGCGCCACGGCGATCTGATTGCCTATGACTATATGGGCAGCCACTGCACCTATCGGGAGCTGGTGGAAAAGGTCCATCAGTGTGCCCGGGCCCTGAAGGCTATGGGTATCCGGGAGGGAGACCGGGTGACTATCTGTATGCCCAACTGTCCCCAGACCCTCATCATGTTCTACGCGGTGAATCTGGTGGGTGCGGTGTCCAATATGGTCCATCCCCTCTCTGCTGAGAGCGAGATTGCCTTTTATCTGCGGGATTCTGCCTCTGTGGCTGCCATCACACTGGACCAGTTCTATCCTAAATTCGCCAGGATCCGCCGGGTGGTGGATCTGCCCAACCTGATCGTTACCTCTGCTGCCGATGAGCTCTCCGCCCCGGTCCGGGCCGGCTATTATATCAAGGAGGGCCATAAGATCAAGCCTATCCCCAAGCGGGCCAATGTGCTTCAGTGGAAGGATTTCCTTCGCCGGGGAGATTACATCGACATCTATAAGGTGTCCCGCCACGCCGATGATCCTGCGGTGATCCTCTATTCCGGCGGCACCACTGGCACCACCAAGGGTATTTTGCTCACCAATCTGAATTTCAACGCTCTGGGTGCCCAGATCATCGCCACCAATCCCTTCTTCCGGCCCGGGGACAAGATGCTGGCCATCATGCCCATGTTCCACGGCTTCGGCTTGGGCGTGTCTATCCACTCCATGATGTGGGGCGGCGGCCGCTGCATCCTGATCCCCCGCTTCACGCCGGAGACCTATGCGGATCTGCTGCGCAAGTACCGGCCCAATCTGATCGCCGGCGTGCCGTCCCTGTTCGAGGCACTGCTGCGGGTGAAGAAGATGGAGGGAGTGGACCTGAGCTGCCTCAAGGGCGTGTTTTCCGGCGGCGACTCGCTGTCTGTGGAGCTGAAAAAGCGGCTGGATGCCTTCCTGGAAGACCACGGTGCCGCTGTCCAGGTGCGGGAGGGCTACGGCACTACCGAGTGCGTCACCGCCAGCTGCCTCACCCCTATGCACCAGGCCCGGGAGGGCTCCATTGGCCTGCCCTTCCCGGATATGTACTATAAGATCGTCAAGGTGGGCACCGAGGAAGAGGTCCCCTACGGGCAGGAGGGTGAGATCTGCATCTCCGGCCCTACGGTCATGCGGGAGTACGTCAACCATCCCGAGGAGACCGCTGACACCCTCCGTGTCCATGCCGATGGCCGGACCTGGGTCCACACCGGCGATCTGGGATTGATGGATGCCGACGGCTTCGTTTACTTCCGTCAGCGCATCAAACGGATGATCGTCACCAATGGCTACAACGTCTACCCCTCTCAGCTGGAAAACGTGCTGGACGGTCATGAGTATGTGCAGATCAGCTGCGTCATTGGCGTGCCGGACCCCATCAAGATCCAGCGGGTGAAGGCCTTTGTGGTGCTCAAGCCCGGCTATCAGCCCACCGAAGCCTGCCGCCAGGCCCTGCTGGCCCACTGCCGCAAGCATATTGCCAAGTATGCAATCCCCAGCGAGATCGAGTTCCGCCAGGAGCTGCCCAAGACATTGGTGGGCAAGGTAGCCTACCGGAAGCTGGAGGAAGAGGAGGCTGCCCGCCGGGAAGCCGAGGAAAAGGACATCCCCCAGGAGGAGACCACCTGAAAACGCTTTGTAAGAGCGGAAAAATAGAGCCAAAATGGCCCGGAAAGCTTTTGCTTTCCGGGCCATTTTCTGTTTCTGTCAACGAAAGCAGCAAAAAAAAATCCCGCCGCTTTTGGCGGCGGGAAGGGGAGGTCATGTGTTGTCCCGGCTGATGGGGACCCGTGTCAGGAGCCGACGCAGGGCTGAGGGATTGAAGGGGATGAAGGGATAAAGGTATCCCTTTCCGGCGATAGGTTTGGTGGTAGCCAAAAGGAGGATGGACAGGATCAGTCCGATCACAAAGCCCCACCACTCCAGCACCGCAATGAAGATCAAAAGCAGCATCCGCTGGAGTTTGAAGGCGTAACCCAACTCAAAACTGGGCTGGGCGAAAGTGGCGATGGAGACGAAGGCCATGTAGACCAGTACCTCCGGCACCAGCCATCGGGCCTGGACCGCAAAGTCGCCCAAGATCAGGGCCCCCAGCATGGAAAAGGAGTTGGATAGGGAGTCGGGTGTGTTCAGGGAGGCCAGCTTTAGCAGGTCCACCAAAAACTCCACAATGAGAAGCTGCAGCAAAAGAGGCACGCCGCTCTCCTCCTTTACCCGCAGGAATTCCAGCCAGGGCGGGATGGTGCCCGGATAGCTGGCCAGGAGATACCACAAGGGTGTGATGATGAGGGAGAGGAAAAACACCAGCATCCGCACCATGCGCAGATAGGAGCCGATAAGGGGCGGGAAGTAGAAGTCGTTGGCCTCCTGCATGAAGTCGAAAAAGGTGGTGGGCAGAAGCATCACCGCCGGGGAGTTGTCCACCAGCAGCAAAAGGTTGCCCTCCATGACGCTGGCGGTGGCCACGTCCGGCCGTTCGGTGTAGCGGACCTTGGGGAAGGGATTGAACCACTGGCGGCTCATCATAGCTTCGGCCACGCTTTCGTGGCTCATGGAGACGGAGTTCACATCCAGGTGCGTCACCTTCTGCCGCACCTCGTCCAGCAGCTTTTTGTCCACCCGGTCGTCCAGATAGCACAGCACGATGTCGGTCTTGGACCGGCCGCCCACCTTGTGGCTCTCCATGGTCAGATGGGGGTCCCGGATGCGGCGGCGAATGAGGGCGGTGTTGTGGAGCAGCGTTTCCACAAAGCCGTCGTGGGAGCCCCGAAGGACCTTGCCGTCTGCCGGCTCCTCCACGCCCCGGGCGGGGTACTGCTTGGCGTCGATGAGAGCCGCCTCCGGGATATTCTCCACCAAAAGCAGCGTTTTACCCATGAGCACACTGGTGACGATGTCCTCTGGATCGCTGCTGGTGTTGACCTCGGAGAAGGTGACAAAGCGGTCGATGAAGGTTTGCATATCCGTGATGTCCTGGACCTGCTGGGGCTGCAGGGACAGCCAGAAGGCGTTCATGCGCTCCAGAACGGAGTCATCTCCGTAGCCGTCCAGCACCCACATCCGGGCCTTGCGTCCGCCGATGCACAGGTCCCGGGAGATGAGGTCATAGTTCCGCCCCACGCCCAGCACCTGGTCAAAGTGTTTGCAGTCCTGGTCAAACTGGCGGGAGAGCTGTTCCATGGGCGTTCCTCCTTGTTCCAAGGGATGTTTCATCAGGGCTATTATGGACCAAAGGTGGAAAACTATGCGGCAAAAAAGGCGGCGGTCCCTTGGGACCGCCGCCGAAAAGCGTCTTTAAACCAGCTTTTGGAAATAGTAGAAGGTGTCGTCTTCGCCGTTGGGGCGCATGCAGGAGGAGAGCATCTTTCGGGAGGCCTCGTTCTCCTTGTAGCATTTGGCCACCACCCTGGTCAGGTGGACCTTGTACAGTGCCCAGTCCGCCACCGCGGCAAAGGCCTCGGTACCGTAGCCATGACCAGCGTACTCCGGCGCGATGCGGCAGCCCAGCTCGGCGCCGCCCTTGTAGTCGAAGCGGTAGAGCACCGCCTCGCCGATGCACTTGCCGTCCAGCCGTACAGCGAAGTTGATGGCCAGGCGCTTGGCAAAATCCTCCCGGGTGATGCGCAAAAAGGTCTCTTGGCAGGGGTTAGGTCCGGCACCGGCGATATCGTCATACCCCCACCAGCGATTGCGTTCCCGGTCTGTGCACAGGGCGTAGTAGGCGTCGGCATCGGCGTCGGTAAGGGCATCCAGGGTCAGGTGCTCGGTGGTGAGGGTGGGGATCTGAGGCACATGGGCGCCCAGTTCGTTCTGAGCCCGGAAGCGGAACTTGGGAGCGATACGGGCAGGCAGGTACTGGAGCTTGGAGGTCCGCAGGCCCTTGTCCGCCGCGTCGTCCTCCCGGTTGATCCACAAAACGTCGCTGGCGAAGGCTTGAGCCGCAGCCTGGACCGTGGCGGGATAGACACCGGGATAGCCGTAGAGGGCCTTTTCGATGTGGATGATCAGGGTGTCGCCGCACTTTTCCGTCAGGGTCAGGGAAATGAGCCTTCCCTGGTGCATCATGCCGCCCACCCGGAACCAGGGGCGGCCCACCTGGTTCAGCAGCTTCTTGGCGAAGGACAGCTCCCGTTGGGCCATGGCGCTGGTCTTGGTAAAGACCTGGTCGTACTCGTCCCAAAAGGCCTGGATCAGAGGCTTGTCCTCCGCGCCCAGCACCCGGAAGGAGGCGTCGGGGCAGGCGGCTCGGAACTTGTTGATGTGGTTGCGCTGGCCGGAATAGCGCCGTCCGGCAAAGGTGCGCATATCCTCCGCAGCATATACATAGTCCCGCCAGGTGCGCACGGAGCTGACCTGGGCGTACATATAGCGGCTGAGCAGGTGGGAGGCCTGGGACTCAGGTACCACCGACAGCACCGGGGGAATGCCCTCCTGGATGCACCAGTCGTCGATGGCATCCAGGGCGGCGTCCACATCGCCCTCCGGGCCAGGAACCGGATAGTCGAACACCATCTCCTCGCCAAAGACGTTGCGGACGATGAGACAGCCGGCTGCCTCTGCCCAGGCCGGATGCAGCGTGCGGTTCCACATGAGTTTGGTGCCGGTGGAGTATTCGCAAAGGCCGTAATTGCAGTCGCGATAGTAGCGGCGCAGCTTGGCGCCGTCCCGCATGGTGACGGGCTTGAATTCCAGTGTACTCACTTTATATCTCTCCGTAATTTTTATTTGGAAGGTTTCGTATTTTGAAAGCTTTGGATCGTGTCAAAGGCGTAGCGGATGAATTTGCGCAGGGTGGAGCTGTACTCCCGGGCAGTCAAGGTCAGTATGCCCAGTTCGCGGCTGGCTGCCGGCGCCACCGGCAGGGTCAGTACGTTTTCGCTGTTTCCCTCCAGCACCAGCTCAGTCAGCATGGATACCCCCAGACCGTGGGCTACCAGAGTGATAACTGTCAGATCATCCATGGCGGAGGGGCGGATGTCCGGACGGATGCCCCGCTCCTCCATGACCTCCAGGATAGCCGGGTCAAAGCCCTGGGAGGAGACCAAAAACTCTTTGTTGGAAAACTCCCACAGGGGGAATACGGTCCGCCCGTTCAAAGGATAGTCAGGGGGAAGAACGGCCAGCAGCGGATCGTCCTTGAGGTGCAGCCACTTGAAGTGAGAAGTGGAAAGATTTTTGGGGCGACCGCCGATTCCCAGGTCCACCTGGTCCGTCAACAGCATGGACCGCAGCTGCTGGGAGCCGTTGGCCAAGTGGATGTCCACCTGTACGCCGGGATGGTCGATGCGGAACTGCTGTACGATAAGCGGGAGCCAGTGGACAGCCACGCTGGCATAGGCTCCAATACGGATGGTCTCTGCCTTGGCTTCCCGGACTACGGCCATTTCCCGTTCCAGCCGGGCGGCTGCCTGAGTGAATTCCCGTACCGCTGGAAGCAGCTTTTCCGCCTCAGGCGTCAGCTTTACTCCATAGTGTCCCCGGGTCAGCAGCGCAATACCGGATTCTTTCTCCAGGCTGTTCATCATGTGGGTCAGTCCTGACTGAGTATAGCCCAGCGCATCCGCGGCATGGGTAAAGCTGCCGGCTTCCACAGCCGTCAGCAATGCGCTCCACTTCTTACTGTCCACGTGATCACCTCCTGACCAAACTATGAGATTTCCTAATAGTTCCATTATAATCCGTCGCTTGACTATTCACAAGGTAGGGATTATATTTTTTGTACAGAGTAGCAAAAAGAAGAGAGAAAATTTATGCAAAAAGGAGAGGAGAGCATGGAGCAGAATCATAGAGGTGCATGGGCCAGCAACATTGGTTTTCTGATGGCGGCCATTGGCTCGGCCGTTGGTCTGGGCAACATCTGGGGCTTCCCCTATAAAATGGGCAAGTCCGGTGGATTTACCTTCCTGATCGCGTATCTGGCTCTGGCCATTTTCGTTGGCTTCATTGTCATGGTCAGCGAGTTGGCCATGGGCCGTAAGGTGGGCAAGGGCGTTATCGGCTGCTACCACACCTTGTCGAAAAAGTTCAAATGGGTGGGCTGGCTGGCGGTATTTGCACCCTTCATCATTATGAGCTTCTATTCCGTTCTGGGCGGCTACTGCATTGAGTACATGGCCTTGAATATGGGCAATCTGGCCTTTGCCGGGGCAGAGATCAAAACCGGCACGGATCTCTTTGGCGCCATGCTGACTAATCAGTTCGGCTGCGTGGTCTTTACGCTGCTGTTCATCGTTATCTGCTACCTCATCAATCGGGGCGGCATTTCCGGCGGCATCGAGAAGTTCAACAAGATCGGCATGCCGGCGCTGTTTGTCATGCTGGTAATCATCATCATTCGTTCCCTGACTCTGGACGGCGCTGTGGAGGGCCTCAAGTTCATGTTCGTCCCCGGCTACGCCGTCAAGGCGGGCTTCATTCCTGAGGCGCCCAACTTCCTCACCGTTCTGGCCACTGCTGGCGGGCAGATGTTCTTCTCACTGTCCCTGGCCATGGGTGTTATGTTTACTTACGGCTCCTATCTGGATAAGAAGGAGAATCTGGTGCGCAATTCCACCGTCATCGTGGTGGCGGATACCATCGTGGCAATGATGGCCGGTTTGGCTGTTATTCCTGCCGCTGTGGCCAACGGTCTCACCAGCATCAACGCCGGCACCACCGTCATCGACGCCGCTACCGGTGTGGAGCGGGCCATGACCCTGGCGGATATCAAGCTCAACGGTCCCAGCCTGCTGTTCGTCACACTGCAGGACGTGTTCAATGCCATGGGCAGCATCGGCCCCCTCTTCGGCGTCATCTTCTACCTGCTGGTGCTGATCGCCGCCATCTCCTCTGCCATCTCCCTGGTGGAGGTCATCGCCACCTTCTTCCTGGACCGGGCCGCCGAAAAGGGCAAGAAGGGCAGCCGCAAGAAGATCGTCCTCATCGTTTGCCTGGCCATTCTGGTGGAGGCCACGCTGGTGGCGGTGGACGGCCTGGGCAGCAACGGCCTGTGGGTCCCCGGTCAGGCCACCTTCGGCGTTCACGGTTGGAACGATAATTGGCTGGACTTCATGGATATGATGTCTGAGGGCATTGCCATGCCGCTTGGCGCACTGCTTATGAGCCTGATGGTGGGCTATGAGATCAAACCCAGCATTGTGCTGGATGAGGTCCATCTGAGCAGTAAGGCCAGGATCGACGGATTCTATAAGATCTGCGTGAAGGTCATCACGCCCATCGGTATGATCCTGGTGCTCCTGGGCCAGCTCAACGATTTCGGCTTTATCAGCATCTTCGGCTGATCCCCAAAAAGCAATCAAAAGAGAGACCGCATATAAGAAAGGGACCGCCCCACCGGGGCGGTCCCTTTTGCCCGGTGAAGACGGAAATTTTTTGGAAGATGCCTCTTATCATACCTGCCGGCCTTCAAAAAAGCAAGCATAATTTCTACAAAAACAGTCGGAAAAAGAGAGAAAAGGCCGGAGGGGAGATCTCCCCTCCGGCTGTGATTTACTCCAGGTCCACCTTGATGTGGTCCGTTCCGTTTTCGTCAAATTCGTCCAGGTACCGGTCGATCCGGTCCATCAAATCGTCATAATTCTCCCTCGTCAGGGGCTCCCCGTCCATATCCCGCAGGGCCAGCTCCTCCGCCAGGATCTCAAAGAAGGATACGTCCTCGTAGGCAGCGATAGCCTCATGGATGCCGCCTTCGGCAAAGGCTCGGGAGGGAATGATCTCCCCGTCCAGAATCTCGATGAGCTTGCTCATCTTCCGGTCCCTGGCGCAGTGGGAAAAGATCAGGCTCTCCACTCCGTCATATTCCCGAATACGGTCCGACTCCCGGGTGGAGTTGATGACCCAGTTGCCTATGTACACCAGGTCCAGCAGATAGCGATATTGCTTGTCGGTCAGTTTGATTTCCATACCGGCACCTCCTGTCTGATCCAATATGCAATATGGAAATTGAGACGGCCGCAGGCGGGGGCCGTTTAACAGGACCTATTATAGCAAAGCTCCCTGCAAAAAGCCACATAAAAAAGTGGGGAAAAAGCCTAAAATCTGACTTGCCTGGAAGGGAAGGGCATAGTATAATAAATAAATTGGAGTGAAATCCTTCCAAAAGGAGGGATAGGAGGGAAAAAGCGGTAGAATTTGCCGCCCTTTGCCCTCTGCACTCTGCCCTGCGGACCGAGAGGGAATCTCTTGTCTGCGGGGGCGTGATTTGACTTGTGCGCCGGAAAGGCGCAGGGAGGATTCCTATGGATAACCGACCCATTGGCGTATTTGACTCAGGCCTGGGCGGACTGACGGCGGTGCGGGCACTGCGCCGCCTGCTGCCGTCGGAGGACCTGATCTACTTTGGTGACACCTCTCGGGTGCCCTATGGCGGGCGCTCTCGGGAGACCATTTTGAAATATGCCCGCCAGGATATGCGCTTTCTGCGATCCTTCGATCTCAAGGCCATTCTGATTGCCTGCGGCACTGTGTCCACCACCTCGTTGCCCACGCTGCAGCGGGAAAATGATCTGCCCATGGTGGGCGTAGTGGAGCCCACCTGCCGCCGGGCGGTGGACATGACGGCCAACAAGAAGGTGGGCCTCATTGCCACGCTGGCCTCGGTGCGCAGCGGCGTCTATGAAAAGACCATCGCTGCGCTGGACCCGGAGATCCAGGTCTATGCCAAGGCTTGCCCCCTGTTTGTGCCCCTGGTGGAAAACGGGCGCTTTCAGCCCGGAGACCCGGTCATCGAGATCGTGGCCCGGGAGTATCTGGAGGAGATGCGCAGCACAGATATGGACACACTGATCCTGGGCTGCACCCACTATCCGCTGCTGACAGACATCATCGGCCGGATCATGGGTCCTGAGGTGACGCTGATCTCCGCGGGAGAGGAGTCGGCCTATGAGCTCAAGAGGACGCTGAAGGCGCAGGAATTGCTGGCGGACCCCAGCCGCAGCGGAGACGCTGCCTATTATGTCAGTGACCGGGTGGAGGATTTTGAGAAGATTGCCGCCTGGTTCCTCCAGGAGGATCTGCATCATGAAGCCAATCAAATCGATATTGACCGCTACTGAGGGCCGCCGGGTGCTGATCTCCGTCCGGGGCGAGCAGTACTTTGACGGTGTGGACCCGGACGCCACGGAGTTGGTTACCGAGGGCCTTTTGCAGGAGACGGAGGAGGGGCTGCTGCTGTCCTATGAGGAGAGTGCCCTCACCGGCATGGAGGGGACCACTACCACGTTCCAGGTCTGCGGCAGCCAGGTGATCCTGACTCGCTCCGGGGCTGTAAACTCCCAGATGATCTTTGAGGAGGGGCGGCAGCACACCTCCCTCTACGAGACCCCCTTCGGGGACATGAGCGTGGACATCGGCACCAGCCGTCTGCGTCAAGAGCTGACCGCTGCCGGCGGAGAGCTGGAGATCCATTACAGTATCGCTGTGCAGAACACCGTCACCGGACGCAACTGCTTCCGCATCTCGGTGCGGGAGAAGTGAATTTCCTTTTTTCTTTGATAAAACCATATAATATATAATGAGGTATGTACCATGAAAAATCTGATTCAAAGTGCCAAGGACCAGGCAGCGGAGCTGACCATGGCCGCCTATCGCAAGGCGGTGGCGGACGGGACGCTGCCGGAGGCAGAGGTAAAGACCGCACCGGTGGAGATCCCCAAGGATACTGCCAACGGCGACTATACCACCACCTTTGCCCTGGCTGCCTCCAAGGCTCTGCGCCAGCCGCCCCGGAATATTGCTCAGGCTCTGCTGGACCATATGGACCTCCAGGGCAGCTATTTCACCTCCGCCTCCATCGCTGGTCCCGGCTTTTTGAATTTCCGGCTCAACGGCAGCTGGTATGAGGCGGTGCTCTCCGCCGTGGAGAGTGAGGGCGCGGCTTACGGCACCTCCGACGCCCTGAAGGGGGAGAAGATCATGGTGGAGTTTGTCTCCGCCAACCCCACCGGCCCTATGCATATGGGCAACGCCCGGGGCGGTGTGCTGGGTGACACCCTGGCCTCCGTGCTGGCCGCCCAGGGCGCCGACGTGACCCGGGAATTTTATGTCAATGACGCCGGCCATCAGATCGATAAGTTCGCCCAGTCTCTGGAGGCCCGGTACCTGCAGATTATCCAGGGCGAGGAGAACGTGCCCTTCCCGGAGGACGGTTACCAGGGCGGGGACATCCGGGACCTGGCTCAGGCTTACTATGACCTTCACGGGGAGGAGCTGCTCCACGCGGATGTGCAGGTCCGGCGGGACACCCTGGCCCGCTTTGGCCTGGACACCAACCTGCCTAAGATGAAGTCCGATCTGGAGCGGTATAAGATCGTCTACGACAACTGGTTCTTTGAGTCCACCCTCCATGAGAGCGGCTATGTGGCTGACACGGTGGAGAAGCTCAAGGAGGCGGGCTGGACCTATGAGAAGGACGGCGCGCTGTGGCTGCGCACCGCCGATATCCTGCGGGAGAACCTGCGCAAGGCGGGGAAGAAGGAGGCGGATATCGAAAAGCTGGACCTGAAGGACGACGTGCTCCGCCGGGCCAACGGTTTTTACACCTATTTCGCCGCCGACATTGCCTATCACCGCAATAAGTTTGCCGTCCGTGGCTTTGACCGGGTCATCAACGTCTGGGGCGCTGACCACCACGGTCATGTGGCCCGTCTCAAGGGCGCTCTGGACGCCCTGGGCCTCAATGGCAGCGAGCGGCTGGACATCGTGCTGATGCAGCTGGTGAAGCTGCTGCGGGACGGCGAGGTGGTGTGCATGAGCAAGCGCACCGGCAAGGCCATTTCCCTGAGCGATCTGCTGGACGAGGTGCCTGTGGACGCCGCCCGCTGGTTCTTCAACGCCAAGCCCGACACCCAGATGGATTTCGACCTGGGCCTGGCGGTGCGGGAGGACTCGGAGAACCCCATCTACTATGTGGAGTATGCCCACGCCCGGATCTGCTCTCTGCTGCGGAACCTGGCGGAGGAGGGAATGACGGTGCCTGCTCTGGAGGCCATGGACCCGGCGCTGCTGACGGCGGAAGCCGAACAGGCCCTGCTCAAGCAGATTTCCGCCTGGCCCGATACCATCCGTCTGGCCGCCCGGGACTACGATCCGTCTTATGTCAACCGTTATCTGGTGGAGTTGGCGGGCTGCTTCCACCGGTTCTATACCGCCTGCCACATTCGGGGCGAGGAGCACAAGCTGGCCCAGGCCCGGCTGAAGCTGGCGGACACCACTCGTCTGGTGCTGAAAAACGGCCTGAAGCTTATCGGTGTGGACGCACCGGAACGCATGTAAATGGGCAGTCATATTTGCTTGAATAAATAGAAGGGACGCCTTCTGTGGGGGAGGCGCCTGAAAAGGGAGCGGCTGCGGCCGCTGTGACCGGCGGAGCCGGGAGCTTCGCTGCTGGAAAAGGAGAGATTGCGCATGGAAAAGGCAAAGGTTTATTTCGCGGATTTCCGCTGCCCCAGCTGGCGGGAGAATCTGCCCCAGAAGCTGGCCCGGCTGATGATGACCGCCGGCTTTGATGACATCGACATGGAGGGCAAGTTTGTTGCCATCAAGATGCACTTCGGTGAGCCGGGCAACATGGCCTATCTGCGGCCCAACTGGGCCAAGGTGGTGGTGGACCTGGTGAAGGACCAGGGCGGAAAGCCCTTTCTGACGGACTGCAACACGCTGTATGTGGGCGGCCGGAAGAACGCCCTGGACCACCTGGAGTCTGACTATGTCAATGGCTTCACCCCCTATTCCACGGGCTGCCACATCCACATCGCCGATGGCCTCAAGGGCAACGATGAGGTGGAGGTCCCCGTGGAGGGCGGCGAGTATGTCAAATCCGCCAAGATCGGCCGAGCCATCATGGACGCCGATGTGTTCATCTCTTTGACCCACTTCAAGGGCCATGAGCAGGCCGGCATGGGCGGTGCCCTGAAAAATATCGGCATGGGCTGCGGCTCCCGGGCCGGCAAGATGGAGATGCACAACTCCGGCAAGCCCTATGTCAAGCAGGAAAACTGCATCGGCTGCCGGGCCTGCGCCAAGATCTGCGCCCACGACGCGCCGCAGTTCGGCCCCGACGGCAAGGCCAGCATCGACATCAACAAGTGTGTGGGCTGTGCCCGGTGCCTGGCCATCTGCCCCAAGGATGCCATCGCCTCCCGGGACGATGAGGCGCCCACCATCCTCAACAAGAAGATTGCCGAGTACACCAAGGCGGTGGTGGACGGCCGTCCCTGCTTCCATGTGTCCCTGGTGATGGACATCTCCCCCAACTGCGACTGCCACGCGGAGAACGACGTGCCCATCGCGCCCAACGTGGGCATGTTCGCCTCCTTTGACCCGGTGGCTCTGGACCAGGCCTGCGCCGACGCCGTGATGGCTCAGCCCGCCATGCCCGGCTCCGTCCTCTTTGACGAGGGCTACGACTGCAACTGCGCCGACCACATGACTGCCGCCCATCCTGACACCGACTGGCGTGCCTGTCTGGAGCACGCGGAAAAGCTGGGCCTGGGCGTCCGGGACTATGAGCTGATCCGCATCTGATGGTAACGGTACTGTGCGGCCCTGTGGCCGCTGGAAAGACCTTCCTGGCGGAGCGTCTGGGCCGGGAGGGCGCGCTGGTGCTCTCCTGCGACGAGATGATGCTGACCCTCTTTGACCGCTGCCTGGGTCCGGAGCACCATGACGAGATGGCCATGCGCTGCCTGCGGTACCTCTTCTCCGTGGCGGTGCAGGAGGCCCGCCTGGGCCGGGACGTGGTGGTGGACTACGGCATGTGGCTCCGACAGGAGCGCGACGCGGCCCGTCAGGCTTTTCGCAGCGCCGGAGTGCCCTACCGGATTTTGCTGGTGGAGGTGGATGAGGCTACCCGCCTGCGCCGTCTGGAGCGGAGAAATGAGGGGCTGCGAAACGCCGACCACCGGGTCTACCTCATAGAGGGAGAGCTGCTAAAGCGCATGGATACCAAGTGGCAGCCTCTGGGCCCGGAGGAAACCGATGTGGAGCATTTCTGCAACGATGCCGAGCTGGCCTGAGAGCGAAAATAAGAATGAAAAAACGCCGCCTGAGTCCCTGTACGGGGACCCGGGCGGCGTTTTCCTTTGGGCGGTTGACAAGGCAGGCGGCGGGGGCGTAACATGGAAGAAACCATGAAAGGGAGGCGTAGGGATGAGAGAAAAGACCCATCCGGTGGGCGCGGCCTTTCGGGCGGCCTTCCCGGTGACGCTGCCGGTGCTGACCGGCTTTTTGGTGCTGGGCCTTGCCTACGGTGTGCTGATGGCCACCAAGGGCTATGGCCCTTTGTGGGCGGGACTTTTCAGTGCCGTGGCCTTCTGCGGCAGCATGCAGTTCGTGGCCATCACGCTGCTGACCACCGTCTTTGACCCCTTTCAGGCCTTTTTGCTGAGC
>CALXDZ010000032.1 GCA_944387205.1 uncultured Oscillospiraceae bacterium
AAAGATGCGGGCCATGCGGATGACGGCGTTAGCAAAGGCCAGGGCGCCGGCGATGCCCTCCACCACGATGGCGGGACCCCGCATGGCGTCGCCGCCCACGTAGACGCCCTCCACATTGGTCTTGAAGTCGGGGATCCCCTTGGTGTCCACGGCGATGCCGTTTTGGGTGAAGATCTCGCTGTCCACCTGCTCGCCCACGGCGGCGATGACGGTGTCGCAGTCGATGGAGATCCGCTCGCCGGTGGGCACGGGCTTCCGGCGGCCCTTTTCATCGGGCTCACCCAGGGCCATCCTCTCGCACACCAGCTTGCCGCCGGACTGCTCCACGGGAGAGACCAGCTCCAGGAACCGCACGCCGTCGGCCATGGCCAGCTCCAGCTCCTCGGCGTCGGCAGGCATATATTTCCGGGTCCGGCGGTAGACCAGGGTGGAGGATTTGGCGCCGGAGCGTAGGGCGGCCCGGGCGGCGTCCATGGCGGTGTTGCCGCCGCCCACCACGGCTACGTGGCCCAGAGGCACCTCTTTGCCAGCCTTCAGATCCTTGAGCCAGCCGATGACGGGCACCACGTTGCCGGGGATGTCCAGCTTGCCGGCCTTCCAGGCGCCCACGGCGAAGTAGATGTGGGTGTAGCCCGCGGCCTTGAGCTCGGCCACGGAGGGAGCTTCGGTGTTCAGCTTCACCTCCACGCCCATCTTCTCCATGAGGGAGATGTCCTTGTCGATGGCCTCATCGGAGATGCGCCAGGCGGGGCGCCCCCGCCGGACGATGCCGCCCCGGGCACCGGTGCGCTCAAAGAGGGTGACGGGGATGCCGGCCCGGTCGCAGAAGAAGGCCGCGGCCATGCCGCTGGGGCCGCCGCCGATGACGGCCACCTTCCGCCCGTCGTCCACGGGAACGGCAGGGCGCAGAACAGGGAGGAGGGCCTCATAGCCCTTTTCCGCCGCCACCAGCTTGGTCCCCCGGATGTTCACCGGCTGGTCGTAGAAGTTGCGGGTACACTTGTTCATGCAGTTGTGGGCACAGATGGTGCCGGTGATGAAGGGCAGGGGGTTCTTCTGGACGATCAGGTCCAGGGCGGCGGCGTACTCGCCCTTGCGGCACAGCTCGATATACTCGGGGATGTCCTGGCCGATGGGGCAGCCGCCCTTGCAGGGGGCGGTGAAGCAGTCCAGCAGGGGGACCTTCTCATAGAGCTTGCGGCGGGGCAAAGGCTTGATGGCCTTCACATGGTACTTGTCGGACCGGGCGGCCAGAGACAAAGCCTCGATGGCGGTGACGTCCACCCTGGTGAAAGGCTTGAAGTCCAGGGCATCCAGCTTGTCGCCGATCTGGGTGAAGCGCTGGTAGCCGCCGGGCTTGAGCTCCGTGGTGGCCATGGTGATGGGCCAGATGCCGCACGCAAAGAGCTTGTCAACGTTGAAGGCGTCGGCGCCGCCGGCGTAGGAAAGGCACAGCTTGCCGCCGAACTCCTTGGCCATCATGGCAGCCATGGTGGTGGTCAGGGGGAAGAGGGACTTGCCCGCCATGTACATCTCCTCGCTGGGCAGCTCTCCGGCCTTCACATCCACCGGGAAGGTGTTGGAGAGCTTCAGGCCGAACTCGAGGCCGTTGGCGTCTGCCAGGGCCTGGAGCCGGTGGAACATGGGGACGGCGTCGGCGTACTGCAGGTCCTCCTTGAAGTGGTGGTCGTCAAAGGCGATATAGTCGTAGCCCATGGCATCCAGAATGGACCGGGTGGTCTCGTAGCCCAGGATGGTGGGGTTGCACTTGACGAAGGTGTGCAGGTGCTTTTTCTCCAGCAGGTAGCTGGCAATGCGCTCGATCTCGTCCGGCGGGCAGCCGTGGAGGGTGGAGACGGTGACGGACCCGGAGACGTGGGGGGTGGTGGTGTCGATATAGTCGCTCTCACCGGGGAAAAACTCCTTGAGCACCCGGATGCACTCCTGGAAGATGGGGGCCTTGGAGGCGTCCACCATGTTGTTGAGGAAGGTGTCGATCTTCTCCCCCTGAATACCCGCCAGGTCGTAGCCCACGGACATATTGAACACGAATCCGTTGGGGTCGCCCAGACCGTACACCTTGGCCATGATCTTCAGGGCGCACCAGGCCTTGACATACTCCTCAAAGGCCTGCTGGACATAGAGCTCCGTGGACCACTCGCAGTTGTAGCACTCGTCCTCCGCCAGGATGCAGGGCCGGTTGATGCAGGCAGCCAGTTCCGCACCGTCCATTTTCTGGACGGTTTTCAGCTCAAAGAACCGGGCGCCGCAAAAGTAGCCGGCGATGATGTTCTGGGCCAGCTGGGTGTTGGGGCCCGCGGCGGGGCCGAAGGGTGTCTCGATGGTCTCGCCGAAGATGGGCAATTTCTTTACGCCCGCCCGGTAGGGGCGGTGGACGCCGAACACGGAGCCGTCCCGCTGGTATTCAGTGGTGACCCAGGTCATCAGTTCCCGGAAGGGAATGGGGATCATCAGTTCACTCATGGCATTGTACCTCCTAAAAAGTCGATGGCAGGGAAACGGGGCGGCACCGCGCAGCCGGGACCGCCCCGGCGTATTTTGTGTGGAGTGACTAAGCCTCCCCGGCGCAAAACGCTTGTGCGCCGCTTATGCAGTGGGAGGCCATATGGGAAAGACTCAATACTGGCAGTGGTTGAGCTTGCCCCACAGACGCTTGGAGGATTCCAAGATGTGGGCGTTCACAGCCTCTTCGTCGATCTCCGTGAGGACGCGGTCACGCATCAGAATCTTGCCGTTGATCATGGTGGTCTGGCACTGACGGCCGGTCATGCCAAAGAGCATGTGGCCGTCGATGTTGGCGTCGGAGAAGGGGGTGAAGGGCTTGTAGTCCATAACGATCACGTCGGCCGCGGCGCCGGGGGCCAGGATGCCCAGGGTGGGGAAGCCGGTACGCTGGGCCATTTTGGCGTTATTCTTGAAGAGCATGTCCGTCACCTCGCACCAGCCCACATTGGGCAAACAGGCGTTGTGCCGCTGGATGGTCAAAGCCACCTTGATGCTCTCCAGCATGTCGTTGGTGTAGGCGTCGGTGCCCAAACCCACTAGGATGCCCCTCTTATAGAGCTGCAAAATGGGGGAGCAGCCCACGGCGTTGCCCATGTTGGACTCGGGATTGTTGACGCACATGGTGTCCGTGGCCTGGATGATGTCCATTTCGGCAGTGTTGACGTGGATGCAGTGGCCCAGGATGGTCTTGGGACCCAAAATGCCGTGATCCTGGAGCCGCTGCACCGGGCGGCGGCCGTAGTTCTGGAGGGAGTCGTAGACGTCGTTCATGCCCTCGGAGACGTGGATGTGATAGCCCACCCGGCCGTTGTTGGCCGCTACCATCCGGTCAAAGGTCTTGTCGGAGATGGTGAAGAGGGCGTGGCCGCCGAACATGGCCTTGAGCATGGAGTCGGGATTTTTCTCACAGTAGTCGATGAAATCCTTGTTCTCCTGGACGGACTGGAGGGACTTCTCCTCGCCATCCCGGTCGGAGACCTCATAGCACAAGCACGCCCGCATGCCGAACTCCTTGGTTACTTCGGCGATCTTCATCAAGGAGCCGGGAATCTCACAGAAGGAGGCATGGTGGTCAAAGATGGTGGTGACGCCCTGCTTGATAGAGTCGATGACCAGAGCCTGGGCAGAGGCGCGGGTGGCCTCCAGGTCCAGATTCCGGTCGATATACCACCACTGGCCGTCCAGCACCTCATAGAAGTTGGTGGGATTGTAGCCGTTGATGGAGAGGCCCCGGGCCAGGGCGGAGTAGATGTGGGTGTGGGCGTTGATGAGGCCGGGCATGATGACGCCGCCCCTGGCGTCCACAAATTCCGCCGCCGGATACTTGGCCTTCAGCTCCGCGGTGGGGCCCACGGCCACGATCTTTCCGCCGTCGGTGACTACGCCGCCGTCGGGATAATAGCCGGTGCCATTGGGGTCCCGGGTAATGACTTTGCCGTTTGCTAGTAAGATCATATCAAAACCTCCTGTCACAGTGTTCCCTCAGAATAAAAAAAGAAGGCGCCTCAAATCGTGTGATTTGAAACACCTAACATACGAGGAATGATAGGTGTCAGCCCGTGCGCGCAGCACTACGTTGCAGCTATCATTCTTGGATTGTGCCTTTATTATACCCGAAAAAAACCGGGATTGCAATCGCTTTTCTCTGGAAGGCGGACTTTTTTTCTCCGGCGAAAGACATGAAAATCCTAGCGGAGAATTGTGCAATCTGCCCTTGCTGTGCCATCAAAATGGGAGAAAAATTTTCCGTTTTCAGGTGGGGAGAGCGGTTGACAAAGCAAAATCAAAAACCTATAATTCCACTGTGAATTTTGAGGCCGTTGCAACTGACCCCGGGAAGGGATGAATCTGAATGGATTCCTATTACTTTTTGCTGGAACTTGCATTGATCTTGTTGAGCACAAAGGCGCTTGGGATTTTAACCAAGCGCTTTGCCATGCCCCAGGTGGTAGGCGCACTGCTGGCCGGACTCCTGCTGGGACCGGCGGTGCTGAACGTATTACAGGAAACGCCGCTGCTGGATGAGATCTCAGAGCTGGGCGTTATCGTACTGATGTTCACCGCAGGCCTAACCACGGATCTGGATGAGCTGCGCAAGTCGGGGAAGGCCGCCTTCATCATTGCACTCATCGGTGTACTGGTGCCTCTGGCAGGCGGTACGGCGCTGGCCTGCTGCTTCAACCGCGGTCCGGGGACCATATTGGAAAATGTCTTTGTAGGTGTGGTCCTGACGGCCACCTCCGTCAGCATCACGGTGGAGACTCTGCGGGAGATGGGGAAGCTTTCCACCCGGGCGGGCAACGCCATTTTGGGCGCAGCGCTGATCGACGATGTGCTGGGCATCGTGGCGCTGACCATCGTCACCAGCCTGGGCGGCGAGGACACCAGTCTGCCCCTTGTGGTGGGGAAGATCCTGCTGTTCTTTGTGCTCAGCGGCATTTTGGGGTATCTGACCTTCCGGGTTATGAACTGGTGGTTCCGACAGTATGACCGAGACAAGCGGCGCTTTGCCATCATGGCCTTTGTCTTTTGCCTGCTGCTGTCCTATGTGGCAGAGGAGTTTTTCGGCGTGGCGGACCTGACGGGGGCCTATATCGCCGGCGTCATTTTTGCCAAGACGCCTCGGGTGGCCTATCTGCAAAACCGCTTTGAGACCCTTTCGGACCTGCTCCTCTCCCCGGTGTTTTTTGCCAGCATGGGCTTGGAGGTGACGCTGCCCGAGATGAACGGCACCGTGGTGGTGTTCTCCGTGCTGCTGTTGGTGGTGGCCATCGCCAGTAAGGTGATCGGCTGCGGCCTGGGTGCAAGACTGTGCCGCTATACGCCCCAGGAGTCTCTGCGTATCGGCGTGGGCATGATCTCCCGCGGCGAGGTGGCCCTGATTGTAGCCAACCGGGGTATCTCCACCGGCATGATGAAGCAGGAGTTCTTTGGTCCCATCGTGATCGTGGTCATCGCCACCACAATTCTGACGCCTATTTTGCTTAAGCTGGCATACAGCAGCTCCGCCGGCGTCCGGGAGAAGCCGGAGCAGAGTGCGGTGGTGGACCGCTACGAGGATGCCCAGGCCTTTGACTTGGCCAGCCAAGCCCTGCTGGAGGACCATGAGCGGCTCATGAACAACGGAAAAAAGAACAAATCCTGAAAGCGGAAGGAAAACCCTAGGTTGACGCAAGTGATGGAAACTGTTATACTTTTATAACTGTGTTTTGACAAAATCCTTATGAGAAAAGGGAGAACTTCCATGCTGGGTCAACTGATTTCCATTGTGAATGATTGGCTGTATACCTATATCTTGATTGTGCTGCTGATTGCGGCGGGACTCTACTTTACCCTGCGCACCCGCTTTGTCCAGTTCCGGCTCTTTGCCGAGTCCATCCGGGTGGTAGGGGAGCGGCCCAAGACTGCTGGCTCTGTATCCTCCTTCCAGGCGCTGATGGTATCCACGGCATCCCGGGTGGGAACAGGCAATATCATCGGTATCTCCACCGCTATTTGCTGCGGCGGCTATGGCGCAGTGTTTTGGATGTGGGTCATTGCTCTCATTGGCGGCGCCTCTGCCTTCATCGAATCCACTCTGGCGCAGATCTACAAGCGCCGAAATCCCCAGACCGGAGAGAACTATGGTGGCCCCTCCTACTATATTGAGGCTGCTCTCCACAGCCGCGCTTTGGCCGTGCTTTTTGCCGGAACGCTGATCTTGACCTATGCCGGCGGCTTTAATATGCTGGCGGCCTATAACCTCCAGTCCACCTTCTCTGGCTATGGCTTCTATGACTCTGCTACCACGCCCTGGGTCATCGGCGCCATTCTGGCGTTGGTGGTGGGCTACTGCGTCATGGGCGGCGGCAAGCGCATCCTCCGCGTCACCTCCACGCTGGTGCCCTTTATGGGCGGGCTCTATGTTTTGGTGGCACTGGTGATGGTGGTGCTCAACTGGCAGATGCTGCCCCAGGTGTTCGGCAGCATTTTTGCCGGTGCCTTTGACTTCCAGGCCATCTTTGGCGGTTTCACCGGCTCAGCCATGATGTACGGCATCAAGCGGGGCCTTTTCTCCAATGAGGCCGGTGTGGGCTCCGCGCCTAACGCTGCCGCCTCCGCCGACGTCAGCCATCCCGTTAAGCAGGGGCTGGTCCAGATGCTCTCCGTGTTCATCGACACGTTGCTGATCTGCTCTGCCACTGCCTTTATGCTCCTGTGCTCCGGTGTGGCGCCGGAGGAGTCTCTCCAGGGGGCCCCCTATGTGCAGCAGGCCCTCTCTGCCCAGTTTGGCACTGTGGGCCCCATCTTCATCACGGTGGCCATGGTGCTCTTCGCCTTTACCACCCTCATCGGCAACCTCTACTATGTGGACAACTGCCTGAATTATATTGTGGGGAAGATCCCGGCCAAGGAGTTTATGGTCCTCTTCCGCATTGATGCCGTAGTGCTGATCTTTATTGGTGCGGGTATGGAGATCAACATGGTCTGGAACCTAGCGGACGTGCTCATGGGCGTCATGGCCCTCATCAATCTGCCGGTCATCGTGATCTTGTCCCGGCCGGCGCTGGCGGCCCTCAAGGACTATGTGACCCAGCGCAAAGCGGGGAAAGATCCTGTTTTCCGTGCCGCCGACATCGGCCTGGCGGGAAAGACGGAGTGCTGGCAGTAAAGCTGCATCAGCAGATGATAACGCAGTAAAAAGGCAGGGTGAGGATTCGCCCTGCTTTTTTTCTCCCAATACTTAAGGATCCCGAAAGATGAGGGTATGAGTGGTCTTGACACAGAGAACAGACTGTGGTTTGATAGGAACAAATTTTACCATAGAAGGAAGCGGTGCGATGCAGCGGTTTGATTTGGCACAAAAGCTGATCCGGGAGGCTGGGGAGCGGTTGCGGGAGGCGCAGTTGGAACCCGGGACCATCCAACAGAAAACAGGACATCAGGACCTGGTGACCGACTGGGACGCTGCCACAGAGCAATTTCTCCGCCGGGAGATCCTGGGTGCTTTTCCCAGAGATGCCATTGTGGGAGAGGAGTATCCGGATGCAGGCAGTGGCGAAGTGACCTGGTATCTGGATCCCATTGATGGAACCACTAATTTTATCAACCAGCGCAGGAATTACGCCATCTCCATAGGCTGCTGGCGGGGAGAGAGCCCTTTGTTTGGCCTGGTGCTGGATGTGGAGCGTCAGACGCTGTATGCCGCTGAAAGCGCTCAGGGTGCCTGGCGGGAAGGTCAGAGGCTTCATGTTTCCGCCTGCCGGGAGATCGAAGGACTGCTGGTGGATACGCCGGGTGTTCTGCATACCTTCCTCGAATCCCATCCCTGGCAGGCAGGACTGATTCATTTGGCTCAAGATGTACGGGCAGTACGGTGCCTGGGATCGGTGGCCCTGGAACTGTGTGCTGTGGCGGCGGGGGAGGCGGATGCATTTATAACATTGCGCTCCAGTCCCTGGGACCACAACGCCGCCCGCATTATTTTGACAGAGGCGGGAGGGGCTTTGTGCACTTTGGATGGACTGCCGCTGCCTTTGGACAAAAAAAGCACAGTGCTGGCAGCCAATTCCATGGAGCTGCAAGCGCGGCTCCTTGCAAGTTACTGTTGCGCGGAAAAAGAGAATTAACGAGAAAGAGATGACGGTTTCCCTTTGAAAGGAGGGGGACCGTCGTTTTTTTATGGGAAAAAGCAAAGACACCTGAAACATTCCTTTTGCGCAAATAAAGAGGGCACAATAGCGGGGGAATCATAATTGGGAGAGTAAAGTAAGCAAAGAATGCGGCTATTCTTCGAAATGCGGACCTTGTTCAAAAATTGCCATTCTACAATAAAGAATAAAATAATGAAAAAGCAAAGTTTAGAAATTGAGAAAAAAAGGAAAGAGAAATTGATTAAAAATGATTTTTGTCTAATAATTACAAAATCAAAAAGAAATATAGTTGAAAATCGATAAAAACATAGGGGAGATATTGACAAATGGTGTATCCCAGTGATAATATGCAGACGTTCTGCGATATAGAATAACAAGTGACAAAAAAGAATAGAAGAAGAGGAAGTGATGAGAGGACTTCACCAAGCAAGATGCGTTTTAATGCATCCAAGAAAGAGAATAGGAGAAAAGGAGAAAACAACTTATGACACCTGGAGTATTTCTTGTTGTTCTGGTAGTGGCGATTTTGCTGCTGATGCTGCTGATCATCAAGCTGAAGGTACATCCTGTGATGGCGCTGTTCACCGTGGCCCTGCTCACTGGCATTGTGCTGGGATTTGGTGTTTCCGGTACGGCCGATATGATCGGAAGCGGATTTGGAAGCACCCTGGGCAGTGTTGGTATCACCATTATCCTGGGCGCCATCATTTCCATGGCCATTGAAGATACCGGCGCAGCAAAAGCCATTGCAAACTTCTTTATCAAGCTGTTCCGGGGCAAAAACATGGAGCTGGCTCCTGCGCTGACTGCCTTCATCATGTCCATCCCTGTGTTCGGCGACATCACCATGGTGCTGACGGCCCCTATTGCCTCTATGCTGTCCAAGCGGAAGCACATCTCCATGTCCACTATGGCTTCCTTCACTGGCCTGGGCCTGTTCCTGACTCACGGTCTGGTGCCTCCCACCCCTGGTATCCTGGCCATCGCCCTGATGTTCGAGGCGGACCTGGGGATGACCATTGTTTGGGGTATCGTGATCTCCCTGATCGGCTTCTTTGGCACATGGCTGCTGATCAAGAAATGGACCGAGAAGGAGTGGATCGATCCCAATCCTGAGATGGTCAAGGGTATGTCTGAGTCTCACTCTGACAACATCGATGACATTCTCATCAAGGATGCCAACCTGCCCAATACGTTCCTGGCTTTCCTGCCTTTGCTGCTGCCTGTGGCGCTGATCTCTCTGTCTTCCTTCGCCTCTATGTATGCCGATCCTGACGGTATTGTCTATCTGATCTGCACCACCATCGGCCACAAGGTGGTGGCTCTGTTCATCGGCGTTCTGTACTCCCTGTGGCTGGGCTATAAACAGCGCAAGGCTGTGCTGAAGTACTATCAGGATAACTTCCCCCAGGAGGCCAATTCCACCCTGAGCGATGTGATGCTCAATAAGTGGGTGGCACGTGGCCTGATCGTGTGCCTGTCCCCTCTGCTGATCACCGCCATGGGCGGCGCCTTCGGTTCTGTGCTCAAAAGTGCACCGGCTCTGGAGCCCCTGTCTGAGATGGTGGGCAACAGCCCTGTTCCCGCTATCCTGGTGCCCTGGGCTGTGGCCGTCATCATGATGTCCGCCGTGGGTTCCATGACCACTGCTGGTATGACCGCTGCCGGCATCGTGCTGCCCATGCTGGATGCGCTGGGCCTGTCCCCCTTAGCTGCTGTTCTGGCCATTGGTGCCGGCACCCTGATGTTTGACCATGTCAACAACTCCGGCTTCTGGGTCATGGGCCAGTTCTTCCACCTGGATACCAAGCAGTCTCTGAAATATGTGACTCTTCCCAGCGTGGTGGCTTCCATCATCTGCATCATCGCTATTGCAATCTTCAACGCGGTGGGTCTGCTGGGCTGATCCCGTTATTCCGCTTTCCCGCTCTTCCGGGGACGCTTCGTTTGCCGGAGCGTCCCCGGTTTATTTTCACCGGCGCATTCTGCGCTGGAAAGGAGGAGTTCCCTTTGAAGATCCGATTTGACAATAAGACTGCCCTCATCACTGGAGGAACTGCGGGGATCGGCCTGGCCTGCGCGGAACTGATGGGCTCCCTGGGTGCCAGGGTGGCCATCTGCGGTACAAATCCTGCAAAGCTGGAAAAGGCGGTGCAGGAGCTGAAGGAAAAGGGAATTACCGTATTTGGTGAGACCTGCGACGTCTCCGATGCCGGCTCTTTGCGGTCCTTTGCGGCCAATGCACAGGAGACTCTGGGTCCCGTGGACATCTGGGTGAGCAATGCGGGGATCTACCCCCAGTACAGCATCATCGACACCTCCGAGGAACTGTGGGACAAGACTGTGGACACCAATATGAAATCTGTCTACCTGGGTGCCCGCATTGCCTTTGAGGCCATGAAGGAGCGGGGCGGCGTAATGCTGCTGGCCTCCTCCTTTGCGGCGGTGTTCCCCTCTGTGGGCAGTGGGGTGTATGCTGCCACCAAATCGGCGGTCAGCTCCATGGTCAAAACCTTGGCTGCGGAACTGGCGCCCTATGGGATCCGGGTCAACGGCTATATTCCCGGCGTCATCAATACCGATATGAACCATGCGCTCATTGCGGAAAAGGGCGATCAGCTGCGGGGTGCCATCGCTCTGCAGGCCTTTGGCGAGGCCGTCGACGTGGCCTGGGCCATGGCATTCCTGGCCTCGGACTACGCCCGCTATATCACCGGTGCCACGCTGGAGATCAGCGGCGGGAAAATGGGCGTGCAAAACCCGGCCAAGGCCTGGCAGGACCGGGAACAGCGGAAATAAATCGGCATCTGCCGCTGAAAAAACGGCGGCAGAAGAGCGAGAGCCCTTCCGCCGCCGCTTTCAGCAGGGAATGAGGATTACAGCGTGGGTGTGTAGGTATAGCCAAAGGTGGTCCTGGAGATTTCAGCAGCTACCCGCTTGAGCTCCTCCACCAACCCATTTTTCAGCGCCAGCTGAATGCGGGAGGTCATACCGGAGACACTGATGGCGCAGCCGGTTTTTCCCGGAGCGGAAAAGACAGGCACCGCCACACAGCTCAATCCGATGGCAATCTCCTCGTTGTCCATGGCGTAGCCGTTTTCCCGGATCCGGGTGATCTCCTCCCGCAGCTGCTCGGAGTTGGTAATGGTGTTGTAGGTCATGGTTTTCAGCTGGCTGGAGAGGACCTGCTCTTGCTCCTCCGGCGGCAGATAGGCCAGGATGCACTTGCCTACGCCAGTGCAGTGCAGATCATTCCGGGTGCCGATCTGGGTACTGATATAGATGGAACCGGTGGCCTCCACCTTGTCCACATAGATCACGCCGCCCTTTTGCCCCACTGCGCAGTGGACCGTCTCGCCATATTTCCGGGAGATCTGCTCCAGGTAAGGGTGCACGGACCGGATGATGATGTTCTGGACCTTCACCGCGTTGGAAAAGCTCAGCAGCTTCAGCCCCAGGACGTACTTCTGGTTCTCCTCGTTTTGCTGGAGATAGCCCAAGTTTGTCAGGGTGTTGATGAGACCGAAGGTGGTGCTCTTATTCAGTCCCAGCGCTTCGGAGATCTCCTTCACGCTGCGCTCCGGCGCGCCGCCTTCCTGGAACAGCTCCAGAATGGAAAAGGCCCGCTCCACAGATTGAATGTTTTTGGTCGTTGCCATAGTTCAAATCACCTGCCATTCTGCAATGCAGAATAAATTGTTGACTTTATTATAGAAGATGAGACCACATCTGTCAACAAGAAGAAAAAAATAACAAATGTTTTGCATAGCTGATTAACGTGCGATATTGACAAACGCAAAACGGCAAATTATAATAAATATCGGAATGAGAGTCAGCAATGCAGAATAAAACGGAGTCTTAAATTTGCATCGTGCAGGTCTGCTCCGGTGGACCGCACAATATATGAGGAGGAAAACCGAATGGAATTTCGCAGCAAGACGATCCTGGGGGAAGAGGACAGTGCCTTTGCCCGCTCTCTTTTCAAGTCCATGGGCTATACCGATAGTGAGCTCAGAGAGGGAAAGCCCCTGATCGGCATCGCCAACACCTGGAACACCCTGGTGCCCGGCCACTTCAACCTGGACAAGGTGGCGGAGTACGTCAAGAACGGCATCTACGCTGCCGGCGGCACGCCGGTGGAGTTCGGCACCATCGCCGCCTGCGACGGCGTGGCCCAGGGTCACGAGGGCATGCATTACATCCTGCCCTCCCGTGAGATCATCTGCAACTCCGTGGAGATCATGGCCCAGGCCCATCGCCTGGACGGCCTGGTGCTGCTGGCCTCCTGCGACAAGATCGTGCCCGCCATGCTGATGGCCGCAGCCCGTCTGGACATCCCCTGCATCGTCTGCGTGGGCGGCCCCATGCTGGGCGGCATTGAGTTCGACGGCCGCAAGTCCGACCTGACCTCCATCTCCGAGGCGCTGGGCATGGTGAAGTCCGGCAAGATCACTGAGTGTGAGTATGCGGCTCTGGAGAACACCGCCTGCCCCGGCTGCGGCTCCTGCTCCTTCCTGGGCACCGCCAACACCATGTGCTGCGTGTCTGAGGCTCTGGGCATGACCCTACCCGGCGGCGCTCTGATCCCCGCGGCCTACGCTGCCCGTCTGCGCCACTCCTTCGAGTCTGGCCGCGCCATCGTGGAGCTGTGCAGGAAGGGTATCACTGCCCGCAAGATCCTGACCAAGGAGGCTCTGCGCAACGCCATCAAGGTCACCATGGCCATCTGCGGCTCCACCAACGCCGTGCTGCATCTGGCTGCCATCGCCAACGAGGCGGAGCTGGATATGAACGTGGTGGAGGAGTTCGAGGAGCTCACCAAGGTCACGCCTCAGATCGCCAAGGTCAACCCCGCTGCTAAGCCCGAGATGGAGGCCTTCTATCGCGCCGGCGGCGTGCCCAAGGTGGAAGAGCGCCTGGGCGACCTGCTGGATACCTCCGTTATGACCGTTACCGGCAAGACCCTGGGCGAGAACCTGAAGGAGTACATCTATGAGTACCCCGAGGATCCCACCATCATCAAGACCGTGGAAGAGCCCTTCTCCAAGACCGGCGGTGTGGCTGTGCTCCACGGCAACCTGTGCCCCAACACCGGTATCAGCAAGCCCGGCGCCATCGATCCCGCCATGCACCACTTCGTGGGCAAGGCCAAGTGCTACAATAGCGAGGAGGAGGCCGAGGAGGCCATCCTGGGCGGCAAGATCGAGGCCGGCGACGTGGTGGTCATCCGCTATGAGGGCCCCAAGGGCGGCCCCGGCATGCGTGAGATGTTCAAGGCCATGAAGTATATGTACGGCGTGGGCCTGAGCAAGTCCGCTGCCTTGATCACCGACGGCCGTTTCTCCGGCACCAACAACGGCTGTTTCGTGGGCCACATCTCCCCGGAGGCTGCCGAGGGCGGGCCTCTGGCCATCGTGGAGGATGGGGACGAGATCCTCATCGATGTGGATGAGGGCCGGCTGGAGCTCCATGTGGCCGACGAGGAGATCGCCCGGCGCTATGAGAACCTGAAGATGCCTGAGAAGCACATCCCCAACGGCTATCTGCGGATGTATGCCAAGACTGCCGCTTCCGCTGACCAGGGCGCCGTGATCAAGATGTAATCTCCCGCCTTAGGCGGATATGCAGCGTGTATTGCAACAAATATAGGAGGATCCCAATGTCTGAGAAAAAAATCATGAAAACCATGGACGGCAATGAGGCCTGCGCCACCGTTGCCTACCATTTCACGGACGTGGCCGGCATTTTCCCCATCACGCCCTCCTCTCCCATGAGTGAAAAGGTGGACGAGTGGGCCGCCAGCGGCCGCAAGAACATGTTCGGCCAGAGCGTGACGCTGGTGGAGATGCAGTCCGAGGGCGGCGCCTCCGGCGCACTCCACGGCGCTGCCGAGGCCGGCGCCATGGCCACCACCTTCACCTCTTCCCAGGGCCTGCTGCTGATGATCCCCAACCTGTACATCATGGCCGGCCACCGGATGCCCGCGGTGTTCCACGTGGCCGCCCGCTCCGTGGCCCAGCACGCCAACAACATCTTCGGCGATCATCAGGACGTGATGAGCTGCCGTACCACTGGTGTCACCATGATGTCCACTGCCAGCGTCCAGGAGGTTATGGACCTGGCCGCCGTGGCCCATCTGACCACGGTCAAGACCCGGGTGCCCTTCATCCACTTCTTTGACGGCTTCCGCACCTCCCACGAGATCCAGAAGATCGAAATGATCGATCTGGACAAGGTGGCCGGATTGATGGATATGGACGCTCTGGAGGCCTATCATCAGCTGGCCATGAACCCCGAGCACCCTGTTCAGCGTACCACCGTCCAGGGCCCCGATGTCTACTATCAGTCCCAGGAGGCCAACAACAGCGACTACGACGCCATCCCCGGCGTGGTGGAGGGCTACATGGCCAAGATCAATGAGATCACCGGCCGGGACTACCACATCTTCAACTACTACGGCGCCCAGGATGCCGAGCGCGTCATCGTCATGATGGGCTCCGCCTGCGAGGCTGCCCGGGAAGTGGTGGACTACCTGAGCGCCAAAGGCGAGAAGGTGGGTCTGCTCCAGATCCACCTGTTCCGCCCCTTCGATATGAAGTATTTCCTGGGTGCCATGCCCAAGACGGTGAAGAAGATCACCGCCATGGACCGTTCTAAGGAGCCCGGTGCCATCGCCGGAGCTGTCTATCTGGACGTGTGCGCCGCCTATGCCAATGATCCCAACGCTCCTACCATCTATGGCGGCCGCTACGGTCTGGCTTCCAAGGACGTGACTCCCGCCCAGATCAAGGCTGTTTTCGACAACATGGCCAAGGATGAGCCCAAGCAGCTCTTCACCATCGGTGTGGTGGATGATGTGACCAAGCTGTCCCTGGATGTGACCGAGCCCCTCATCACCGAGTCCGCTGACACCGTGTCTTGCAAGTTCTGGGGTCTGGGCAGCGACGGCACGGTGGGTGCCAACAAGAACTCCGCCAAGATCATCGGCGACCACGCCGGTATGTACACCCAGGCGTATTTCGAGTACGACTCCAAGAAGTCCTATGGCATCACCAAGTCCCACCTGCGTTTCTCCAAGAGCCCCATCCGTTCCACCTACCTCATCAAGGCGGCGGATTTCCTGGCCTGCCACTCCCAGTCCTACATCACCCGCTATGACATGATCCACGAGATCAAGGACGGCGGCACCTTCCTGCTCAACACCTCCTGGAACCAGGCGGAGCTGGAGGAGCACCTGCCCGGCGACGTGAAGAAGTACATTGCCGACCACAATGTCCAGTTCTACACTGTGGACGCCAACCGTCTGGCTAGCGAGCTGGGTCTGGGCAACCACGCCAATATGATCCTGCAGGCCGCCTTCTTCAAGCTCTCGGGCGTCATGCCTGTGGACGACGCTGTCCGCTACATGAAGGAGGCTGTCCAGAAGACCTACGCCAAGAAGGGCGAAAAGGTGGTCAGCATGAACATGGCCGCCGTGGACGCCGGCATCAACAGCCCCGTGAAGGTGGAGGTGCCCGCCTCCTGGTCTCAGGCCAAGGACGAGCGTACCGTGGACGAGAACCTGCCCGATGTGGTCAAGAACATTGTCATCCCCTGCAACCGGCAGCGCGGCGATGATCTGCCCGTTTCCGCCTTCCTGGATCACCAGGACGGTACCTATCCTCTGGGTACCTCCAAATACGACAAGCGGGGCATTGCCGCCGCGCTGCCTCACTGGGATCCCAGCAAGTGCCTGCAGTGCAACCAGTGCACCTTTGTCTGTCCCCATGCCGCCATCCGCGCCTACCTGGTGGACGAGGAGGAGGCCAAGTCCGCTCCCGCCGGCTTCACCATGGTGGCCGCCAAGGGCGCCAAGGGCCTGAAGTACCGCCTCCAGGTCTCCACGCTGGACTGCACCGGCTGCGGCAGCTGCGCCGCCTCCTGCCTGGCCAAGGACAAGGCCCTGACCATGGAGCCTGTGGACGACACCATGTACGACGAGACCAACTGGAACTACGCCCTGTCCCTGAGCGACAAGCCCGGCGTCTTCGACCGCAAGACCCTCAAGGGCAGCCAGTTCTATCAGCCCCTGGTGGAGTTCTCCGGCGCCTGCGCCGGCTGCGGCGAGACCCCCTATGCTAAGCTCCTCACCCAGCTCTACGGCGAGAAGACTTATTGGGTCAACGGCGTGGGCTGCTCCCTGGCCTGGGCCGGTGCATTCCCCTCTCTGCCCTACACCAAGAACAAGGAGGGGCGCGGCCCCGCCTTCTACGGCACGCTGTTCGAGGATCAGGCGGAGAACGGCCTGGGCATGTGCCTGGCTGTGAAGCAGCGCCGCAACAACGTCAAGCTCCGGGTGGATGTGCCGCGTCCCATGGTGGACGGCACCGAGATCGCTGCTGCCATCGACGCCTGGCTTGCTTCCGTTGACAACCTGGAGACCAACGATGCCGACAGCCGCGCTCTGGTGGCTGCACTGGAGAAGGCGGAGCTCACCGGCGAGGCCAAGGCTCTGGCCGACGAGATCCTGCTGCACAAGGATCAGCTGTCCAAGAAGGTGGTCTGGCTCTTCGGCGGCGACGGCTGGGCCTACGATATCGGCTACGGCGGACTGGACCACGTCATTGCCTCCGGCGAGGACATCAACATCTTCGTGGTGGACACCGAGGTGTACTCCAACACCGGCGGCCAGTCCTCCAAGGCCACTCCCGTGGGCGCCTCCGCCAAGTTTGCCGACGGCGGCAAGCGCACCGCCAAGAAGGATCTGGGCCGTCTGATGATGACCTATCCCAACGTGTACGTGGCCTCCGTGGCCATGGGCGCCAACCCGGGCCAGCTGATGAAGGCGGTCACCGAGGCCGTGGACCACAAGGGTCCCTCCATCATCATCGCCTACGCTCCCTGCATCAACCACGGCATCAAGGCCGGCATGAACCATGTCCAGGCCGAGATGAAGAAGGCCGTGGACTGCGGCCTGTGGCCCCTGTACCGCTACAACCCTGACAAGGCCGAGAAGCCCTTCTCCCTGGACTACAAGCAGCCCACGGTGCCCGTCAGCGAGTTCCTGGACGGCGAGGTCCGCTACGCCGGCCTGAAGATCAAGCATCCCGAGGCGGCCCAGGCTCTGTTTGAAGAGGCGCAGCGGGAAGCTGACGAGCGTTACAAGACCTACGTGCGGCTGGAAAAGAGCTATAACGAGCTCTAAGCCATTTTTTGCAGGAACGGCGGAGCCTGCGGCCCTTTCAAGGAGGGCTGCAGCCCTGCCTCTCCCATATACCTCTCCCTTCCTTTCAGAAAAGCGCTCCGGGATATGGTCATCCCGGAGCGTTTTTCTATTTTTCATGCCAAGAGAACATACTTGATATGGATTTTCGCTATTTTTCACATTTTTTTAACGGACTTGGATTTGGCCCTTGCGTGGGCAGGCGAATTGCCGCTATAATATCTATATAACTGTTATTTGCAGATGTTCAGCTATAGGGTACCTTACTTGCGGGGCATAGGCCCCGCAATTTCACAATGGCGGCCGAGAATCGGCAGCTGTCAGGGATCGCTGCAAGAGACAACTTCGCACCCGGTGTGGAAACACCAACGCGGGGAGAAGGTGATGAGATCATGGGTGCAATTTCCAAAGTAAAGGACTTTTGGGCACTATTTGTGCGACGGTGGAGGAATGCCTTTCCCACAATTTTATTTTATATTGTACAGTTTTTGCTGGTAACAGAGCTGTTCGGGACCACCTATGCCATGGTGGTATCCTGTTCCACTACCCTGTTTCAGGTGCGGCGCCGGGAGCCTAATGGGCCTGGCGACTATCTGCGCATGTGCTTGATGTCGCTGCTTTTGTGTCTGCTGGCCTTTGCAGCAGGACGGAGTGTATGGCTGTGTATTCTGCTTAACTTTACAGTTCCCTTTTGTCTGGTCCTGTGGCGAAGCAGCCAGTTCACACCAAAGGGACACATTGGCTATGCCATGACCTTTGTATTTTTGGAGCTGCGCCCACCCACACTGGAGCAGCTGCCTACCCAGCTGGCAGCGGTGGTCTTTTGCTGCGTGCTGCTGGTGATTGCCTTGGTTCTCTATGGCAGGCTCAGCCACACTGCTGTCGACCCTGCGGGGCAGATCTCCCGCAGCCTGACCCGTCTTGCCCAGCTGCTGGATGACTTGGCCGGCGGTGGGGACAGTAAGACGGCGGGGAAGGAGCTCTATGAGCTGGCCCGCAGCTTTCACCGGATGGGCTATGACCGGCGGCACCTGCTGCAGCTGCCGGATCAGCAAAAGAGGTTTTACCACCTTTTTGCCCTGCTGTTCCAGCGGGCATCCTATCTGGTCACCGACGAGGAGGCCTGGCGGCGGGCCAGGGAGACTCCCGGCTTTTCCCGAATCATGCACACGCTGGCGGATCTGGTGCGGCAGCTGCAGGCAGCCCGGGAAAACCAGGAATTCCAGCAGCTGTCCGCACAGCTTCAATCCCTGCTTCAGCACACGGATCTGCCCCAGGGACGCCTGCGGATCTTCTCCCGCAGTGTGCTGCACACCCTGCTGCTTTTGTGCCGGGAGCCGCTGCCCGGGCACCACAGTGTACGTCTTTACCACGTGCCCTGGTCCTCCGTATGGCAGAACCTGCGTCAGAGGCTGTCACCGGGCTGCTTTGAATTCCGGTTTGCCCTGCGGCTGTCGGTGGTTATGACCATCAGCTGCACCGTCAGCTACCTGTGGGAGTTTGAACACACCTATTGGTTTCCTCTCCACGCCTATCTGCTGCTCCAGCCCAGCTATGAGGAGAGCGCCCACCGGATGGTGACCCGCCCTGTGGGCACGGCCATCGGCTGCCTTCTGGTCCACCTGGTGTATCCCTATCTTCCAGGTCTGCCGGGGGTGTTCCTATTTTCCTTGGTGATGATCTCTTTGATGTACTGCTGTACGCCTGGCACCTGGGTCCAGCCCATCTTCTCCACAGCCTTTGCTTTGACCATGGCTACGCTCACTGTAAAGGAGACTGAGGCTATCTGGCTGCGGCTCTTTTATTTGGCGATGGCGGTGGCGCTGGTGCTGGTGGTCAACCGCTTTTTGCTGCCCAACCGGCGGGAGCCCCAGTTTCGCCGCAACCTGCAAGAACTCTATCGGCTCCAGGCCAACTACTGGGCGGTGATCCGCCGCAGTTTGCGCCGGCCGGTGGACCCGGCAGTGTTCAGCGAGCTGCTGTCTCGATTCCACATGGTATATCATGAGGCAGCCCAGTATACCGGTCAGCTGCCTCCGGAGCAGGCGGCTTACCACCAGGCTCGGTTGGTGGTGATGTGGAATATGTTTGCTGAACTGGAGCAGGCGGAGGGAATGATCCAGAACGGAGCGGTCTGCCCGGAGGAGATCCCTGCCATGGAGGCTCTGGCCCGTGAGCTGGAAACCCACGTCGATCCCCTTAGAGGATTGGAGGAGATCCACCCGGAGGTCCTTCCCAGGGACGAGCTGTACTATGTCATCAGCCGCTATCTGGACAATGCTAGAACTCTGCATAGCGGGGATGCCACAAGAGTAGAGATCTCCGTTGAGGAGTAATGATCAGAGAAAAAGGTCGTAGAGCATTCCCTGTGGTAGGCAGATATCAAAAAGCACCGCCGATCCAGAAAATCTGGGCCGGCGGAGCTTTTTACTTTTTATTTAAAAAGCCCTTGAACTTTTTGGGGAGGAAGGAGTAGCGCAGCTTGTGCAGAGCCTTGGGCCTTAACCTAGCGGATATGCTGGGTGACGTTGAACCTTTGTCTGCCTCCTCCAGAGTACGGGGGCGGTTGTCCCCAATGTGAACCGGCGATTAAGCATCTTATCCTTCTGGAATCAGTTCTACCGGCTGCTCCTTGAACAGTATAAAGGCGGCCTCGTTGGGCTCGCTGGCGCCGATGACCACTGCATCGAAGGCTTTTATGGTGTGTTCCGGGGAGTATCCTCCTTTTATTGGATTCTTAGAAGCTGCCTGAATGATGCAAGCAGCCTTTTGCAAGAGCTGTCAGAGAGCTCCGCTGTTTTGGACACGAACAGGCATTGCCTGTCCGTGGTGCCGTGCTGCCCGCTCTCTGCTGAGTTTAACTGTCAGACAATTTTAAAAATAGTGCATTCCGTTTCTACAAAAAGGCAATGAGCAACCCTGGAATGTAAAAAATAAAAGGAACCTAAGAGAACTGAACCGCTGGTTATAAAATCCTTCCCTGAGGTTGCCTGTGCCTCTCTTGCTGTCGGATGGGAAAAGAGGATACAATGGAGGCAAGGAACAGGAGGGGAGTAAAATGGAGGAAATCCGACAGATGAAGATCGGCGCCAACATTGCCGCCTTGCGCAGAGCCAGGGGCCTGACGCAGGAGCAGCTGGCAGCTGCCCTGGGGGTGTCTGCCCCGGCAGTGAGCAAGTGGGAGCGGGACAGCTCCTATCCGGATATCACTCTTTTGTGTCCGCTGGCCAGAGCGCTGGAGACCAGTGTGGACCAGCTGCTGCAATTTCACCCGACGCTGTCTGACCAGGAGATAGCTGAGAGAATCCGTGCTGTGGTGGAAAGAGCCCGGCAGGAGGGACCGCTTTCCGGCGAGAAGGCGCTGGAGGAGCTGCTGCACCAGTATCCCAGCTCTGACGCCCTTCGGTTTCAAGCTGCGGCGGTGTACGATATGCTGTGGATGCTGGGCCTTGCCCAGCCGGATCAGGAGGCAGAACAGCGGAGGCGTCGGCGCAAGCGGGCGCTGCTGCTGCAGGTCCGGGCCTCCAGAAGTGCCGCCTACTGGCAGATGGCCACCGTGCAGCTGGCAGGCCTGGCGGCCAGAGAGGGGGAGACGGACCAGGCGGAGGCGCTGCTGCGGGAGCTGCCGGAGCATACAGCCGACCCTACCCCTGTCTGGGTCCAGTGCTATCTGAAAAAAGAGCAGCCGGAGGAGGCTCTGAAAACAGCCCAGCGTCGGCTGTATCTGCTGGTTAGCAGCGCAATGACCTGCCTGACGGTACTCCTGGACCCCAGATTCGCTCTGGATGAGGAACGGGTGCTGAAGATCTGCCGTGCCTACCAGTCCATGGCCAGGGCCTTCGGCTTTCCGGATATGAGTGAGGGATTGTACTTTGAGACCTATTTGGATATGGGACAGACGGATCGGGCGGAAGCATGCTTTGCCCGGTATGTGGAGGTCCTCACAGGACCCTTTTCTCCGGTGGATGAGGATTTATTTGCGCCTGGGGTAACGCCGACAGACAGATCGTCTGAGCAGGATATGACCAGAGAAATGCGGCGGATGCTCCTGGAAGAGATTCAGCAAGGGGAGAAGTACCGCCTGCTTCGGGAGAGACCAACCTTTGCTGCCGCTGTGGAAAAGCTGCGGCAGAGCATATAGGCGGGCGGAGCAGCATATTCGTTTTCTTCCTTTTGCACTTGCGCACTGCTTAGGGGTGAAGTATCATAGAGAAAGAAGATTTCCCGAGACAGGGATACGTCCCCCTTGTGGAGGAGACGCTCCGGTGAGATCTGACCTGTAAGAAAGCGGCGGAGCTGGTATAGGGTCTGCCGAATCAAAAGGAGGTATTTTCCCATGCGCAAGAACTTTGGAGCCAAGCCCTGGACCTATCCCCAGCCGGTGCTTATCCTGGCCACCTATGGCTCAGATGGCACTGCCGATGCTATGAATGCGGCCTGGGGTGGCATCAGTGAGGCCGATGAGATCTCCATCTGCATCAGTGAGGAGCACAAGACCACTGCCAATATCCTGGACCGCAAGGCTTTCACCGTCAGCATGGCCACCGTGGAACAGATGGTTGCCTGCGACTATGTGGGCATCGTTTCCGGCAACAATGTGGCAAACAAGCTGGAGAAGACGGGTTGGCATACCACCAAGTCGGAATTTGTGGACGCACCTGTCATCGATGAGCTGCCCATGACATTGGAGTGCAGTCTGGTCAGCTACGACCCGGCCACCTGCCGTTTGGTGGGAAAGATCGTCAACGTCAGCGCTGACGAGAAGGTGCTGGGCGATGACGGTAAGATCGACCCGGACAAGCTCCAGCCCATCACCTTTGACCCCATCCACAGCGCCTACCGCAAGCTGGGTGAGAAGGTAGGCAACGCCTTCCGGGACGGCAGTCAGCTGAAATGACCCGTAGATTTTGAAAAAATAGAGACACCCGGCTTCGGGTGTCTCTGTTTTTTCGCTGGAAATGTGCCCTTGGATAAACTTGCCTGGTAAGCAGAGGTGTGATACAATCGCTGCCATAAAGGCGTGTCGAGCTGCATGAAGAGCGCGGCGCAAAAGAGAGAAAAAACGCTCTGCTGCCCCCGCGGAGAAGGGCGGCAAGGGAGAAAACCTGGGAGCATTTGAGAGAGGAGGAGAAGGATTTGCAGGAGCGCTACATTGCCTTTGACGTGGAGACCCCCAACTGCCGCAACGACCGTATCAGCGCCATCGGCGTCACCGTGGTGGAGAACGGGCAGGTGACAGAACAGTATGACACCCTGGTGGACCCGGAGTGTTCCTTTGACCCTTTCAATGTCTCTCTCACTGGTATCACCCCGGAGCTGGTGGCAGACAAGCCCACCTTTCCGGAGCTGTGGCGGGAGCTGGGACCGGTGATGGACAGCGGACTGCTGGTGGCCCACAACGCGCCCTTTGACATGGGGGTGCTGGCCAAGTGCCTGCGGGACTATGGTATCTTTTGGCATGGTACGGTCTCCTATGTCTGTACCTGCCAGATGAGCCGCCGTCTGCTGCCTCAGCTGCCTAATCACCGACTCAACACCTTGTGCGACTCCTTGGGGCTGGAGCTGGACCACCATCAGGCGGGCAGCGACGGCCTGGCCTGCGGAGAGATCCTGCTCCACCATCTCCATGCCGGGGCACGGATCGAGCCTTTCCTGCGGACCTATGATCTAATAGGCATCCGCACGGCTAAAAGACGCTGAGAAATGGGAAAAACAGGAATCTGCCTGGACTGCTTGTCTGAGATGGCAAAAACACCTATATCTCTTTACCCTTTAGCAGCCCTGCCATCGCTGACTGGCTCATGGACAGGTTTTACTCGCTGAAATACTCCTTTCAGGATTTCTCACAGGTTGATACGCAGTGCCAACAAATGATAATCCGAACCACGTGATCCAGTTCACTGCTCTGTGGGAATGAATCATTTTACTGGAACAACGGAACACTCCTGCTGAAAATATGTCCTGACTGGACAGAACTGGGAGCATTGTTTAAAATCGTTGCGCCCTATCGTGATGCTTGTTATAATCAACCCAAAGGTACATCATTCTGGATGCGGCATTTGAGGGGGGAGCGACGAATGAAGAACAGAAAAATCATTTTTCCATTTTTGGGATTGATTTTGATTGTTGCGGCTGTAATTTTCTTTTGTCGAGATACGAGTATCTTGCCACTTGCACCTGAGCATGCAACCAGCATTTATTTTACGAGTTACCCGCAATATGATGGAAGTTATACGGTTACCGATAATAGCAGGATCAAAGATATTGTATCTGCAATCAATGAATTGAATATGCAAGAGAAGACCACTCGTCCTGATAAGATGTCAAACTGTTATTATTATTTTTTCCTCAATACCCCGAACGAAGATATATCTGTGGAACTGGACGAGAATACGATTTTATTAAATAACGAAGTATATCAGGCGGACACTTCGGATTTGCGCCTGCTCTTAGATCAAACTTACAATGACATTATGAATGGGAAAATAGATTGATTTGCAGAGCAGGCAAAACAAGGAGGGAGCATAGTTAAAATGCCCCCTCCTTGTTGTTGATTCGTTTTTTATTTTGCGGAACTGTTATTGGCAGTTCACCTCATAAGTTCCTTTTGGCCTTTTTCACGCTTGTCATTTTGCTGCAAAAGCAGAGAACAAGGCCCCTCAGAGGCTGCCGCTGGTGTGGGCGATGGAGGAAAAGCGGACGGTATCCGCCTCCAAGGTCAGAGTCAGAGTGACAGCGGTCCCGTCCTCCTGCTCCAACAAAGTTTCCCACTCCTGGCCTTCGCCTTTTTCCAGGGATTTTACGGAGAAGGACAGGGGCTGGGCAGTGGCTACGTCCTGGGGCACATAGCCCTCTTCTGTGAGGGTGAAGTGGGGCGTGGAGTGGTGGGTGACCGCTTTGGTATAGCCCAGGAGGTCCAAAAGGGCCTCCTCCACCTGCTCCCGGGTCATGATATTGCCGCGGCTGATGCCGATCTTATAGAGCCAAAAGAGCGTCTCATCCCAAGATGAGAGCAGTTGCCCACCCTGGTATTCCGGTGCCAGGGACAGCACATACTGCTCGGCCAGATAGGAGAGGGTGTCCCCCAGTTCCGCTGTGCGCTTCACCGGTCCGGGCTCTGCGTCGGAAAATGCATCCAGCAGCGGGGGGAGCTCCTGACGACCGTCGGAGGCAGTGGTGATGGTGATTCCATCGGCGGTGGTAAACTGGATTCGGTGAGTCGGCAGGGAGGAGATATATTTTGTCGGAGAAGGGGCGGGAGCCTCCCCGGGCTGCCGGAGCAGGTATGCCCCCAGAGACAGGGTACAGACCAGGGCCAGCGCCGCTGCAGCCCACAGCCCACGGCGGATCTGCCGGGGCTTTTTTGCCGCCGGAGCGGTGGAACCTAGGGTGTTCAGATCTGTGCCCAGGGCCTGAGCGATGGCTCGCAGCATCACCAGATCCGGCAGCGTCTGATCCCGCTCCCAGTTGGAGACGGCCTGACGGGTGACGCACAACTGGTCGGCCAGAGCCTGCTGGGAGAGACCGGCGGCCTGGCGCAGAGTAGCCAGATGCTCTCCGAAGGAATGGTTGGTTTCACACATGAAGATCCCTCCTTTTAAATTATGCCCCGCCCTGGCATGGAGGACGCGGGTGAGTGCTGAGCGACAGGGCCGCTCCTGGGAAAAGAGATAATGGAAAATGTCCTTTTGATGTGATATACTGAATCGGAAAAAAACTCCAGAGGATAAGGGAGGTAAGACAATGCGGATCGCTTTGGAGATCATTCTTTTCATCATTGCGGTGGCAATTTTGATTTTTAATTTCCTGACAGGTCGGGAAGCGTACTATGCAGCGTCTGTGATCATCGTGTGTGCAACGTTTACCCTATTGGTAAGGAGCATTTCCAATCAGAAAAGGAGATAAAGGGATTCATTGCTTTCTGCTGTCAGGATAGCAGAATTTTCAGACGGTGAAAAGCAATTCCTATCTCAAATGTCAAAAATAGGCCCGCAACGAATCGTTGCGGGCCTATTTTTGCGGATGTGAGCCGTGAGTTGGGGCTTTACTGCTGCTCTTCCGCCTTGGCTTGGGCAGCCATGGCGCAAAGACGCTGGTCGATGTGGTGCTCTATTACATACTGGTAGGTGAAGGGCGGCACCAGGTCCTGCCAGGGCAGGCCCTCCACAATTCTGCGGCGGACCTCGGTGCCGCTGGTGAACTTTTCTGCATTGCTGCGCTGCCACATGATCTCTACATTGCAGCCCAGGGACTCCAGGGTGGCCTTCTTCTCCAGGCTCCAGTCGTCATAGATGGTCATGTAGTACTTGGCATCCAGGGGGACATAGTTGAACAGCAGTTGGGGGCAGTTGATGGGGAAAGGGACCACATCAAAATGCTCCCGGGCCACCCCGGCCTCCAGCAGCGCACCCTGGATCATCTGAAAGCGCTCAAAATAGGTCAGCGGGTTGGACAGGGGGAGAGAGCGATGCGGGTTGGCGCTGGTGAAACGGGTGGTGGCGGGGTCCGGGTTGGATACGCCGATGAGCAGGTAACGGCATCGCTCCAAGCCGGCCAGCAGATACTCTATATGCCCCTTGTGGAGCATTTGGAATCTGCCGTGAATGACGCCTGTAGGGTCCATAATAGGATTCCTCCTTAACGGAATACAAATTCGATCTTTTCCCAATATATCACAGGTTGAGACCCGTCGCAAGGGAGGGGAAATGTCCTCTTTGCAGGAGAAAAAAGCGCTTGGAGAGCGGAAAGAAATAGGAGTTTCCTGAAAAGCAGCCGTAAAGATAATCATTAAAATGAGGAAAAATCCTGGGGAAAGCATCAGATGCAGCTGCAAAAACACCTAAAACAGGCGGAAAATGAGAGGCAATTTTTAGAAAAACTCTACAGTTTTTTGATGAAAATCATGCATAAATAGCTCGTGTAAAAAATTTGAAAATCAACACGAAAACGATTAAATATCTATTATAACGATACATTTAAACGATTACTGAATCGTTAAAAGAAACATATGGAGAACGGTTTGCAAGATCTTAACGACTGTGAACTTTTCTTTAACGGGCCTTTTGGAGCGGACTGTGCTATGTTATGTACTGTTCTAGAACATATAATTTCTTTGGAGAAAAGAGAGTGTTCACACTATGCTGACATTTTTGCTTGGTCTGGTCATCCTCTTTGTGGGCGCGGCGATTTACGGCCGCTTCTGCGAGAAGGTCTTCGGACCCGATGACCGTCAGACTCCGGCTTATACCAAGCAGGACGGCGTTGACTACGTCCCTATGAAGAGCTGGAAGAACAGCCTGATCAACCTGCTGAATATTGCTGGTACCGGCCCCATCATCGGGCCCATTCAGGGCATCCTCTTCGGGCCCATCGCCTTTTTGACCATCCCCATCGGCAATATCATCGGCGGTGCCATGCACGACTATTTTTCCGGTATGATCTGCCTGCGTGACGGCGGCACCCAGATGCCCGACATGATCCGCAAGTACACCACCAAGGGTGTGTTCTGGGTCTATGAGGTGTTCTGCTGCTTGCTGTTGCTGCTGGTGGGCGCTGTGTTCATCTACACCCCCGGCGACATCGCTGCCAAGCAGGTCCTGGGCTTTGACGGCGCTGCCACCTCTGTTTCCACCTGGGTGGTCTATGGCGTCATCTTTGCCTATTACCTCATCGCCACTGTGTTCCCCATTGACAAGATCATCGGCCGCATCTACCCCATCTTTGGCGCCATTCTGCTCTTCTCCGCTATCGGCGTATTCATTGGCCTGTTTGTCCATGGCTATCCTCTGGTCAATGTCTGGGATGACTGGAACGTGGCTGGCGGCTATGCCTTTGGCGATTATTTCTCCGATGGCCACTTCATTCCCATTTTCTTCATCACTGTGGCCTGCGGCATCCTCTCCGGCTTCCACTCCACGCAGACGGCTATCATCACCCGTACCATGAAGAGTGAGAAGGAAGGCCGCGGCACCTTCTACAACATGATGGTGCTGGAGGGCTTCATCGCCATGGTCTGGGCCGCTGCTGCCATGGGCGTTTACAACCTGGGCCTGCAGCAGGCTGACCCCAACCTGGCCACCGATACCATCGGCGTCATCGCCCGGGACACCATGGGCAGCGTGGGCGGCATTATCGCCCTGCTGGGCGTCATTGTCCTGCCCATCACCTCCGGTGATACGGCCCTGCGCGCTCTGCGTCTGACCATCGCCGACACCCTGCACATCGATCAGAGTTCCAACGCCAAGCGCCTGAGCCTGTCCGCCATCATCTTTGCCCTGGTGGCTGTGATCCTGGTGTTCGCCAAGGTGAACACCTCCGGCTTCAACACCCTGTGGCGTTACTTTGCCTGGTCCAACCAGACTCTGTCCCTGTTCGCCTTTGCGGCCATCGCCGTGTGGATGTTCGAGCATCACAAGGAGAAGTTCGTCTGGATCCCCCTGATCCCCGCCTGCTTCTATGCCTTTGTGACCATGACCTACATCACCAATGCCCAAATCGGCTTCCGGGTCCCCTGGCCCGGTGCTTACACCGTGGGCGCCGTGTTCGCGGTGCTCTATGTGGGCGTGATTTTGTGGTTCGGTAAGAAGAGAGCTTCCCGCTTGAGTGCGGCCAAGCAGTAAAAATCTATGCCCATAAGCAAACAAAAAGGTCCCGGCCTCTGGGACAGGTGCTCATAAGAAAGTGATTTGAAAGAATTACGATTATGGCATCTGTCAGGCAGGATTGCGCAACGAAGAAATACGCCGCATTCAGCAAATTTTGCTGGATACGGCGTATTTTCTTGCCTATTTGCGTTTTCTTTTCCCTTTTCCATGTGTCATGTTGCCTTTGCCCCGCTGGCTTATTGGGCTTTTCATGTGCTTGGACAGACGCAGCACTTCAATCAGATTGACGAACTGTTCTTTGGTGATCGCATCGTAGTCAATGCCAAATGTCACCAGAAAGGCCCGCGCCTTCTTCTCATCGCTGCTGCCCTCAAAATTCATTGCCGCTTGTAACTGCTGCTGGGCTTGTGCAGCGGCGGATGGCTCGTCGGCTGTTGTGCTGTCAGTCTTGTGGGCTTCCCGAATACCGCGGAGTATCCCTGTCAGGTCATCTGCAACCACATGACCGAAATATGCTTCCTCCGGCACCTGCGCCAATTCCAGTGTGCGGAGATAGAGGTCGTTCGTGCTATCTTCTCGTTTTGCCAGCACCATCTGACGCACGGCTTCCAGCACGGCGTTCATGTCGTTGATGCGCATATCCGCGATACGATCCACATAGATTTCTGCGTCCAGCATCAACCGCTGAAAATCTTTATGGCAGATCAGCTCCGACAGCAGCCGGTGGTTGAACTGCCCGTCTTTCAATACTTCAATTGCACCGTCACCCAAATGCAGGGCTTCCAGCTCTGTGTTTGGGTGATTTTTTGTTTCTGTCAACCCCATCAGGTAATCGGCGGATACCCCATAGAACTTTGCAAGCGCCGCGATGCTGAACGGGCTGATGTCCTTGAAATCGTCCGCCTCATATTTGCCGAGGGCGGCACGGGAAATGCCCGTCGCCTCGGAAAGCTGTTCCAGCGTCAGGCTGCGCTCTGTCCGCAAATCTTTGAGCCGTTCCGGGATCGTCAGCTTGATGTTCATATTCGCGCCCCCTCTCGTTCTGCTTCCCATTATAGCACAGATTTCTATAAGCGTGGAAATATCCGCTTTTCACACCCGTTTTCCAACCTTTTGGATATACGGGAGCAGGCCCGATTTTTCGTTAAACTGTACTTGTCGAGAGACAACAGCACCTTGAAAATTCCATGACCGTCCGAATGGGATACCCCCGGCAGGGGAAGCAGCGCCATGACCCCATGTGCTTGAAAGCGCGGGAGAGCGTGCCAATGCCGGAATACGCCGCTGAAAAAGCAGGGGCAGGAACGGCACTCGGGGAGAACGGTAAAAATGCAGCGATATTTTCAAAGGAAGTGAAAACAGCGAAAAAACTGGTGCTTTTATGCTGATAACGCCATCAAAGCACGATACGCCGGATAGCGTAGCGGGCACGCTGTCCGGCGTGTGATTATCCTAACCCGCGAAAATCCACGCGAAACGGTGAAGCCGAACCTTGCCCTTTGTGAGCAGGGCTTCACAAGGAGCGGAGAAAACAGTTATTCGCAGAACATCATCATTTGCCTAATGATGAACCAAGTACGCGCACCAGTGTACCGGCTTCACCGCCAAGCAAACGAAAAAAGGAGGGCATAAGCCATGAAAAACAAAGAGATTTACCGAAACGAAATCAAGTCCTATATTATCCGGGCTGGCATGACCATGAGCGAAGCTGTGGAAATTCTGGCCGACGAATACGGTTGGAGCAGCAGCGTTCCCAACTTGTCAGACAAGCTGAAACGCGGCAGCCTGCGCTACGGCGAGGCTGTGGAGCTGGCCGATGTGCTGGGGTACGACATTGTTTGGCAAAAGCGCCGGGAGGTGAGATAAATCGCGGGAACTATTTACGGATATATCCGGGTTAGCAGCAAGGACCAGAACGAGGACCGGCAGTGCATCGCTTTGCAGGAGCTTGCTGTCCCGGAAAAAAACATTTACATGGACAAGCAGTCCGGCAAGGATTTTGACCGACCCCAATACAAACGCCTGCTGCGAAAAATGAAAAAGGACGATCTGCTCTACATCAAGAGCATCGACCGTCTGGGCAGGAACTATGGGGAGATTTTGGAGCAGTGGCGGATATTGACGAAAGAGAAAGGCATCGACATCGTAGTGCTGGATATGCCGCTGCTGGATACCCGCCGGGGCAAAGA
>CALXDZ010000033.1 GCA_944387205.1 uncultured Oscillospiraceae bacterium
TGGAGGAGTTTTTGCGCATGACCACCGCTCCCTTGCCCCGGGTATCCGACCAGGGCGAGGTGGACGTGTTCTCCCCGGATTTCTCCGCCTTTGTCTTCAAGATCCAGGCCAACATGAACAAGGCCCATCGGGACCGGCTGGCCTTCATGCGCATCTGCTCGGGCAAGTTCCAGCGGGACACGGAATACTACCACGTCCAGTCCGGCAAGAAGCTGCGCCTGAGCCAGCCCCAGCAGATAATGGCCTCTGAGCGGGAGATCGTGGAGGAGGCCTACGCCGGGGACATCATCGGCGTATTCGACCCGGGCCTCTTCTCCATCGGCGACACCATCACTGTACCGGGCAAGAAGTTCCGCTTCTCCGGCATCCCCACCTTCGAACCGGAGCACTTCATGACCGTCAGCCCCAAGGATACCATGAAGCGCAAGCAGTTCATCAAGGGCACCGAGCAGATCGCCCAGGAGGGCGCCATCCAGATCTTCAAGATCCCCGGCGCCGGCGTGGAGGAGGTCATCGTGGGCGTGGTGGGCACGCTGCAGTTCGATGTGTTCGAGTACCGGATGAAAAACGAGTACGGCGTGGACCTCTATATGAGCGGTCTGCCCTATGAGCACCTGCGGCGCATCGAAGCGTGCCCCTGCCCCGTCCAGGATCTGACGCTGTGCATGGGTGCGGGTGTGCTGGAGGACTTCAAGGGCAACTACCTGGTGGCCTTCAGCGGCGAGTGGCCCGAGGGCTATCTCCTCAAGCACAACCCGGGCCTGAAATTCTCCGACACGCTGTCGGTATAAGTCCCCCGCTTTCTGTTTTTTGGGACGTCTGCCTTTCAGGGCAGGCGTCCCTTTTTCTCTTCTCACAGCGATTTTTCGGTGTACAAGCGGCAGAAAATAGAGTATGATGGGGCCAAAGATGCCGCCATTCCTTTTTTCCGGGCGGCAAGGAGGTGCGCATCATGGCCCCCGCTTCTACCCCGAAAAGCAACCGCAGCCGCACGCTGGCGCTGGGGATCTTCTTCATCGTTCTGGCCTCCCAGATTTACATCAGTCTTTTTTCCGGCGACCTGAACATCTCCGTGGCCATTGTTCTGCTGCCGGTACTTTCCTTCCTCTTCCCCGGTTTTCCAGCTATGAAAGCCGCTGTGATCTCCGCCCCGGGAGTCTTTTTGCTGCGGCTGGTCTTTCAGCTCTTTGCTGAAGGCTCCCTGTCCGGCGGCGCGGCGGCCCATGCCCCGGAGATGCTCTTTTACATCAGCTACGGCATTCTCTTCACTCTCTATCTCCGGGCCATGCCTCTGCGGCCGGTGCGGTTTTTGAAGCTGCTGCCCTTGGTGGGCGTGGACGCCTGCTCCAACTTTTTGGAGCTGCTGGTGCGGATGGGCTCGGCGGTATTCGCCCCGGGAACCCTGCTTCAGCTTCTGGCGGTGGGCGTGGGGCGGTCCCTGCTGGCCTGGGCCGCCCTGCGGACACTGGATACTTACGGCCTTCATGTCCTCCGCCGGGAGGATGCCGAGCGCTACCAGCGTTTGCTGCTGATGACCGCCACCCTCAAAAGCGAGGTGGCCTGGATGGACAAGGGCACCACACTCATTGAAAATACCATGAACACTGCCTATCGTCTATACAGTCAGCTGCGCGCCTCCGGCGCCGACAGTGCCGATGTGGATGCCGCCCTGACCATCGCCAAGGACATCCATGAGGTGAAAAAGGAGTATTTCCTCATCATGCGGGGCATCTCCGAGGCCCTGGACACCGATGCCGCCGGCGGTACCATGGAGCTGGAAGGGCTGCTGACCATCCTGGGCCAGAGCACCCGCCGCGCCGCCCAGGCTGCCGGAAAGGACGTGGTCTTTTCCAGTTCCTGCGCCGCCCCCTTTACCACCGGCGAGCACCACTACCTCATGTCCATCTTCCGCAACCTGCTCAACAACGCCGTGGAGGCCGCCCCCCAGAACCGGCAGGTCCACCTGTCCATCCAAGAGGAGGTCCAGGGCGAGGATGTGGTCTTTCGCGTGGGCGACGACTGCGGCGGCATCCCGCCCAAGCACCTGCCCCAGATCTTCACCCCCGGCTTTTCCAGCAAGATCAACTTTACCACCGGCGAGATCAACCGGGGACTGGGCCTGACCATCGTCAAGGAGCTGGTGGAGGACAAGCTGGGCGGCTCTATTACTGTAACATCCCAGGAGGGAGGCACCATATTCACCATTCGCATCCCCAAAACAAGATTGGAGGCGGACCATGCGGCTGTATCTCATTGATGATGACCCCGCTGTGCGCAACGTTTTGCAGATGATTCTGGAAAGCAGCGGACGGGCGGAGGTGGCGGGCTGCGCCGAAAACGTGGCGGAAGCTCTGGAGGACCTGCCCCACGTCCAGGCGGACCTGGTGCTGGTGGATCTGCTGATGCCCGGTATGGACGGCATCGAGTTCGTCCGGCAGGCCCGGCGGCGCTTTCCCGGGCTCCACTTTGTCATGCTCTCCCAGGTGTCCTCCAAGGACATGGTGGCGGAGGCCTATGACGCCGGGGTGGACTTTTTCATCTCCAAACCCATCAACAGCGTGGAAGTACTCAGCGTCCTGGGAAAAATGGAACAGCTGCTGACCATGGACCGAACGTTGGGTCAGCTGCGGACACTGCTCCAGAGTGCCTCCCCAGCTCCCGCCGCTCTGACGGGGGCTCCCGCAGCGGGTGCCCAGGCGGAGGAGCGCCGCCATGCCATCCTCAACAGCGTCTTGCAGCGCATCGGCATCAGCGGCGACCCGGCCTGTCGGGACATCCTCCAGGTGGTGGACTATCTGGTGACCTGTGGCCAGTCCGAGCAGTTGACAGTGGCCCAATGCTGTGCCCGCTTCAGCTCCTCCCCCAAGGCCATGGAGCAGCGGCTGCGACGGGCCGCAGCGGCAGGCATGGTGAACCTAGCCAATCTGGGCATCGAGGACTACGCCAACGACACCTTCACCGAATACGCCGGCACTCTTTACAGCTTTGAACAGGTCCGGCGGGAAATGGACTGCATCCGGGGCAAGAGCAGCCAACACGGCCGCCCCTCTTTGCGCAAGTTCCTCTACGCTCTGGCCGCTCTGTGCAGCGGCCGGTGACCCCTTTTTTGACACTTTGCGCGTCCCTGTCTCAGGGGCGCGCACTTTCTTTTCCCTGTCGCTTCCGGAGAAATGCCTTTTCTTCATATCCCTTTTTCCAAAGCTTCATGTTGCTATTTCAAGTCATCATAAAATGACTTGAAATTTTTTCATACCCGTTCTGCACAAAACAAAAGTCTCCATTTTTTGCACTCCTACGAAAATGGCCATCTGCCATACTTTCTCATTTCCTTTTTGTTACTTTCCGTCACTTTCCGAAGTTTTCCCATACATTGAGGGCAAGAAAGCACCATATGTGAAATGACGGAGGTACAAATACGATGACGACGATTTTGCTCGGTATGGGCCTGCTTCTGGTGACGCTGGCCGGCTTCTCCCTGTTCAGCATGAAGGCCCCCAAGGGGTCCAAGGCCATGTCCGGTCTGGCCAACGCGGCTGTGGCTACCTTCCTGGTGGAAGCTGTTCATAAATACATCTCCGGTGACCTGCTGAATCTGGCCTTCCTGGGTGAGACCGGTTCTGTCGCCGGCAGCATGGGCGGCGTGGCCGCTGCCATTCTGGTTCCCATCGGCATGGGCGCCAACCCGGTGTTTGCTGTGGTGGCCGGCGTGGCCGTGGGCGGTTACGGTATCCTGCCCGGCTTCATCGCCGGCTATCTGGTGGGCTTCCTCTCTCCCCTGATCGAGAAGTACCTGCCTGACGGACTGGACATCATTCTGGGTGCGCTGCTGCTGGCGCCCATTGCCCGGCTGGTTGCATTTGGCGTGGATCCCGCTGTCAACGCTGCCATGGGCTACATCGGCAACACCATCACCGCCGCCACCGAGCAGTCCCCCCTGCTGATGGGCTTCCTGCTGGGCGGCATCATCAAGATGATCTGCACCTCTCCCCTCAGCTCCATGGCTCTGACGGCCATGCTTGGTCTGACGGGTCTGCCCATGGGCATCGCCGCTATCGCCTGCTTCGGCGGCTCCTTCACCAACGGCATCATCTTTGCCCGGCTCCGTCTGGGTGACCGCAGCAACATCATTGCTGTCATGCTCGAGCCCCTGACCCAGGCCCACATCATCACCCGCAACCCCATTCCCATCTACGGCTCCAACTTCTTCGGCGGCGGTCTGGCCGGTATGGCCGCGGCCATGCTGGGCATTGTTAACAACGCCCCCGGCACCGCCTCTCCCATCCCCGGACTGCTGGCGCCCTTTGCCTTCAACGATCCGGTGAAGGTGGTCATCGCCCTGGCTCTGGCCGCCGTTGGCGGCTCTCTGGCCGGCTTTGTGGGAAGCATGGTCTTCAAACGCTTCCACAAGGGTGCCGAAACCTGCACCGCAGCCGTGGCGGAAAACGTCCCCGCCTGAGTGCGTTCTCTCTGCCGCCCCGCGCATCATGCGCGGGGCGGTTTTTATTTCCTGTCGCAATGCCCAAACCCTTCCGCCAAATTTCCCTGTTTTTTTCAGGTTTTTTCCTTTACAACACCTTAACACTGTTGTAAAATGCAATCGTTGATAAACACAACTAAAAGGGGGTCTGATTTACGCAGCGACAAATGGAAATTCTCCGCCGCCTGGAGCGTCAGTATATCCGCCGGGAGCTGTGCGCCATGGATCTGACCATGGCCGAAGGTATGGTGCTGTATCACCTTTCACTGGAAGGCCAAACCCGCCAGGAGGACATCGCCCGGTGTTTCAATGTAGACAAGGGCATGGTGGCCCGGGCTGTGGCCAGGCTGGAGGAAAACGAACTGGTGACCCGGCAGGTCAGCGACCGGTGCCGGAGAGAAAAAGTGGTGACTCTGACAGAGGAAGGCCGACGAGTGGCCGGCTGTATTCAGGAGATTCTGGACCGGTGGGACCAGATCGGCTATCAGGGCTTCACTCAGGAGGAGCGGGTCTTGTTCGACAGTTTCCTGACCCGCATGACGGAAAACGCAATGGAGTTCAAACGGAGGGAAAATTGGAATGGTTAAGGACCTGACCCAGGGCAAACCGCTGCCCTTGCTGTTCTTCTTCTCGCTGCCCATGGTGGCGGGAAATCTCTTTCAGCAGCTTTACAACATGGTGGACACCGCTGTGGTGGGTAAATTTGTAGGGGAGGATGCCGTAGCGGCGGTGGGCTCCTCCTTCCCCATCGTATTCTTATCCGTGGCTGTGGCCTCGGGATTGTCCATGGGCTGCAACGTGGTGGTATCCCAGCTCTTCGGTGCCAAGCGCATCCATGAGATGAAATCCACCATCTCCACCGCCCTGATCTCTCTGGGCGTATTGGGATTGATCATCATGCTGCTGGGCACGCTGCTGGCAGGGCCTTTGCTGGAGCTGCTGGGCACCGATGCAGATATCATGGCCGACTCCCGGACCTATCTGCAGATCTACTTCGGCGGGGCGCTCTTTTTGTTCGTCTACAACACCCTTAACGGCATCTACAACGCACTGGGAGACAGCCGCACCACACTGATCTTTCTGATGATCTCCAGCATGACCAACATCGTGCTGGATCTGCTGTTCGTCATCCAGTTCAACATGGGTGTAGCCGGTGTGGCCTGGGCCACCCTGATTGCCCAGGGGCTGTGCGCCGTGGCCTCTCTGGTGGTGCTGCTGCGGCGGATGCGCAAGATGGAAAACGAGCCGGAAAAGGTGGGCGTTAAGGTCCCTCTGTTCCATATGACGGCAGTCAAGCGCATTGCCCAGATCGGCCTGCCCTCTATGTTCCAGCAGTCCATGGTCTCCATTTCCATGATGCTGATGCAGGGCCTGGTCAACAGCTACGGCAAGGTACTGGTAGCCGGCTACACCGCAGCCACCAAGATCGACACCCTGGCCATGCTGCCCAACATGAACTTTTCCAACGCCATGTCCAGCTATACCGCCCAGAACATCGGCGCAGGCCGGTATGACCGTGTGAAGGAGGGGCTCAAGGCCTGCCTCTTGATGGTGGTCATCTTCTCTTTGCTCATCACTCTCATCATCTTCCTTTTCGGCAACCAGCTGCTGAGCCTGTTCCTGGACCCCGGCGACCCCTCCGGCGCCCTGGGCTACGGCCTCAATTACATGCACACAGTATCCCTATTCTACATCCTCATGGGCCTTTTGTTTGTGCCCAATGGACTGCTCCGGGGTGCCCGGGACATGGGAGCTTTCACCCTTAGCTCTATGTCCAACCTCTTCTCCCGGGTGGCCATCGCCTATCTGCTGGCTCACTTCATGGATGAGAGCGCCATCTGGTGGTCCATCCCCGCCGGCTGGGCCATCGGCGCAGTGGTGGCCCTGCTGCGGATCCGCAGCGGCAAGTGGAAGAAGGCATCTGTGTAAAAGGAGAAGGTACCATGCAGTATCGTTCCGGCCGTCAGGGGGAGTCCCTCTCCATTTTGGGCTACGGCTGTATGCGCTTTACCCGCAAAGGGGGTGCCATCGATCTGGACAAGGCCCAGCGTGAGGTGGCGGAGGCCGTTGCCTCCGGTGTCAACTATCTGGATACCGCCTACGTCTACCCCGGCAATGAGGCCGCTGTGGGCCAGATCCTGCAGCGCAGCGGACTGCGGGAGAAGGTGTTTCTGGCCACCAAGCTGCCCCAGTATCTGGTCCGCTCCCGCTCCGCCATGGACCGGTATCTCACCGAACAGCTGCGCCGGCTCCAGACGGACCACATCGACTTTTACCTGCTGCATATGCTCTCGGGCAAAAACTCCTGGGAGCGGCTGGCGGCCTTGGGCATCCGGGACTGGATCCGGGAGAAAAAGACCCAGGGCTCCATCCGGCGCATCGGCTTTTCCTTCCACGGCAATACCGCCAGCTTCCTGGAGCTGCTGGAGTGCTACGACTGGGACTTTTGTCAGATCCAGTACAACTACATGGACGAGACCACCCAGGCGGGCCGCCGGGGTCTGGAAGCCGCTCAGGCCAAGGGCATCCCCGTCATCATCATGGAGCCCCTGCGGGGCGGCCGGCTGACGGCGGGACTGCCGCCGCAGGCCCGGGAGCTGCTGGCGGCAGAGGGCCGGGGCCGCTCCGCCGCGGAGTGGGGCCTGCGGTGGCTCTGGAATCAGCCCGGCGTCACCTGCGTGCTCTCGGGGATGAACTCCCTGGAGATGGTGCGGGAGAACTGCCGCATCGCGGACCTGGCCCGGCCCGGGGAGATGACAGAGGCGGATTTCGCCCTCATCGCCCGGCTGAAGGAAGCCATCGCCCAGAGCCAGCGGGTGGGCTGCACCGGCTGCGGCTACTGCCAGCCCTGTCCCCACGGTGTGGATATTCCAGGGGTGTTCCGCTGCTGGAACGAGATCGGCGTGGACGGAGCTAAGCGGGCCCGCCGGGAATACCTCCAAACCACAGCCATGCGCTCCCCCTCTACCGGCGCGGGGCAGTGCGTGGGCTGCGGCAAGTGCGAGCAGCACTGCCCCCAAGCCATCCCTATCCGGCAGGCCCTGCGGGAGGCAAGGCATGATCTGGAAACCCCTCTCTACCATTTGACAGCGGCAGCCTACCGCCTGCTCAAGATCTAAGCACCATACAAAAACACCCGGCGGACATCTTCTGCGATGTCCGCCGGGTGTTTTTCTCTTTTTTCAGCTGCGCAGGGTAGCCCGGAGCCGGTCCGGCTTGAGCAGCAGGTCCAGCCCGTCGGCGGCGGAGGTCACCAGCACATCCGCCCGGGTCAGGAGCTGGGCGCACAGCCCCTCTCCCTCCAGCACAGCCACCGACAGCGCCGCCAGGGAGAACATGGGGATGTCGTTGAAGCCGTTGCCGAAGCAGACCACCCCTCCCTGCAGGGCGGACACGATCTCCGCCTTGCAGGCGGCGGCTCCTGCCCGGGGGAAGGTATGCACCGCCACGCCGGGCATCTGGCACTGTTCCCAGACCGTGCCGTAGGTATCAGCGGTGAGCACATGGATCTCCACTGCCTCCCTCAGCTGCTCCAAGCGCTGGCGCACTGACGGAAGCAGCGCCCCGTCCACAGCGATGGTGCCGTTGTAGTCCAGCACCACATGGGCGATCTCCAGGGGCTCCCGCCCGGGTATCTCGATGCGGATCATATGGCTCCTCCTTATCCGTACACGCCCGACAAAAAAGCCCGGGTCTCCTCCTCCCGGGGCTGCTCCAGCAGCTCCCGGGCCGGCCCCGCCTCCACCAGGTGGCCGTTGAACAAGAAGGCGGCGTAGTCGCTGATGCGGCGGGCCTGGGCGATATTGTGGGTGACGATGACGATGGTATAGCGCTCCTTGAGGCCGGTGAGCATCTCCTCGATGACGGCGCTGCTCTTCACATCCAGGGCAGAACAGGGCTCGTCCAGCAGCAGCACCTCCGGCTCCACCGTCAGCGCCCGGGCGATGCACAACCGCTGCTGCTGACCGCCGGAGAGCTTCAGGGCGCTTTTCCCCAGGTCCTCCCGGACCTCATCATAGAGGCCCGCCATCTGCAGCTTTTCCACCGCGATGGCCTCCAGCCTGCGCTTGTCCCGGACGCCGTAATAGCGGGGCGCATAGGTCATATTCCGGTAGATGGAAAAGGGAAAGGGGGACGGCGTCTGGAACACCAGTCCCACCCGGCGGCGCAACTCTTCCCGGGGCAGGGCGGAGATAGGCCGATCCCCCAGGAAGATCTCCCCGGTGACCTTGGCCCCCGGCTCCTCGGAGAGCAGGCCGTTCATGCACCGCAGCAGCGTACTCTTGCCGCAGCCGGAGGGGCCGATGATGGCGGTGATGCGCCGGGAGGGGATGGTCAGGGACACATCCTGCAGGGCGGGCTTTCCGTCATAAGAAGCACTCACCGCTTCCAATCTCATACTCGCTTCCATTTTCTCTGACTCCTTCGCGCGTAAATGGTGGCCAGCAGGTTGCTGACCAGCAAAATGGCCATCATCACAAAGGCTGTTCCATAGGCCGTGTCCATGGAGGTGGCTCCCTGGGCCACCAGCAGATACAGATGCAGCGGCAGCGCCATGGCCGGCTCCATCACACTGCTTGGTACGCCGGCATAGGCCACGGCTCCCGTGAAGATCATGGGCGCCGTGGCACCCATGGCGTAGCACCCGCCCAGGATGATGCCGGACACCAGCTCTCCCCGGCAGGCCGGCAGGACGATCTTCCAGATGGTGTAGGCCCGGGAACAGCCCAGGGCGTAAGACGAGCGGACCATCTGCACCGGCAGCTCCCGGAAGGCCTTCTCCGCCCGCACCTCAATAAAGGGCAGGATCATGATCCCCAGGGCCACACCGGCGGAGAGGATGCACCGTCCCCACTGCAGGTCCCGGACCAGGAAGCTGTAGGCAAACAGGCCCAGAACGATGGAGGGGATGCCGGAGATGCACTGGACCACCAGGCGGATGAGTCCGGAGACCCGGCGCCGCCGGCAGTAGAACACCAGGAACAGTGCCGTGGCAATAGCAGGGATGCCGCCCAGCACTACAGCGGTGGCGGTAAAGCACAAGCTGCCTGCGATGGCGGGCCAGATGCCGCCCTCCTCCCCCAGCACCGCGCCCCGGGGCGCCTGGGTCAGAAATTCCCAGCTGATGACAGAGGAGCCCTCATAAAACACAAAAGCAAACAAAAAGACAACGACACCAGCCACCAGCACCATACTGCCATAGGCCCAGAGTCTTGTCAAATGTCCGCGCCAACCCATAGATGCGCCTCCCTTCACCGCAGCACTTTCTCACGAAGCACCCCGATGCCCACGTTGATAATCACCAGCAGCATCAGCAGTACCAGTCCGGCGGCATACAGGGCGTGATAGTGGGTGCTGTCCACCACGGCGGTGCCCATTTCCAGGGCGATGACGGCGGCGATGCTCTCGCTCTTGCCAAGCAATGTAGGGAAGAGATTGGCGTTGCCGATGACCATCATCACCGCCATGGTCTCACCCATGGCCCGGCCGATGGCCAGGACCATGGACAGCAAAATGTTCTTCCAAGACGCCGGCAGAAGGATGGTGGCCACCACATGCCACCGGGAGATGCCCATGGCCTCCGCCGCCGGCAAATACTGCTCCCGGGCCCGGAGGATGGACTCGCTGCAGGCGCTGACCAGGTAAGGCAGCAGCATGATGGCCAGCAGGATCCCCGCCGCCAGCACGCAGGAGCCGGTGTGCACTCCGGCCCGGAGGAAGATCTTCACCAGCACCACCAGGCCGATGAAACCGTAGACCACCGAAGGGATGCCCGCCAGCAGGTCCACAAAGGGATAGAGGATGCTCCGCCCTCGCTCCCCGGCCACGCAGGAGAGGAAGATGGCCGCTCCCAGTCCCACCGCCAAGGCCAGCACCATGGCCACCACCGACACATACAGCGTGGCCGCGATGAAGTTGAAAATGCCGAAGGCCGTCTCCCCGGTGTAGTCCACAGGCATCCACCGCTGGCCCAGCAAAAAGTCCGCCAGGCTCACCTCCTGAAAGGTGGGCAGGGCCTCATGGACGATAAAATAGAGGACAAAGGCCAGTGCCAGCACTGCCAGTGCCGTCAGCAGATACACTGCCGCCGACCAAACATGATCCAGCCGCCTGCCCAATGCAAAGCGCTCCTTTCTCTCCAGCCGGTCTCCGGGACCGGCGATGCAAAACACGAATGCTGCCACACAAGGTGGCAGCATTCGCTCTTTTGTGCAGATGTGTCTGCCTTACGCCTCAGGCGTGAAGGCGGGGATGTAGCCGTTGGCCTCCACCACATCGTAGCCCACCTGGGAGAAGATGTAGTCAATGAAGGCCTGCTCGGAAGCGGTGACCTCAGCGCCGGTAACAAACATGACAGGACGCTGGATGGTGTAGTCGCCGCTGAGGATGTTCTCGGTGGTGGCCTCCACGCCATCCACCTTCATGGCAACCAGGACCTGGCCGCCCTCATTGGCCTTGTTGTAAGCGCCGAAGCCCGCATAGCCGATGCCCCAGGGATCGTTGGCAATGTTGGTGGCCAGCTCGGTCATGGAAGCGGACTGGGTAGCAGAAGCAGTGACTTCGCTCTCGCCCATGACGGCGGTCTGGAACACCTCATAGGCGCCGCCGGACAGGTCACGGATGTAGACGTTGATGGTCTCAGCAGGCAAAGAGGCGTCCACCTGATCCCAGGTGCTGATCTCGCCGGAGAAGATCTGGCGGATGGTCTCAGTGCTCATGTCATCCATGATATCGCAGATGGGGTTCTGGGCATTGACGGAAACGGTCAGGGCATCACGGGCCACGATGAAGTCCTGGTAATTCTCGCCCAGGGCCTCCACCTCGCTGTCCTTCATGGCCCGGGCCACCATGCCGAAGTCGGCGGTGCCGTCAATGGCGGCGCTGACGCCCACGCCGGAGCCGCCGGGAGCCACATAGATGGAGATGTTCTCCGCCGGGAAGGAGGCATCCACCTGGTCCCAGGTCACATACTCCTCCGTGAAGGAAGAGGCCAGAGAGGACATAATGGGATACAAAGAGGTAGAGCCGCAGAACAGGATGTCAGACTGGAACGTGCCTGCATTTTCAGGCTCGCCGGTGCTTTCCGCTTCGCTGCCGGTAGTAGAAGTGGAGCCGCAGGCCGCCAAGGACAGCGTCAGGGCCAGGGCCAGGAACAGGGTACTTGCTTTCTTTAGGTGTTTCATCTTTTCCTCCCAATCTTAAGTCGCAGTATGGCAAATACTGTCAGTACCGAAAGCATAACACGCATTTCCAGGTCCGTCCAATTCATAAAGCCAAAAACAACATCCTTGATATCGTTTTCATCTATTTCTAACATTTTCTTAAAGTTTCTTAAGATTCTCCCCCTGTCCTCTCCGTTTTCCCCCTATTGCTGCCCTTCGTACATCCGCGCTCCGCTCAAAAAGTTTTTTCAAGCTGAAGAAATTTCCAGGCTTATTCCGTAATAAATATAGACAAACCGATCCTTATTTCTTGTTTTTTCCCATTTTTCCTTCCTATGCATCAAGGTTTGTTCTGTTTCTTACCAAGCCTTGCTTGACGGATAGAAGACTCCGCAGTATTGTGTTATTAAACTAGTACAATGCGACAATTTTATTAGCACCCCCTTGACAAATGCCCTCGGCCAAGGTATATTAACTGTACTAATACGATTGATACACTCATGATCGACGAAAGGAGTTCGATCCAATGAAAGTTTTGATCACTACCGACTGGTACGCCCCTGCCATCAATGGGGTCGTCACCTCCGTTTTGAATTTGCAGCAGGAACTGACCGCTTTGGGCCATGAGGTCCGCGTTTTGACTCTCTCCTCCACCACCCGGTCCTACCGGGAGGGCGATGTGACCTATATCGGCGCCGTCAGCGCCGGACGGATCTATCCCGGTGCCCGTCTGCGCACCGCTCCCGCCATCGGGCTTCTGCAGGAACTGGTGGAATGGGGGCCGGATATCATCCATTCCCAATGCGAGTTTTCCACCTTCCGCCTGGCCAAGCGGCTCTCCGCTGCCACCGGCGCCCCCATCGTCCACACCTATCATACGGTATATGAGGACTACACCCACTACTTCTCCCCCAGTGCCAAGTGGGGCCGCCGGGCAGTGGCCGCCTTCTCCCGCTGGGTGGTGTCCCATACCGCCTGTGTCATTGCTCCTACCGTAAAGGTCCGGGAGATCCTCAACCGCTACCATGTGTCCCGCCCAGTCCACGTGATCCCCACGGGCATCGACCTGAGCCATTTCTCCGTTCCCCGGGACGCCCAGCGTATCGCCCGGATGCGCCAAGAGCTGAATATCCCCCAGGAGGCTACGGTTCTTTTATATCTGGGCCGTCTGGCGGAGGAGAAAAACATCAGCGAGCTGCTGCGCTTTCTGAGCACTGAAGAGCGGAAAGATCTCTATCTGCTGCTGGTGGGCGATGGTCCTTACCGCCCACAGCTGGAGGAGCAGGTCCGTGCTCTGCACCTGGCAGACCGGGTGCGCTTTGCGGGCATGGTTTCTCCCCAGCAGGTCCCGGAATACTATCAGTTGGGCAACCTGTTCGTCAGTGCCTCCACCAGCGAGACCCAGGGGCTGACCTACATCGAGGCCTTGGCCTCCGGTCTGCCTGCCCTGTGCCGTCAGGACCCCTGCCTCACCGGCGTGATCCGGGACGGTGTCAACGGCTGGCAGTTCCGGGACGGCGCGGAGTTCCGCACCGCTCTCCACCGCTTCCTCTGCGATGAGGAGCTGCGCCAAGAACTGTCCCAAAACGCAGCGGAAACTGCCCGGCAGGAGTTTTCCTCCCAGGCCTTTGCCGCCCGGGTAGCTGCCGTCTATGCCCAGGCTCTGGGCCAAACCCCTCTGATGCGGGCCGCCTGACGGCCCGGTCCCCGTTGAAAAGGAGGTCTCCCATGCCTAAATCCTACGCAAAATCCGTGATGAATCTGTGTACCGTAGTGGGACTTATCTTCTGCGGTCTCTTTATCTGGTACGGCCTGCGCCATGAGCTCTTCACCTCCCAGGAGGCGCTTCGGACCTTCATTGCCGGCTTCGGCGTCTTCGGCACCTTGGTCTTTGTTCTGTTCCAGGCAGTGCAGGTGGTAGTCCCAATTCTGCCCGGCGGCCTGGGATGTCTGGCGGGCGTACTGCTGTTCGGCCCGTGGACAGGCTTTTTCTGCAACTATATCGGTATTTGTCTTGGCTCCATTGCCGCCTTTTGGCTGGCCCGGATCTACGGCCGGCCCCTCCTCAACCAGCTCTTTGCCCCTAAGACCATCGCCCGGTATGAGAGCTGGACGGAAAAACACTTTTCTCTGTGGTTTGCCCTGGCCATCTTCTTCCCTGTAGCACCGGACGACTTTTTATGCTGGCTGGCAGGCACCACAGATATGTCCCTCAAGCGCTTTACCGCCATTATCCTCCTGGGCAAGCCGGCCTCCATCGCCCTGTACAGTCTGGGTCTGGAGATCGCCTTCCAGTGGCTCTCCCGGATCCTGCCCGTGTGAAATTCTGCAAAGGAGCATCTTTATGAGCGTACAACTGTATTCCGGTTCTCTTTCCCTGGTGCGCAAGAGCGGCGTGGGCCAGGCAGTGGCCCACCAGCGGAAAATGCTGAATCAGGTTGGCATCTCTGTAACAGACCATGCTCAGCGGGATACCGGTATCGTTCACTGCAACACTGTGTTCCCCGATTCCGTGCTGGCCGCTCTCTGGGCCAAGCTCCGGGGACGGAAGGTGGTCTTTTACGGCCACTCCACCATGGAGGACTTCCGCAACTCCTTCCGTGGGTCCAACGCCCTGGCACCGCTGTTCCGCCGGTGGATCAAGCTGTGCTATGAGCGGGGCGACGTGGTCATCACTCCCACCGAATACTCCCGCCGCCTGCTGCTGAGCTACGGCATCCGCCGTCCCATCTACAGCCTCAGCAACGGCATCGACACGGAGTTCTTCTCTCCCGACCCGGCCCGCCGGGCCGCCTTCCGGGCCAAGTACGGCCTGTCTGAAACCGACAAGGCAGTGATCTCCGTGGGCCATTTCATTGCCCGGAAGGGTCTGCCGGAATTTGTGGAGCTGGCCCGGTCCATGCCCTCGGTGCGCTTTTTCTGGTTCGGCTACACCCGTCCTGAGCTGATCCCCCAGGAGATCCGGGATGCCATCGCCTCCGCGCCGGAGAACCTGACCTTCCCCGGCTTTGTGGAGCAGGAGGAACTGCGGGACGCCTACTGCGGGTGCGACGTGTTCGCCTTCCTCTCCCACGAGGAGACCGAGGGCATCGTGGTGCTGGAGGCCCTGGCCTGCGGCATCCCCACCGTGGTGCGGGACATCCCCGTCTATGCCAACTGGCTCACCGACGGTGTCAGTGTTTACAAGGTCGCCGATCCCTCCGGCTTTGCGGACAAGGTCCAGGGCCTGCTGGATGGCACCCTGCCCTCTTTGGCAGAGGGCGGCCTCCAGGTAGCTCGAGAGCGGAGCATGGCCGCCACCGGCGAAAAACTTAAGGCTATCTATCAGCGGGAACATCTTCCCTATCAGGGTCCCACTCTAGTCCACAGCCCCGCAGGCGCCTCCCAACCTGCACCGGTGCCGGTCCGGCCCGCTAGGCCTACGCCTCCCACGCTTTTCCGTAACTAAGCCTTCCCTCTCCCCCTGAGCGCCGTCTGCCGGTTTCCCATCCGGCAGGCGGCGCTCGTTCCTTTTTCCTTCCCTTGACAAACCAGGAAAAGGACGGCAAGATAGAGAGGAAACAGGCGGCACGCCGCCGGAAAGCGAGGACCTTTTGGATGCACTATAACTTTGACGCGGTGGTGGACCGCTCCGGCAACCACGCCGCCAAATATGACGAGCGGAAAAAGAAGTTCGGCACCGAGGATGTGATCCCCCTGTGGATCGCCGACATGGACTTCCGCACCGCTCAGCCCATCATCGATGCCCTCACCGCGCGGGCCCAGGAGGGCATCTGGGGCTACACCGCCCGGCCGGAGAGCTACTTCGCCGCCATTGCCGGCTGGCAGAAGCGCCGCCACGGCTGGGGCATTGACCAAAGCCTCATGAGCTGGAGCCTGGGCGTGGTGCAGACCATCAGCGCCTGCGTCAAGCTCTTCACCCCCGAGGGCGGCAGCGTGCTCATTCAGACGCCGGTCTACTCCGAGTTTTACGACATGACGGAGGCCTGGAACCGGAAGGTAGTGGAGTGCCCCTTTGTGGAAAAAGACGGCCATTGGAGCGTGGACTGGGCGGACTTTGAGGAAAAGCTCTCCCAGGTGGACCTCTTTTTGCTCTGTTCTCCTCACAACCCTCTGGGGATCGTGTGGGAGGAGGGCGATCTGCGGCGGATGATGGAGCTGTGCCTCAAGCACCACGTGCTGGTGGTCTCTGACGAGATCCACTCGGATCTGGTCTTTCACGGCAAGCGCCACATCCCCACCGCTACCCTCTCCCCGGAGATCGCCGCCAACGTCATCACCGGCATCTCCGGCACCAAGACCTTCAACCTGGCGGGCCTCCAGGCCAGCACAGTGGTCTTCCCCGACGCCCACAAGAAGGCCGTCTTTGACCACTACTGGCAGTGCATGGACATCCACCGAAACAACGCCTTCTCCCTGACCGCCATGGAGGCGGCCTTCACCGGCGGCGAGGAGTGGCTGGAGCAGCTCCTGCCCTACCTCTCCGATAACTTTGACTTCGTGGTGGACTACTGTCAGAAATACATTCCTAAAATCAAGACCTTTGCCCCCGACGCCACCTACCTCATGTGGCTGGACTGTCGGGTCCTGGGCCTTGACAACCAGGCTCTCCACGACTTCATGATCCAGAAGGCCAAGCTGGGCCTCAATGACGGCTGCTCCTTTGGCCGCCAGCTCCAGGGCTTCATGCGGCTCAACGCCGCCTGTCCCCGGTCCGTGCTGGCCCAGGCCATGGACCAGCTGCGCGCAGCGGTGGACGCTTTGTAAGGCCTTTTTCCTCCAAAATTCGTATACATTTTGTATTTTTTTGTTTTAATGTCCCATTTGTATTTTTGCGTTCCTGCCTCAGCCGGGGGAAGCCCCGGTCTGAGCCGGAACGCTGCTGCGCACTTTACCGATGACAAGGGAGGTATCCCATGAAAATTCTGGTCCTTTCCGATTCCCACGGCAGCGTGGACAATATGGCCCGGGCGGTGGAGCTGACATCTCCCCAGCTGGTGCTGCACCTGGGGGACTGCTGGCGGGACGCCGAGGATCTGCGGGACCTTTTTCCCCGGCTGGAGCTGATCCAGGTGCCGGGCAACTGCGACCTGCGCCCCGGAGAGCCTTTGGAGCGGCAGCTGGAGATCCAGGGCAAGCGAATCCTCATGTGCCACGGCCACACCTACCATGTGAAGATGGGCCTGTTGGAGGCCGGCTATGCCGCCCGCCAGGCGGGAGTAGACCTGTTTCTCTTCGGCCACACCCATCGGCCCTACTGTGACTGGGCCGACACCTCGCTGCTGGTCAATCCCGGCAGCATCGGTCCCTATGGTCCCCCCGCCTACGCCCTGGTCTGCATCGAAAACGGCAAGCTCCGTGCTGATCTGCATCGTCTGCCATAAGCAGCACTTTTTCCCGTCTTCTGTTCTCCTTATAGAGACAGGCGTCCTTCCCTCTCTGACGCCCAGTCAAGGGCGAAAGTGTCCCGCAAGGCAGCAATTTCCAGGAAAAAGTTTGTGCTGATTGCCATTGACAGTTTTTGACGGGATATGATACGATTCAAATATGTCTGGCGCGGGAAGTCACAGCTCCGGTCTGTGCCGCGCCGCGGGAGGTTCTTTGCTGCTGACGGAGATGTGGGCCACCACGAGGGACCGAAGGACCGGAGTACTTACCGTCCATCTGGGCACACTTGACCGTTTTTCACGGTCTGGTGTGCCCTTTTTGTTTGCTTTTGCTAATGTTAGTTATCAACTGTTCTAATAGGAGGTCATCATGAAGAAAGTTGCACTAATCATGGGAAGCGACAGCGACCTGCCTGTGGTCCGCAAGGCGGCGGATACACTGGCTGAGTTCGGCGTACCCACCGAGGTCCATGTCTGGTCCGCTCACCGCACGCCGGTGCAGGTGCGCAGCTTCTGCGAGAGCGCCCGGGAGAATGGCTTTGGTGTGCTCATTGCCGCAGCCGGCATGGCTGCTCACCTGGCCGGTGCCATGGCCGCTGCCACCACCCTGCCTGTCATCGGCATCCCCATTCAGTCCAAACAGATCGGCGGCATTGACGCGCTGCTGTCCACTGTCCAGATGCCCTCCGGCATTCCTGTTGCCACAGTGGCCATCGACGGCGCTGCCAATGCCGCTTTGCTGGCCATCCAGATCCTGGCCGTGGAAAACAAGGACCTTGCCGCCAAGCTGGACGCCCGCCGGGCTGCCGATGCGGAGAAGGTCCTGGCAAAGGACGCATCTATCGAGGAAAAGCTCCGGCAGTAACCCTGCTTCCCTCATTTTCCCCCCCACATTGCACAGGTCTATGTAATTTCTTATACATTTTATTATTGGAGGTATATTCACAATGGAACAGAAACTGGTTTACACGGGCAAGACCAAGAACGTCTACGCACTGGACAATGGCAATTATCTGCTCAAGTTCAAGGACGACTGCACCGGCAAGGACGGCGTGTTTGATCCCGGTGAGAACTCTGTGGGCCTGACCATCGACGGTGTGGGCGATGTAAACCTGCGTATGTCCATCTATTTCTTCGAGAAGATCAACGCTGCCGGCATCAAGACCCACTTTGTCAGCGCCAACCTGGACGACACCACCATGGAGGTGCTGCCCGCCAAGGTCTTCGGCAAGGGGCTGGAAGTCATCTGCCGCCACAAGGCCGTGGGCAGCTTCCTGCGCCGCTACGGCGAGTATGTGACCGAGGGTGCCGATCTGCCCGCCTATGTGGAGACCACCTTCAAGAATGACGCCCTGGGCGATCCCCTGGTGACCAAGGACGGCCTGGTGGTGCTGGGCGTGATGACCGAAAAACAGTATGACGACATCAAGGACATGACCCAGAAGATCACCCAGATCGTGGCCGACGACCTGAAGGAAAAGGGCCTGGTGCTCTATGACATCAAGTTCGAATTCGGCTACGACGCCAACGGCGACGTAATGCTCATCGACGAGGTGGCCTCCGGCAATATGCGGGTATACAAGGATGGGAAGTACATCGATCCCATGACCCTCTCCCAGCTGTTCTTCGCCTGATCGGGCCAAGAGCGGAATATCAAATCATCAGGAGAGAGATTCATGGGAGGCTTTTTTGGCGCGATCTCCAAGCGGGATTGCGTGCTTGACATTTTCTTCGGAGTGGATTACCACTCCCATCTGGGTACCCGCCGGGGCGGCATGGCCATCTATGACGCCCAGAGCGGCTTCCAGCGCCAGATCCACAACATTGAAAACACCCCCTTCCGCACCAAGTTCGAGTCCGATCTGGCGGATTTCCACGGCTGCAGCGGCATCGGCTGCATCTCAGACATGGATCCCCAGCCCCTGCTGGTGCGTTCCCATCTGGGGCTGTATGCCATCACCACCGTGGGCATCATCAACAACGCCGAGGAACTGGTGAACAAATACTTTTCTGAGCGAGGCCATCAGTTCATGGCCATGAGCAGCGGCAAGATCAACGAAACGGAGCTGGTCTCCTCCCTGATCAATCAGGCAGACGATCTGGTCTCCGGCATCCGCCATGCCCAGGAGGTCATCGACGGGTCCTGCACCATGCTCATCCTCACCCCAGACAGTATTCTGGCCGCCCGGGACAAGCTGGGCCGCCTGCCGGTGCTCATCGGCCAGAGTGAGGACGGCTGCTGCGTCTCCTTCGAATCCTTTGCTTATCACAAGCTGGGCTATCACGACGCCTATGAGCTGGGCCCCCGGGAGATCGTCCGGATCACAGCCGACGGCTTTGAGACCCTGTCTCCCGCCGGGGAGGAAATGAAGATCTGCGCCTTCCTCTGGACCTACTACGGCTACCCCAACTCCAACTACGAGGGTGTCAACGTGGAGGTCATGCGCTACCGCAACGGCGAGATCATGGCCCGGGACGAGGTGCAGCGGGGATCGCTGCCCAAGGTGGACTATGTGGCGGGCGTGCCCGATTCCGGCCTGCCTCACGCCATCGGCTTTGCCAACCGCAGCGGCAAACCCTTTGCCCGTCCCTTTGTGAAATACACTCCCACCTGGCCCCGGTCCTTTATGCCTACCAATCAGGCCGTCCGGGATCAGGTGGCCAAGATGAAGCAGATCCCCGTTCCCGAGCTTATCGAGGGCAAAAAACTCCTGTTTGTGGACGACTCCATCGTTCGGGGCACCCAGCTTCAGGGCACCGTAGACTTCCTCTACGAGTCCGGCGCGGAGGAGGTCCATATGCGCTCGGCCTGCCCGCCCATCATGTACGCCTGCAAATACCTCAACTTCTCCCGCAACAATTCCAGCATGGACCTGCTGGCCCGCCGGACCGTGCAGGAGCTGGAGGGCGACGAGGGACAGCTGCATCTGGACGAGTACGCCGACGCCTCCACTGAGCGGGGCCAGTGCCTGCTCAAGACCATCTGCGAAAAGCTGGGCTTTGATTCTCTGGGCTATCAGTCCCTGGACGGACTGCTGGAGGCCATCGGCATCGACCGCAGCAAGATCTGCACCTACTGCTGGACCGGAAAGGAATGATCCCTCCGGTCCCCCATCTTTGAATACATACGGGAGGGCATCGATATGGAAAAATCCCACTCCGCATCTTACGCCGCCGCCGGCGTGGACATCGAGGCGGGCTATGAAGGCGTCAAGCTCATGCGCAAGCACGTGGAGCGGACGATGATCCCCGGCGTGGTCTCCGACATCGGAGGCTTCGGCGGCCTCTTCGCCCCGGATCTTGCCGGCATGAAGGAGCCGGTGCTGGTCTCCGGCACCGACGGCGTGGGCACCAAGCTGCGCATCGCCCAGCTGCTGGGCAAGCACGACACCGTGGGCATCGACTGCGTAGCCATGTGCGTCAACGACATCATCTGCTGCGGCGCCAAGCCCATTTTCTTCCTGGACTACATCGCCATCGGCAAGAACGTCCCGGAGAAGGTGGCGGACATCGTCGCCGGCGTGGCCGAGGGCTGCGTCCAGTCCGGCTGCGCCCTCATCGGCGGCGAGACCGCCGAGCACCCCGGCATGATGGCCGCCGACGACTACGACCTGGCGGGCTTCTCCGTGGGCATCGTGGACAAGGCCAAGGTGGTGGACCACTCTGCCATGCAGCCCGGCGATGTGCTCATCGCCCTGCCCTCCTCCGGCATCCACTCCAACGGCTACTCCCTGGTGCGCAAGGTCTTTGACGTAGAGCACGCGGACCTGGGCGTCTACTCCGACGAGCTGGGCGCCACCCTGGGCGAGGCCCTGCTGACCCCCACCCGCATCTATGTCAAGCCGGTGCTGGCCTGCCTGGACGCCGTAACGGTGAAAGGCATCAGCCACATCACCGGCGGCGGCTTCTACGAAAACCTGCCCCGGTGCCTGCCTGAGGGCCTCACCGCCAAAATCTCCAAGGCCGCTTTGCGCACGCCGCCCATCTTCTCCCTGCTCCAGCACAAGGGCGACATCCCCGAGCGGGATATGTTCAACACCTACAACATGGGCGTGGGCATGACGCTGGTGGTGTCCCAGGAGGAGGCGGACACCGCTCTTGCCATCCTCAAGGCCCAGGGCTGCGACGCCTATGCCGCCGGCGAGATCGTCTCCGGTGAGGAGCGTGTGGTGCTATGCTGAGCAAGGCGCGCATTGCCGTCCTGGTCTCCGGCGGCGGCACCAATCTGGAGGCCCTGCTCCAGGCCCAGGAGAGCGGAAAGATCCCCCACGGGGAGATCGTGGTGGTGCTCTCCAGCACCGCAGGGGCCTATGCCCTGGAGCGGGCCAAAAACCACGGCGTGCCCGGCTTCGCCGTGCCCCGGAAGGAGCTGAGCCAGGCGGACTTTGAAGCAGGCCTGCTGGAAAAGCTCCGGGAATACCAGGCGGACCTCATCCTCCTGGCGGGCTTTTTGTCCATCCTGTCCGAGGACTTCGTCAAACAGTGGCCGGAGCGGATCGTCAACGTCCACCCGGCCCTGATCCCCTCCTTCTGCGGCAAGGGCTACTACGGACTCAAGGTCCACGAGGCGGCCCTCGCCCGTGGGGTGAAGGTCACCGGCGCCACCGTGCACCTGGTCAACGAGATCCCCGACGGCGGACGCATCCTGCTGCAAAAGGCGGTGGAGGTCCTGCCCGGCGACACGCCGGAGACCTTGCAGCGCCGGGTCATGGAGCAGGCGGAGTGGATCCTCCTGCCTCAGGCAGCGGAGCAGCTCAGCGCGGAACTTGTGAAAGAGAGGGAATGAGCTCTATGGATATCTACGCCATCAACGATTTAAACACCCTGCTGAAAACCAATCCCTATCCCGGCCGGGGCATCGTCCTGGGCCTGACGGCGGACGGCAAACAGTCCGTAGCCGCCTACTTCATCATGGGCCGCAGCGTCAACAGCCGCAACCGGGTCTTCGTGGAGGAGCCCGACGGCATCCGCACCGAGGCCTATGACCCCTCCAAGCTGGAGGATCCCAGCCTCATCATCTATCACCCGGTCCGCCAGATGGGCCGGGGCCTCATCGTCACCAACGGCGACCAGACCGACACCATCCGGGAATTCCTGGAGCGGGGCCTTCCCATGGAGCAGGCCCTGCGCACCCGGGAGTTTGAGCCCGACGGTCCCAACTGGACCCCCCGCATCTCCGGCCTTCTGAGCCCCGACGGCAGCTATAAGCTCTCCATTTTGAAGTCCGCTGACGCTGCCGGTTCCGGCTGCGTCCGTCAGACCTTTGAGTATCCCGGCCTGCCCGGCCTGGGCCATTTCCTCCACACCTATGTCACCGACGGCAACCCCATCCCCACCTTCCAGGGAGAACCGGAGCGGGTGGCCGTCTCCGGCGACATCGACGCCTTTACCGCGGAGCTGTGGGACAACCTCAACGAGGACAACAAGATCTCCCTCTTTGTCCGCTTCACCGACCTCGGCACCGGCGCCTTTACCCAGCGCATTCTCAACAAAAATCAGTAAGGGAGCGGAACAAATGAACGAACTGGAACTCAAATACGGCTGTAACCCCAACCAAAAGCCCTCCCGCATCTTTATGCGGGACGGCAGTGACCTGCCCATCACGGTGTTGAACGGCAAGCCCGGCTACATCAACTTTCTGGACGCCCTGAACTCCTGGCAGCTGGTCCGTGAGCTCAAGGCCGCCACCGGCCTGCCCTCCGCCGCCAGCTTCAAGCACGTCTCCCCCGCCGGCGCCGCCGTGGGCCTGCCCCTGTCCGAAGTGGACAAAAAGATCTACTTCGTGGACGAAGCGGCGGAGCTCACCCCCATTGCCTGCGCCTACATCCGGGCCCGGGGCGCCGACCGGCTGTGCTCCTACGGCGACTGGGCGGCCCTTTCCGACGTGTGCGACGCCGCCACCGCCCGGTATTTGAAGTACGAGGTCTCCGACGGCATCATCGCCCCCGGCTACACCGACGAGGCCCTGGAGATCCTCAAGGCCAAGAAGAAGGGCAACTACAATGTGGTGCAAATCGACCCGGACTATGTCCCCGCTCCCCAGGAGTACAAGGACGTGTTCGGCGTTACCTTCCAGCAGGGCCGCAACAACTTCAAGATCGACGAGGCGCTGCTCACCAACATCGTCACCGAGAATAAGGACCTGCCTGAAGCTGCCAAGGTGGACATGATCGTGGCCCTCATCACCCTCAAGTACACCCAGTCCAACTCCGTGTGCTATGTCAAGGACGGCCAGGCCATCGGCGTGGGGGCCGGCCAGCAAAGCCGCATCCACTGCAAGCGTCTTGCGGGCAACAAGGCCGACAACTGGTACCTGCGCCAGCACCCCAAGGTTCTGGGCCTCCAGTTTGTGGAGGGCATCCGCCGGCCTGACCGGGACAACGCCATCGACATCTACACCTCCGACGAGTATGAGGACATCCTGGCCGACGGCGTGTGGCAGCAGACCTTCACCGTCAAGCCCGAGGTGCTGACAGCGGGGGAGAAAAAGGCCTGGATTGCCACCCAGACCGGCGTCACCGTGGGCTCCGACGCCTTCTTCCCCTTCGGCGACAACGTGGAGCGGGCCCGGAAGTCCGGCGCCTCCTACATCGCCGAGCCCGGCGGCTCCATCCGGGATGACCACGTCATCGAAACCGCCAACAAGTACGGCATCACCATGTGCTTCACAGGGATGCGTCTTTTCCATCATTAAATGCCAGGGGGAGCCGGCAGCGCCGGCCTCCCCCTCCTTCCCTTGCACCAGTGGCCCGGCGGTCACTGGTGCCGCCGCTCTCAGGCGGCTTAGCTTTGGCGTCTTCCGCGCCCTCAGGCGGCGGGAGGCGTTCTCATCTCATTTGCCTTTGGAATCTATTCTCCGGGAGGTTGCTATGAAACTTCTGGTCGTAGGCGGCGGAGGCCGCGAGCACGCCATCATCAAAAAGCTGAAGGAAAACCCCGCAGTGGAGACCATCTACGCCCTGCCCGGCAACGGCGGCATCGCCGCCGACGCCGTGTGCGTGGACATCAACGCCAAGGACATCCCCGCCCAGGTGGCCTTTGCCAAGAGCCACGGCGTGGACTACGCCGTGGTGGCCCCGGACGATCCTCTGGCCCTGGGCGCTGTGGACGCCCTGACCCGGGAGGGGATCCCCTGCTTCGGCCCCAATGCCGCTGCCGCGCAGATCGAAAGCAGCAAGGTCTTTGCCAAGGACCTGATGAAGAAATACCACATCCCCTCCGCCGCCTATGAGGTGTTCACTGATCTGGAGACGGCCCTTTCCTATGTGGAGCACTGCCCCATCCCCACCGTCATCAAAGCCGACGGCCTGGCCCTGGGCAAGGGCGTCACCATCGCCCAGACCCGGGAGGAGGCCCAAAACGCCCTGCGGGCCATGATGGCCGACCGGATCTTCGGCGAGTCCGGCAGCCGGGTGGTCATCGAGGAGTTCCTCACCGGCCCGGAGGTCAGTGTGCTAAGCTTCACCGACGGGAAGACGGTGGTGCCCATGGTGTCCTCCATGGACCACAAGCGGGCCGGGGACGGCGACACCGGCCCCAACACCGGCGGCATGGGTACCATCGCCCCCAACCCCTACTACACTGCAGAAATCGCCCAGGAGTGCATGGACACCATCTTCCTGCCCACCATCCGGGCCATGGAGGCCGAGGGCCGTCCCTTCAAGGGCTGCCTGTACTTTGGCCTGATGCTGACCCCCAACGGCCCCAAGGTCATCGAGTACAACTGCCGCTTCGGCGACCCGGAGACCCAGGTGGTGCTGCCCCTGCTCAAGAGCGACCTGCTGACCATCATGCAGGCCACCACCAACGGCACCCTGGCCCAGACCCCGGTGGAATTCTCCTCCGGCGCCGCCTGCTGCGTGGTGCTGGCCTCCCAGGGCTACCCCACCCACTACGAAAAGGGCTTCCCCATCACCATGACCGAGGAGGCCGCCGCCCACACCTATGTGGCCGGCGCCAAGGAGGACAATGGCCGTCTGGTCACCTCCGGCGGGCGGGTGCTGGGGGTCACCGCCGTGGCGGAGGACCTGCCCACGGCCATCCAAGAGGCCTATCGCCTGGCTCAGGGCGTCACCTTTGAAAATGCGTACTGCCGCCGCGACATTGGCCAGCGGGCCCTGGCGGCATTGGAGGGATAAGCATGGTATTCAGAGTCTATGTAGAGAAAAAGCCGGGCCTTGCCCCGGAGGCCGCTTCGCTGCTGTCGGACGCCCGGTCCTTTTTGGGCCTCCAGTCCCTGACCGGCGTGCGCATCCTCAACCGCTACGACGTGGAGGACATCGCCCAGGAGCTGTTTGACTATGCCAAGACCACCGTCTTTTCCGAGCCCCAGCTGGACCTGGTGTCCGATGAGGCGGATGTGAAGGACGCCGCAGCGGTGTTCGCCGTGGAGCCCCTGCCCGGCCAGTTCGACCAGCGGGCGGACTCCGCCGCCCAGTGCATCCAGCTGCTGAGCCAGGGGGAGCGGCCCACCGTCCGCTCCGCCAAGGTCTACGCCCTCTACGGCACCCTCAGCGACGAGGACGTGGCGGCCATCAAGCACTATGTCATCAACCCGGTGGAGGCTAGGGAGGCCTCCCTGGACAAGCCCGAGACGCTGCGGATGGAGCATCCCCAGCCCGACACCGTGGAGACAGTGGAGGGCTTCACCGCCCTGGATGAGGCGGGCCTGGGCCAGCTGCTGGACTCCCTGGGCCTTGCCATGGACCTGGACGACCTGAAGTTCCTCCAGGCCTACTTCCGGGACGAGGAGAAGCGGGACCCCACCATCACCGAGATCCGGGTGGTGGACACCTACTGGTCCGACCACTGCCGCCACACCACCTTCTCCACCCATCTGGACAAGATCGACCTCCGGGACGAGGCGGTGAAGGCCGCCTATGAGCGGTATCTTGCCGCCCGGGTGGAGGTCTACGGCCAGGAGAAGGCGTCCAAGCGGCCCCAGACTTTGATGGACGTGGCCACCTTGGGCACCAAGGTGCTGAAAAAGCGGGGCCTCCTCCCCGAGCTGGACGAGAGCGAGGAGATCAACGCCTGCTCCATCCACGTGCCCACGGAGGTGGACGGCAAGGAGCAGGACTGGCTCCTCATGTT
>CALXDZ010000034.1 GCA_944387205.1 uncultured Oscillospiraceae bacterium
TGGACATCCCCGTCCGTCAGCTGGAGTGCTGCTCCGGCGACCTGGCCGACCTGAAGGTCAAGTCCTGCGACATCGAGGCCTGGAGCCCCCGTCAGCAGAAGTACTTCGAGGTCTGCTCCTGCTCCAACCTGGGCGACGCTCAGGCCCGCCGCCTGCGCATCCGCTACAAGGACGAAAACGGCAAGATGCAGCTGTGCCACACCCTGAACAACACCTGCGTGGCACCTCCCCGTATGCTCATCGCCTTCCTGGAGAACAACCTCCAGGCCGACGGCACTGTGAAGATCCCCGAGGTCCTGTGGCCCTACATGGGCGGCACCAAGGTGCTGGTCCCCAAGAAGTAAGTGCCCTCTTCCCCTCCCCCAGCGAGCCGGCCGTTCCGGCCCGCTGAGGAAGGAGATATACAAAAAGTTATCATTTCAACGGAAAATACAGATCGTTAAACCTGTTTCCAGCCGATGGAAGCGCCGGAGCACCACCAACGGCCCATTTTGGGCCGCCAGAACGGCTCCAGAACCGTCACAGCCCTGAAACCCTTGCAGCGCAAGGGTTTCAGAGGACGGCTCACCGGCGCCCTCCCGGCGGGCAGGAGAGAAAGAGGAAATACCATGAAAGAGATCCTGGAACAGGGGCTGCAGGCCCTGGAGCTGCCGCCGGAGCTTTCTTCCGCGCTGGAGCGCTATGGGGAGATGCTCCTGGAAAAGAATAAGGTGATGAACCTGACGGCCATCACAGAGCCCAACGAAGTGGCCACACTGCACTTTCTGGATTCCCTCTGCCTGACCCGCTATGTGAAGCTCAGCGGCAAACAGATGGTGGACGTGGGCACCGGCGCCGGCTTCCCCGGCCTGCCTCTGCGTCTGGCAGTGCCGGACCTGCAGCTTACGCTGCTGGACTCCCTGGGCAAGCGCATCACCTTCCTGGAGGAGGTGTGCGGCGACCTGGGACTTGCCAACGTGTCGTGCGTCCACGGCCGGGCGGAGGAGTTCGCCTCCGCCCACCGGGAGCAGTTCGACTACGCCGTGTCCCGGGCGGTGGCGGCTCTGCCCATGCTGGTGGAGCTGTGCCTGCCTTTGGTGCGGGTAGGCGGCGCCTTCCTGGCCATGAAGAGCGTGGACTCCGACGAGGAGCTCCAAAGCGCCGCCCATGCTATCTCCGTGTTGGGCGGGCAGGTGGCCGCCAAGGAGGACTACCGCATTCCCGGCACACAGGTACAGCACCGTCTGATCATAATTGAGAAGGTCTCTCCTACCCCGGCAAAGTATCCCCGGGGATTCGCAAAAATCAAAAAAAGTCCCCTTTAAGAGAAAAAACACCCTTTTTCTCTTGACAAATGGCAAATTTTGTGGCATTTTAGACTCTAAAGCCCACTCCCCTACCGGGAATAGGCGCGGAGCGTCAGTGGAGGTGAGCGGCAGATGGGTGAAGCGATGGTAGTGGTCTCCGGCAAGGGAGGCACCGGCAAGACCTCCTTCGTGGCAGGCGTAGGCTCCGCCCTGGCAGTGCTGGGGTATGAGGTGCTGTGCATGGACTGTGATGCGGGACTGCGGAATCTGGATCTGGCCCTGGGCCTCAGCGACCGGGCCTTTATGGACTACACCGACGTGGCCCTGGGCCGCTGCAGCCTGGAGGAGGCCGCCGTGGCCCATCCCCGGATCCCCCGGCTCCATCTGCTGACTGCTCCCTCCTCTCTGGAACGAGGACGCATCAGCAAGGAGCAGATGACCGACCTGATGGACCAGGTCCGGCAGCGGTACGACTACTGTCTGCTGGACGCTCCCGCCGGATTGGGGTCCATGTTCCGCCTGGCCGTCTGCGCCGCCGACCGGTGCACCGTGGTCACCACCACCGACGTCAGCTCCCTGCGGGACGCCCAGCACACCGTCATGCTGCTGGACCCCTGCTTCCCCCAGGGCCGGCTCCATCTGGTGGTGAACCGGGTCCGGCGCAAGCTGCTGCGCAGCCTCCACGCCACCATCGATGACGCCATCGATACTGCCGGTGCGCCGCTGCTGGGTGTCATCCCGGAGGATGACGCGCTGCCTCTGGCCCTGAACCGGGGCATTCCGCTGCTGCTGGCGGATTCCCCTGCGGCGGCCCGGGCCTATTATAATATTGCCAAACGCCTGACGGGACAGCGAATTCCGCTCATGCGGATCAAATAGAAAGGAGACGATCCCGTTGAATATTGCCCTCATGGCTCATGATCATAAAAAGGAGCTGATGGTCCAGTTCTGCACGGCCTATGCCGGCATCCTGTCCCATCACAGCATCTATGCCACCAATACCACCGGTCATCTGGTGGCCGAGGCCACCGGTCTGGATGTCCAGTGCTTCCTGTCCTACGCCCACGGCGGCAGCCAGCAGATCGGTGCCCGCATTGCCTATAACGAATTTGATCTGGTGCTGTTCTTCAACGACCCCAGTGACACCTCCATGGCCGAGGATATCACCTATATCTCCCGGCTGTGCGACCAGAACAACATCCCCTTCGCCAGCAACGTGGCCACCGCCGAAATGCTGGTCCTGGGTCTGGCCCGGGGCGATCTGGACTGGAGATGCATCGTCAATCCCCGTACCAAGCCTCTGTCCATCTGAGGCGGCGTCTCCCCTGCCCCCGGCGGCCCCGGAGGCAGGGAAACCCACCCTTCCAGACCTTGACTTTTGCAGGTAAAATGCATACAATAGAACTACCGCGAAGATACCGCAGGAGTATCACTCCGCCGCCGCACAGAGAGGGACGCCCAGGCTGGAAGCGTCCCGGGACCGGGGAGTGAAAAGACAGCGGCGGAGCGGGGATGGAAACATCCACGGCGCGCTCCCCGTACCAGGAGCTGGAAGGAAGGAGCGTAGCCCCGCCAGCGGGGAAGCGCCCTTTGAACTTGGGTGGCACCACGAAGCGAAGTTTCGCTCTCGTCCCAACGGCAGGGACGGGAGCGTTCTTTTTTGTGCCGGCATGGGAATTTTCCCCAATCAGGCCGGATCTGTGGAAAAACGCCGCCCAAAACCTACGATTCCCCGTCGTTTCCGGCGCTTTGCGCCCCCACGAGGGACCAGCACGGGCTTTCCGCCCGCATCTTATCAACAAAGGAGCTTTCCACCATGTCCAAAATGACTCCCAGAACCCTCTCCGGCTTCATGGAGCTGCTGGCCCCAGCGGAGCCTGAGCTCCTCTGGGGGCCCCGCCATTGAATTCCAATCATCCGGAGTGAATCCGGCCGATTGCAAGGTTTTTGCCTTTGGCAAAAACACTTGTACGCCCCATTCGGGGCGGTCCGGGCAGCAGCTGCCCGCATCTTATCAACAAAGGAGCTTTCCACCATGTCCAAAATGACTCCCAGAACCCTCTCCGGCTTCATGGAGCTGCTGCCCGGACCGCAGCAGCAGATGGAGCGCATCATGGAGGTGCTGCGCACCACCTACTCCCTCTACGGCTTCACCCCCCTGGACACCCCGGCCATCGAGGCCGCCGAGGTGCTCCTGGCCAAGGGCGGCGGCGAGACGGAAAAGCAGATCTACCGCTTCCAGAAGGGCGACAGCGACCTGGCGCTGCGGTTCGACCTGACCGTGCCCCTGGCCAAGTATGTGGCATTGCACTACGCCGACCTCTCCTTCCCCTTCCGCCGGTACCAGATCGGCAAGGTCTACCGGGGCGAGCGGGCCCAGCGGGGCCGGTTCCGGGAGTTCTACCAGGCCGACATCGACATCATCGGCGACGGCAAGCTCTCCATCATCAACGAGGCGGAGATCCCCGCCATCATCTACAAGACCTTCTCCACCCTGGGCCTCAAGCGTTTCCAGATCCGGGTGAACAACCGTAAGATCCTCAACGGCTTCTACGAGATGCTCTCCCTGACGGAGCGCTCCGGCGACATCATGCGCACCGTGGACAAGCTGGACAAGATCGGCGCCGAGAAGGTGGGCGCCCTCCTGCAGGAGGACTGCGGCCTCACCGCCGAGCAGTCCGGCGAGATCCTGAAATTCATCGCCATCACCGGCTCCAATGAAGAGGTCCTCTCCGCCCTGGAGGGCTACGCCGGCCGCAGTGAGGTCTTTGACCAGGGCCTTGATGAACTCAAGACCGTGGTGCAGTATCTGGGTGCCTTCGGCGTCCCGGCTGAGAACTTCGCCGTGGACCTGACCATCGCCCGTGGCCTCGATTACTACACCGGCACCGTCTACGAGACCACCCTCCTGGACCACCCGGAGATCGGCTCCGTGTGCTCCGGCGGCCGCTACGACAACCTGGCCGAGTACTACACCGACAGACAGCTGCCCGGCGCCGGCATCTCCATCGGCCTCACCCGCCTCTTCTACGTCCTGGGCGAGCAGAAGATGCTCAACCCCGACCTGCCCACCGCCCCGGCGGACGTGCTGATTTTGCCCATGACCGAGGACCTGGCCCCCGCCATCGCCCTGGCCACCGAGCTGCGGGAAAACGGCGTCCGGGCCCAGCTCCACTGTGAGCAAAAGAAGTTCAAGCAGAAGATCTCCTACGCCGACAAGCTGGGCATCCCCTACGTCATCTTCCTGGGCGAGGACGAGATCGCCGGCGGCGTGGTGGCCTGCAAGGATATGCAAAGCGGCGAGCAGACCAAGCTCAGCCCCGCCGACACCCTGGCCCGTATCCAGGCCGGCCTGGCGGAAAAGAACCGGGGCCCCATCATTTTGGGGTAAATTTTGATTCCCATTCGTAATTTAAGTCAAATATTATACCAATAGGATTGTTTTTTACATTCCTCCACCCCTGCTCCCAGGCCCGGCGGCCTCCGCTGCCGGCGCGCCTCCGTGCCAAGGCGGCGGAGGGGAGCGGCGCAGAGCCCCCTCCGGGGCGGCGCCACGACAGTGCAAGCAAAGGAGAAGGATATGCGAAAACAACTGGAGGCCTGGTTCCTCTACTTCCTGCTCTACTCCTTTTTGGGGTGGGTGTACGAGGTGTTTTTGGAGGTGGTGGTCTACCGCTGGGGCTACTCCGACCGGGGGGTCCTGCTTGGGCCCTACTGCATCATCTACGGCGTGGGCGCCCTGATCTTGGTGTTCTCCCTTCGGGGGCTTCAGCGCAAACGCATTTATCTTGGACCCGTGTCCGTCACGCCGGTGCTGGTGTTTTTGGGCATCGTGGTGCTGACCACGGTGCTGGAGCTCATCGGCAGCTATGTGATGGAGTGGACCACCGGCAGCTGGCTGTGGGACTACCGCCGCTTCGCCTTCAACTTCCAGGGCCGGGTGGCCCTGAACCCCAGCCTGCGGTTCGGCGTGGGGGGCATGGTGTTCCTCTATGTGCTCCAGCCCCTCTTTGAAAAGCTCACAGACCGGATGCCGCCCCGGGTGCTCTCGGCCATCAGCGACGTGCTGGCCGTTCTCTTCCTGGCGGATGTGATCCACTATGTGGTGACCTGATCTCTCCCTCCCCGCCGCCGGAAAGGGGCGGCGGACAATGGACCTTTTGCCTACGGATGCCGCCTGAAGGGCGGCGGAAAGGAGAACTCCCATGAAACTTCGTTCCCGGGCCGGAGCGGCGGTGCTGGCTCTGGCCCTGACAGCCGCTTTGTGCCTGCCCGCCGCCGCAGCGGAGGACAGCCGGCTGCTGCCCTCCCTCCGGTCCTATGACGGCTTTTCCGACGTGAAAGACACCTGGTGCGAGCCCTACGTCAGCGCCGTGTATGAAGCCGGGCTCATGGAGGGCGTCTCCTCCGCCGCCTTCGCCCCCGAGGCCCCTCTGAGCGTTCAGGCGGCGGTGGTCCTGGCCGCCCGGCTCCACAGCCTTCTGACGGGAGGCGACGGCACCTTTGCCCCCTCCTCCCCCTGGTACCTCTCCGCCCAGCAGTACCTGCTGGACGACGAAACCGACGTCATGGGCGCCCCCTGGTTTGTCTACTCCCCTGAGGGAAACTGCACCCGGGCGGATCTGGCGGCACTGCTCTATCCTGTTCTGGCTCCCCTGCCGGACACCTTAGAGCCCATCAACACCGTCACCACGGTGCCCGACTGCCAGGACTATGAGGTGATCGCCCTCTATGAGGCGGGCATCCTCACCGGCTCTGACGCCTATGGCACCTTCCGGGGCGGCCAGACCATCACCCGGGGAGAGACCGCCGCCATTCTGGCCCGTGTCATCGACCCCAGCCTGCGCCGCAGCTTCACCCTGACCCCCTTTGACCTGGGTCAGGTGGTGCTGGGGGTCCCCGGCGAGACCGTTGTGGAGACCGTGGACGGCTACGCCGTCCGCTCCGAGCTGCTGGCCGACCTGCTGCTGCGGACCACCGCCCAGTATGTGGAGGAGCACGGCGACCAGGCCTATCCCCAGTACGCCGCCTACTGGCAGGAGTACGCCGCCCAGGACTGGGGCATGAGCTACTTTGAGTATCTCTACTACACCTATGACATCGACCTGACCGGCACGGACAGCGCCGTGGCCTGGGACCAGGCGGGCAGCGACGGCCTGAGCCCCGCCCAGAAGGTGTGGGCCGACACCCTGGACGCGGCGGCGCAGCTGGCGGTGCTCTTCAGCCACGCCAGGGCCCAGGACTACACCCCCGACTATTTCCAGAAGCAGACCATCGCCTCCAGTGAGGTGGCCCAGGGGGGCCGCTCCGCCTGGCTCAACCGGGAGCTGGCGGTCCTTGACGCCCTCCACACCAACCTCGCCGCCCAGTGTGTCCCCACCGCCGCCCAGGCCAATGCCGTGCTGCGGGAAAACGGCCTGGTCTGCGGCATCCCGGCCATGTTCGACACCACTTACGGTCTGCCGTCCCTGGTGAAGGCCCAGGCCGAGACCATGCGCCAGGCCGCCGCGGCCCATCCGGGAGACTGGGAGTACTTCTCCTATCTGACGGAGAAATACGCCGACAACTACGCCTCCGTGGAGCTTCTCAGCCGCTATGACTTTGCCTCCGCCACTTGGTCCGCCCTGGACGCCCTGGCGCCGGGACAGATCAGCCCCGTGCTGGAGGAAAACGGCACCTACCTGGTCTTTTACAAGGTGGACCCCGCTGCCGACAAGGACACCATGGACTATCTGGGCCAGGCCCTGGCGGCGGGTCAGCTCTCCCAGTGGGCCCAAGACGCCTCCGTCTCCCGCTCCGGCGCCTGGGGCAGCTGGGACGAGGCGGCCTGCTGCGCCCGGTGCGAGGCCCTGGAATTCCCGTCCGTTTGATTACAAATAGGAAAACAGACTATATAATATACAAATAGGAGTGTTGAATGATGGATACGATGCAAGGTTTTACCCGCTCTCACTACTGCGGCACCCTTCGTCCGTCGGACATCGGCAAGACCGTGTCCGTGTGCGGCTGGGTCCAGCGGCAGCGGGACATCGGCGCGCTGATCTTTGTGGACCTGCGGGACCGCACGGGCATTTTGCAGCTGGCCTTTGACGACGCCACCGACCGTGAGATCTTCGAGAAGGCCAAGGGCCTGCGCAGCGAGTACGTGGTGGCCGCCGTGGGCGTGGTCCGGGAGCGGTCCAGCAAGAACCTGGAGATCCCCACCGGCGAGATCGAGGTGGAGGTCAAGGAGCTGCGGCTGCTGGCCAAGGCCGACACCCCGCCCTTTGAGATCCTGGACGACTGCAAGGCCAACGAGATGCTGCGGCTGAAGTACCGGTATCTGGACCTGCGCCGCCCGGTGATGCAAAGCATGATCGCCACCCGCCACCGGGTGGTGAAGATCGCCCGGGACTACTTCGACGAGCAGGGCTTTTTGGAGATCGAGACCCCCATGCTGACCAAG
>CALXDZ010000035.1 GCA_944387205.1 uncultured Oscillospiraceae bacterium
ACCGTGGGATAGATGTTGCCCCACCAGATGAACAGCACGCCGATGAACACCAGGCCCGGGATGGTCTGGAAGATGGAGAGGATGGGGATGATGATGCCGGACAGCCATCGGGGGACCCGGGAGAGCAGGATGCCGAACACCAGCCCCACGGCAAAGCCGATGGCCGCGGAGATCAGCACATACACCGTGTGCTGGCCGATGGCCCGCAGCAGATCCGCTCCGTAGTCCTGGATCAGAGTCATCATTTGGCCTCACCCCACAGATTCTCCGCCACGGAGCGGGCAACGCTGGTCTTGGTGACGATGCCGGCGATGGTGTCGTCCTCATTGAGGACCACTACATAGTTAGCGCCGGAATCCAGCAAATAGTCGAAGCTTTCCTTGGCTTCGTCGCCTACACGGACAGTCCTGGCAGTCTGACGAATGAGGGGCTCAATACTGTTGAGCTCGCGGCCCCAGTGGCGAATATCGCCGATAGATACGGTGCCCACATACCGGCCGTCCTCGTCAGTGACCAGTAGGGTGTCTACGCTGCCTCGGGCCATGCGCTCGGCACATTCCAAAACGCCGCGGTCCTTTTTGACAGTCAGCAGGTTGGTACGCATAAAATGCTCTACCTTGGAGGACACGGAGCTTTCCGAGCTGTGCTTGCCCAGGAAATTCTGGACCAATTCATTGGCAGGATGTTCCAGCATCTCTTCAGGAGAGGCCATCTGTACGATCTCGCCGTTATTCATGAAAATAATAATGTCAGCCAGCTTCAACGCCTCGCCCATATCATGACTGACAAATACGATGGTCTTGTTGAGCTTTTGCTGGAGATTCTTTACTTCATCCTGGAGGGTCTCTCGGGTCATGGGGTCCAAAGCACTGAACGGCTCGTCCATCAGTACAATGGGGGGAGAGGCGGCCAAGGCACGGAGCACGCCGATGCGCTGCTGCTGTCCGCCGGAGAGTTCCGAGGGGTACTTCTCCGCGTAGGATTCCATGCTTACCATTTTCAGAAGATCCCGAACGATCTCCGCCTGGCGCTGCTTGTCGTATTTCAGCAGTTTAGGCACTACGCAGATGTTCTGGGCCACGGTCATATTGGGGAACAGGCCGATCTGCTGAATCACATAACCAATGTGGCGGCGCAGTTCCACCTTGTCGGATGACTGGATGTCCTTTCCATCGATGGAGATGGTGCCAGAGTCGATATCGATGAGACGGTTAATGGTTTTTAGAGTGGTGGTTTTGCCGCAGCCGGAAGGACCAATGAGAACGACGAACTGTCCATCCGGGATCTCAAAGTTGAGATCCTTTAGAATGGGATTTTTCCCATAACTTTTTGTGACGTGTTCAAAACGAATCATGAGTGGCCTCCTTTATCTTTCGCGGCCTCCTGAACGAAGACCTGAGCTTTTTCCACGGCAGCAGAACTGCCGACCAGTACAATAACGTCTCCCTCGTAGAGTTCAGCATAGGGACCAGGGGAGAGGATCACATGCTGTCCTCGGCGAATTCCCACGATGGTAGCACCGGTGACCTGCCAGAAATTCAGACTCCCGATGCTGCGTCCAATCAGGCCGGACCCTTCTGGGATGCGAATCTCGTAGTTGGGAAAGGGGGTGTTGGCTGCGGCGGAAAAGGTGCCCAAGCTATTGAGCAGTGCCGCATAGGTGTCCAAAAGCTTTCGGTTGATCTCCGCAGACTTGGAAAGCAGATTCTTGAGATCATTTTGCAGTCTCTGCGGATCGTTTTCACTTCCGTATCGCTCCAGATAGCGCCGGGCACTGTCAGCAGACAGGACCGCTGCGCCGCTTTGAGGCTTTACAGAGACCACCTTCATATCCGCCAGTCGTTTGAGTGCCCGGCGGATGGTCTCTGGGGACACGGAATATTCTGAAGACATGACCGATCGACCATAGATGCGGCTGCCCTCCGGAAACTCGCCAGAGACGATGCGAGCAGCAATATCCAGCGCGATCTGCAGATATTGGGCAGGAGCCCCCTGGCCCATCTGTCCTTCCGCGGAAAGCTCTGTCCCTACAGGGGAATTGACGGTTTGCAGGGCAGATGCTTGTGCTTGCCTGTGCTTTTCCATATATGACACCTGTTTCTATTCTATGTAGGAAATGAAATCAAATATAACAATGAACATATTATATACTAACAACTTCTATTTGTCAAATAGGTTGTCACTTGTAAATTTTTTGTTAATTGCCTCTGGACAAAGAGGAAAAAGCAGACGTCCCGCTTCTGCGGGACGTCTGCCATCAAAATATAAGAAAAGTAGGGATCAAAGTAGGGATCAAACTTGAAAGGAGGAGATGATAGAGACGATTTCTTCTCCAATACGGGCCTGGGCCTCAACAGTACCTGCGCCGATGTGGGGAGTGCAGGACACATGGGGATGGGCCAGAAGCTCCGGGCAGGGGGTGGGCTCTGTGGCGTAAACGTCCAGTCCCGCGGCCCGGACCTTGCCGGAGTTCAGGGCGTCCAGCAAAGCGGCCTCGTCCACGTTGTTGCCTCGAGAGGTATTGATGAACACTACACCATCCTTCATTTTGGCGATGGTCTCAGCGTTGATAAAGGGCTTACCCTCGATGGCGGGGGTGTGCAGAGTGATGATATCGGCCTTGGCCAGAACCTCGTCCATGGGGACATAGTGCATGGTGGGGCACTCCAGGCTGTCCACCTGATAGATGTCGTAGGCCAGCACCTGCATTCCCAGGGCCTGGGCCATGGCACCGATGGTCTGGCCGATGCGGCCGTAGCCCAGCACGCCCAGGGTCTTGCCGCAGAGCTCAAAGCCCTTGGAATAGGCCTTCTTCTCCCATTTGCCCTCCCGCATGGTGTGTCCGGCGATGGAGATGTTCCGGGCGCAGGAGAACATGTGGGCCATGGCCAGCTCCGCCACAGCGCGGGAAGAGGCACGGGGGGTATTCTTGACCTGAATACCGGCAGCCTGGGCAGCCTCCACATCAATGTTATCCACGCCTACGCCAGCCCGAATCAGCAGTTTGAGACGGCTGCCTTTGGCCTCCTGGATCTGCTGGGCGCGGATCTTGGTGGCGCTGCGGATGACGGCGCAGTCAAATTCCCGCAGGGCGGCACCCAGCTGATCGGGCTCGTAAAACTGTTCAATGATCTCATGGCCCTGGCCGCGCAGGGTCTCCATGGCGGCCTTGTCCATGCCGTCAGTTACCAGAATACGCATGATAAAAACTCCTTTTTCTCAAGTCAGGGGCGGGGAAGTGCCTGCGCCCCAAAAGCGGTATCAGCGGTGCTCCGCCTCAAATTTCTCCAGGAACTGCACCAGGGCCTCTACGCCCTCCCGGGGCATGGCGTTGTAGATGGAGGCCCGCAGGCCGCCTACGGTGCGGTGGCCCTTGAGGTTGTCATAGCCAGCGGCTTTGGTGGCAGCCACCACCTGGGCGTCCAGCTCCTTGTCACCGGTGGAGAAGGGGACATTCATTACAGAGCGGAAGGCCGGGTCCACGGTGCCGTGGAACATCTTGGACTGATCCAGGAAGTCATAGAGGATCTTGGCCTTCTCCTGATTGCGCTGCTCCATGGCTGTCAGGCCGCCCTGATCCAACAGATAGCGGAACACCTTGCCGCAGCAGTAGATGGCCCAGCAGTTGGGGGTGTTGTACATGGAGTCGTTGTCGGCGTGGATCTTGTAGTTCATGTAGGTGGGCACATACTGGGGCAGGTCATCCCGCAGCAGATCCTCCCGCACGATCACAATGGACATACCGGCGGGGCCCACATTCTTCTGGACGCCGCCCCAGATCAGGCCGTAGTCCTCCACACGGCAGGGGCGGGAGAGGAACATAGAGGACTGGTCAGCGGCCAAGATGTGACCCTTGGTGTTGGGCAGGGTGGGCCAGGTGGTGCCGTTGATAGTCTCATTTTCACAGATATAGATGTAATCCGTATCCTCCGGCAGTGACAGGTCGGAGCAATCGGGGATGTAGCAGAAATTCCGATCGGCGGAAGAGGCTGCTACTTCCACTTTGCCAAATTTCTTGGCCTCGTTGATGGCCTTTTTGGACCAGCTGCCGGTTTCCACGTAGCAGGCGGTACCGCCTTTCATGAGGTTCATAGGGACCATGGCGAATTGCAGCGTTCCGCCGCCTTGGACAAAGAGAACCTTGTAGTTATCTGGGATACCCATCAGCGTCCGCAGATCGGCCTCGGCCTGGTCGCGGATGCTCTCAAACACCTTAGATCGATGACTCATCTCCATAACGCTCATACCGCTGCCGCGATAATTCATGACCTCAGATGCGATTTCCTCCAGCACGGACTCGGGCATCATAGCCGGACCAGCGGAGAAGTTGAACATGCGACCATACTTCATGTCAGGTTCCTCCAATTCAGGTAGAATAACAGCCCACTGCCCATCGTACCCGGAACGGGACACGGCTGTGGGAAGAAACCGCCTGCCGGTGGTCTTGCCGGCAAACGCGGAATCACAAAAGAAAGAGGGAACAAGTTTCACGGCAACGCCCAATTAGAGGGCAAAAGGTTGCATTTTTTGGGAAAATCTCCTATAATCGTAACGGCTGCCAGGCTTGGAGCCCGGCAAAACCGGAAAAGTCGAATTGATTAGATATAATTAGGTATGTGTGGGGTGGCTGTGTGGAAGAAGAGAGAAAAACATGGATGGGGCGGATCAAACATATCAGCCGCTATGTGCTGACACTGCTGAAATGGGTAGTGGTGGCAGCGGTCACCGGTGTGATATGCGGTGCTGTGGGAACGCTGTTCCATGTGGGCGTAGAAGAGGCCACGGCCTTCCGTGGAGCACATCCGTGGCTGCTGTGGCTTCTGCCGGTGGCAGGCCTGGCCATTGTGGTCATCTATAAGTGGGCCCACACCGAGGGAATGGGCACCAATGGCGTTATCGACGCAGTACATCTGGGGCGGAACCTGCCTCTGGCCCTGACGCCGGCTATCTTTTTCAGCACGATCCTTACCCATTTGTGCGGCGGCAGCTCGGGAAGGGAAGGGGCTGCCCTGCAAATGGGGGGAAGTATCGGCCTTTGGCTGGGCGGTGCCTTCCGTATGGACGATAAGGACCGGCGCATTGCTGTTCTGTGCGGCATGAGCGCCTTTTTCTCGGCCCTCTTCGGAACACCCCTGACCGCCACCTTTTTTGCGCTGGAAGTCATCAGCGTGGGGGTATTCTACTATGCCGCTTTTGTGCCCTGCATCACTTCATCCCTGGTGGCCTACGGCATCTCCATATTTGCAGGCGTTCCGCCCACGCACTTCACAGTCTCTGCGCCGGAGCTGAGTTTGGAACTGGTGTGCCGGGTGGCGGTTCTGGCGGTGCTGTGCGCAGTGGTGAGCATCCTGCTTTGCGAGGTGCTGCACCGGACGGAGCACCTGCTGAAAAAACACTTTCCCAATCCCTGGATCCGCGTGGTGGTCGGCGGCGCTGCGATCATCCTTTTGACCTATGTGGTGGACACCGGAGATTATAACGGTGCCGGTATGGAGGTGATCCAGCGGGCTGTATCGGGTGAGGCACGGCCGGAGGCCTTCTTGCTGAAGATGATCTTTACCGCCATCACCATCGGTGCCGGATTTAAGGGCGGCGAGGTGGTCCCCACCTTCTTTGTAGGCGCCACCTTCGGCTGTGTGGCCGGAGGGCTGCTGGGGATTCCGCCGGGCTTTGCCGCCGCCATCGGTCTGGTGGCCGTGTTCTGCGGCGCAGTGAACTGCCCGGTGGCGTCCATCACGCTGAGTACAGAGCTCTTCGGCGCCGACGGCCTTTTGTATTTTGCGGTGGCCTGCGGCATCGGCTATATGCTCTCGGGCTACCGTGGGCTTTACAGCAGCCAGACCATTTTGTACTCCAAGCTCCGGGCAGAGTTCATCAACATCCATACCCGGGGAGAGTAAACCAAATCCAGTGGGAAGAGCGGGCTTTTGCTCGCTCTTCTTTTTTGTGTACATTTCCTCATAGGATGAAAGGAAAGGGGGGGAGAGAGGATGGATGCGATGCAGTGGAGCACAGGGGTCCACGCACTGGCCATGACTTTAGCCAAGTCCATGACCACAGAGGAGCTGACCCAGGCCTCTCTCCTGTTTACTCAGCTGGGCACCACGCTGGCCACCATTGCTGCCCTCCAGGGTATTCAACAGGAGGGAGGAACGGAAACAGTCACCGAGGAGGTGCTGTGAGCGAAGCACAGAGCACTTCAGGCCAATTTGTTTGCCAAACAGGAGGCCACAGCGTCCAGGAATTCCTCAGAGGTGACAGCCTTGGCTGGGAAGCCCGGCTCCACCAGGCCCACCAGATCCTTGGTCATCGTACCGGCGTTCAGGGTCGCATAGCAGGCATCTTCCAGCTTGTCGGCAAAGGCGCTGAGATCGGCAAGGCCGTCCAGCTCACCCCGGCGGCGGAGCGCACCGCTCCAGGCAAAGATGGTGGCCATGGGGTTGGTGGAGGTCTTTTCACCCTTGAGATACTTATAGTAGTGTCGGGTGACGGTGCCGTGGGCAGCCTCAAATTCCATAGTGCCGTCAGGGGAGACAAGCACGGAGGTCATCATGGCCAGAGACCCAAAGGCGGTGGACACCATGTCGCTCATCACGTCGCCGTCGTAGTTCTTGCAGGCCCAGATATAACCGCCCTCGCTGCGGATCACCCGAGCCACGGCGTCGTCGATAAGGGTGTAGAAGTAGATCAGGCCCAGCTTTTCAAACTCTGCCCGATAGGTGGACTCGTACTCCTCCTCAAAGATCTTTTTGAACTCCCCGTCGTAAACCTTGGCAATGGTGTCCTTGGTGGAAAACCACAGATCCTGCTTGGTGTCGATGGCGTACTGGAAGCAGGATCGGGCAAAGGAGCGGATGGAGGTATCCTTGTTGTGGGCGCCCTGCCACACGGCGGGGCCGTCCACCTTCTGAACGGAGACGGTATGCTCCTCCCCGGAGACGCCCTTGAAGGTCATGGTGCACTCGCCGGGCTCCTCGGTGCGGAAATCCACGCTCTTATATACATCGCCGTAGGCGTGACGGGCGATGGTGATGGGCTTTTTCCAATTCTTTACCACCGGCTGGATGGCGTCAATGGTGATGGGGGTGCGGAACACAGTGCCGTCCAGAATGGAGCGGATGGTGCCGTTGGGACTCTTCCACATCTCGGTGAGCTGGGGATACTCCTCCATGCGTTGGCGGTTGGGGGTGATGGTGGCGCACTTGACTGCCACACCATATTTCCGGGTGGCGTTGGCGGCGTCCACGGTCACCTGGTCCTTTGTCTCATTGCGATGCAGAAGGCCCAGATCGTAGTACTCAGTTTTCAGGTCCACAAAGGGCGCGATCAGCTTATCCTTGATCATTCCCCAAAGGACCCGGGTCATTTCATCGCCGTCCATCTCCACGATGGGGGTGGTCATTGCAATTTTCTTCACGGGAGAACCCTCCTCATATCCCGGTGGACCAGGCGGAAAGCTCCGCCCGGTCCGCTGTGTTGTTTTGACTCAGTTGCTGCGCTTGGCGTAGTAATTCATCAGGCAGCCGTCCAGCAGGATCTCCCGCTCATCGTCGGTGAGGCCCCGAACGTGGAGCATCAGATCCTCCACGCCGCCCTCGGCCCGGATCACCTTGGCGGGGATGTCCTCTTGACCGGAGGCGATGGCCTTGCGGATGTTGGGGACAAAAACAAAGTCACCAGGGCGATAGGGGAAAGCAGTGGCTTGGTCCAGGGTGAAGGGCAAAATGCCCCAGTTGATGCAGTTGGAACGGTAGCGCTTGGTGGCGAACTCATAGCAGATGTTGGCGAATCCGCCCAGCACCTTCTGACAGGAGGCAGCCTGCTCCCGGGCAGAGCCGTCACCGGGCCGGTTGGCGAACACACAGGAGCCGAACTGGGTCTCATGTAGCAGCTCCTGGACGTCGCCCACCTGGGACAGGGCGCAGACCACGGTCTCGGGCTGCTTGCCCAGGCGGCGCTCCATCTCCGCGGCAGCCACCGATTTGGCCCGGGGCACATAGTCCGGGGCCCGGCGGGACAGGGTGAACTCCGCCAGGCGGAGGGGATTGGAGCGGTAAGAGGAGGTCTCGCCGGAGGGAATCAGCTCATCGGTGGTGGTGACGGGATCCCGCAGCACAGCGGCCAGCTCCACCAGCAGATGCTCGGACAGGGGATACATGGCGGGCCAGTCGGTGATGTTGGGGCCCATGATGAGCTCCTGGTCCGGCTGGGGATGGCCGAAGCCGTTGTAGACCCGCCGGGCATAGATCTTGCCGTCAAAGTGGTAGGGATGACGAACCGGCGTATAGTCGATATCCGTGGCGGCGGTGATCCGGCCGCCGTTGCGGGCGGTGGCGGCAATGGACCGGGCGTCCATCAGGCACACGCCGGCAAACTGTCCCTCGCCGGGCTTACTGCCTTCCCGGTTGGGGAAATTGCGGGTGGTGTGGCGCAGGCTCAGGCCGTTGTTGGACGGCACATCGCCGGCACCGAAGCAGGGGCCGCAGAAGCTGGGCTTGATAACTGCGCCGCTCTCCAGCAGGGTCTCCGTGGCGCCGATGCGGGTCAGCTCCAGGCTGACAGGCACGCTGGTGGGATAGACGGACAGGGAGAAATAACCGTTGCCGCAGCTCTCTCCCTCCAGGATCGCGGCGGCCTCGTCAATGTTGTCGAACATACCGCCGGCGCAGCCGGCGATAATGCCCTGGTCCGCCCAGACGCCGTCGGTGCGGATCTTATTCTGCAGCTTGACGTGGGCCTTTGGCCAGCGGGAGGAGGCGTCGGCCTCCACCTGAGCCAGGATCTTCCGGGCGTTGCGCTGGAACTCGTGGATGGTGTAGGCGTTGGAGGGGTGGAAGGGCAGGGCGATCATGGACTCCGCCTGAGACAGGTCGATGGAGATCATCCGGTCATAATAGGCGGAGGTACCGGGATGGAGAGGCTTGTACTCGCCGCCACGGCCATGGATGGTCAGGAACTGCTTCGTCTCCTCATCGGTCTCCCAGATGGAGCTCAGGCAGGTGGTTTCGGTAGTCATCACATCGATGCCGTTGCGGAAGTCGATGGGCAGCGAGGCGATGCCGGGGCCGGCAAACTCCAGAATACGGTTTTTCACAAAGCCCTTTTCAAAGGTGGCCTTTACCAGGGCGATGGCGATGTCGTGGGGACCGATGCCGCGGGGCGGCTTACCGGTGAGATAGAACAGCACCACTTACGGATAGTCCAGATCGCAGGTGTTTTTCAGCAGCTGCTTACACAGTTCCGGACCACCCTCGCCTACGGCCATGGTACCTAGAGCACCATAGCGGGTGTGGGAGTCGGAGCCCAGGATCATCTTGCCGCAGCCAGCCATCTGTTCCCGGGCATAGGAGTGGATGACGCTCTGGTTGGCGGGCACGTAGATGCCGCCGTACTTCTTGGCGGCGGACAGGCCGTAGACGTGGTCGTCCTCGTTGATGGTGCCGCCTACAGCGCACAGGCTGTTGTGGCAGTTGGTCAGGGCATAGGGAATGGGGAACTGCCGCAGGCCGGAGGCACGGGCCTGCTGGATGATGCCCACATAGGTGATGTCGTGGGACACCATGGCGTCAAACCGGATCCGCAGCTTCTGCGGATCATCGCTGGTATTGTGGCTTTGCAAGATACCATAGGCCATGGTCTGCTTGCGCCCCTCCTCCGGGGAGACGGACGCAGTTTCACTGGGGACGCCGTCCACCAGAAAAATTCCCTTGTCACGCAGTGTGATCATGGAAAACCTCCTCAAAAAAGGTAAAATAATAGTACACTCTTTATTCAAATATAGAATATGGCTTAGTATAGCACAGTGACCAAAAAATAGAAATAGCCTTAGTGGAAAAGTAATAAAAATTTTTCGAAAATCGTCAGAACTCACAATAAAATTAAGAGAAAGGCGGGATATCCCGGGAGCTGTCAGGGAATTGAAAACAGAGAAAAATACATTTGTCTTTATATGGCGGACGTGTTTGGTGAAAAAATCAGATGGAAAAAGACGGAAATAGATGGAAAATTTGTCATGCTGCGTGGCGAAACTTTTCCCATTGTGTTATACTGGCAAAAACAGCCGCCGGAGGGCGGCTTGGGAGGCAGAAACGATGGATGTTTTGATCGTTGTGGATATGCAAAATGACTTTGTCACCGGTGCACTGGGAAGTCCAGAGGCGATGGAGATCGTGCCTCGAGTGGCGCAGCGAATTGAGGAAGGAATGAAGCGTGGCGAGACTGTCTTTTTTACCCGGGATACCCATGAAACGGACTATGCAGGGACTCAGGAAGGAAGAAAGCTGCCGGTGGCCCACTGCATCAAGGGAAGCGAAGGCTGGGAGATCATCCCTGAGCTCCGTCCCTATGCAGGTCATCCCATCGACAAGCCAACCTTCGGCAGCCGGTATCTGGGAGTCCTTTTGTTGGCTCAGGATGAGGACCTGCGTCGACAGGGCAAGACAGGTGTGGAGAAGGTCACTTTCTTAGGTGTCTGCACAGACATCTGCGTCATCTCCAATGCGCTGCTGGTGAAGGCCTTTTTGCCGGAAGCGGAGATTGCAGTGGAGGCAGACTGCTGCGCCGGTGTGACCCCGGAGAGTCACCGCACCGCCCTCGAAGCCATGAAGGCCTGTCAAATCACCGTGGAACATGAATAAGCGAAAACAAACAGAATGCGGGACACCAATACCTGGTGTCCCGCGTTTTGTATAGTGTTTTTGCTTTACACATAAATCTGCTGGGTAACATCGAATACGCCTCGGGTAGTGATGCGCAAAGTGGGGATCACCGGCAAGGCCATGAAGCTCAGCGTCATAAAGGGGTCGATACCGGGATTCACGCCCAGAGCATGGGCGGCTTCCTTGGCGCCTTCCAGATGCTCATTTACCGTTACCAAAGGCTCATCGCTCATAATGCCTGCGATGGACAGGGGAACCTCTGATTTGGGAGAACCGCCGTCCCATACCACGATGCCGCCGCCCAGCTCCGTGATCCGGTTGACTGCTGCCGCCATATCCGCCTCATTGGTGCCCACCACGATGATGTTGTGGGAGTCATGGGAGACAGAGGTGGCCACAGCACCGGACTTGAGGCCGTAGCCCTGGAGATAGCCGATGCCGATATGGTGGGTGTTTTTGTGACGCTCTACCACAGCGATCTTGAGAATGTCCTTTTCAGTGTCAATATGGTCAGAATAGCCGGCATCCACTGTGGTGATCTCTCCGTCCACCATGCCGATGATGCCACGGGGCCGGCGCTCGGTGAAATCCTCTGCGCTCAGCGGGGAGAGGTGAATGGTGTCGTGGGCCTTCTGGACCAGATAGGGATCGATCTCCGGGGCGGGGAAGTCCTCCAGCACGCCATCGTGATACATCAGCTGGCCCTTTTTATAGACCTTTTCAATATGGAAGTTCTGGAAATCGTCGATGATAACAAAGTCGCCCAGATAGCCGGGTGCGATGGCACCCCGGTTGTTGAGCAGGAAGTACCGGGCGGCGTTATGGCAGGCTACCTTGATGGCGGTGATGGGATCTGCTCCCAGGCGGATGGCCTTTTTCACCATGTAGTCAATATGGCCCTTTTCCAGCAGGTCGTTGGGGTGCTTGTCGTCGCAGCAGAACATGCAGCGCTCGGAGTACTTGTCGCACAGCAGAGGCATCAGAGCCTCCAAATTCTGAGCGGCGGTGCCCTCGCGGATCATGATGAACTGACCCCGCTCCAGCTTGGCGATGGGGTCGTCCAGGTCGTGACATTCATGGTCGGAGTAGACGCCAGCGGCGATGTAGGCGTTGAGGTCGTTGCCCAGAAGGTCTGGTGCATGGCCGTCGATCTTTTTGTGGTGGGCCTGGGCGGCTACGATCTTTTCCACGGTCTGCTCGTCGCCGTTGATGGCGCCCACGAAGTTCATCATCTCCGCCAGACCCTGGACCCGGGGATGATCATAGAAGGAGTCGATAGCCCGATAGTCCAGCACCGCACCGGATTCGTCCAGGGGCGTGGCCGGTACGCAGGAGGGAAGCATGAAGCGAACATCCACCGGGAGCCCCTCCGTGGCCTGGAGCATGTACTCGATGCCGTCTGCACCCATGACATTGGCAATCTCGTGAGGATCCGTGACAACGGTGGTAGTGCCGTGGGGCAGCACCGCTTTGACAAACTCCCGGGGGGAGACCAGGGAACTCTCCAGATGGATGTGGGCGTCCAGGAATCCAGGCAGCACGATCTTTCCGGTCATGTCCACTTCCACATTGCCGGAGTATGTTCCCATACCCACAATGAGCCCTTCCGCCACGGCAATGTCACCGTGGGCCAGCTCATTGGAAAACACGTTGACATAGGTGGCGTTTTTCAGCACCAGATCTGCCGGTTCCCGCCCGGCTGCGGCATTGATGATGCGCTGCTTTTTCAGCAGTTTCCGATTGATTTTTCCTGCGTAGCTCTGCGGCATGAGTAGCTCATCTCCTTTTCTTTTCGTCAGATGGAACCAACGTCCATCATAAATATTACTAATGCAAGACATAAATTGAAATAATGCCGAGTCTTGTTATGGAACAATATACTATGTCTGAGAACATTTGTCCACAAATTTTTTATAAACAAATTAAAAAAAGTTGCAAATCCTATAGTAAAAAGAAAAAAGAGATGGTATTCTGGTCCCAGCAGCAAAATTTAGGAGATATTATGCCCGAGAGACAGAAAGGAAGGAAAACGATGAGCCTGAATACCAAAGCCTATGAAAAGATGAACTATGGACTGTACCTGGTCTCCGCTTCGGCGGAGGGAAAGCGCCAGGGCTGCATTGTCAGCTCTTTTGCTCAGGTGACCTCCTCCCGTCCTGCCCGTTTTACTGTGACCATCAATAAGGACAATGAGACCTGCAAGGCGGTGGCTGCCGCCGGCAGCTTTGCCGCCACTATGCTGGCTGCTGACTGTCCCAAGGAGCTGGTGAACCAGTTTGGCTACAAGTCCGGCCGTGTAGCGGACAAGTTTGACGGCCATGAGGTTTTTACCGACGAGGCCGGCAACCCCTATCTTAAGGAGCACATGGTGGCCCGGGTGTCCTGCCGGGTGGTGGACCGCCTGGAGATCGGCAGCTATATTCTCTTTGTGGGCCAGGCCACGGAGGCTGAGGTGCTGGCCGACGGGTCCATGCTGACGTTGGAGGAGTTCACCACCGGCGGCAAGCAGGCTACGCCTCCCGCTGCCACGGTCTACCGCTCCGTGGAGATCAATGGCTATCGCTGCACCATCTGCGGCTATGTCCACGAGGCGGAGAGCCTGCCTGCGGACTTTATCTGCCCCATCTGCCGCGCTACAGCGGACAAGTTTGAGAAGATCGAGAAGTAAGCCGCTGCCTGATCCTGACCTGAATAAAAACGAAGAGCCGCCCCGGACACCTGCGTCCGGGGCGGCTTTCTGCAACCCATCAGTGGTGCTCCAGAAAATCCAGGACCTCCTGGTAAGCTGGCACGGAGTCGGCGGCACCGGGTCGGGTGACAGCCAGGGCACTAGCGGCGGAGGCTAGGCGCAGGCACTCCTCCGGAGCGGCACCGTCCAGCATTCCCCGGAGAAAGTAGCCGGTGAAGGTGTCCCCGGCAGCGGTGGTGTCCACTGCCTGCACCGGGAAGATGCCGGCATGGGCCCGGGTATTTCCCAGGGCTGTGATGGACCCTTCAGTGCCCAGGGTCAGCACCAGCATGGTTCGGGGATAGCGCTGGGTCAGACAGGAGACGATGGCTTCCGAGCTTTGCTGTCCGGACAGGAAAGACCCCTCCACCTCGTTGACCAGCAGCCAAGTGAGATGCTCCAAAGGCATGGACAAAAGGGCGTTGTTGGCCGGCGCTGCGTTGAGTGCCACCCGCATCCCACGCCGGGCAGCCTGTTCCAGAATGTATCCCACACAGCTGATCTCATTTTGCAAAAGCACCACGTCCTCCGAAGAGAAGCGGTCCAGCACACGATCCACAAAGGCTTCATCTATTTGACCGTTGCTGCCGGAATGGAGGAGGATGCTGTTTTGCCCGGAGGCGTCCACCTGGATGATGGCGTGGCCATTATTGCCGGGAACCTGCTTCACAAACTCCGTGTGTACGCCGGCTTGCTCCAGCTTTTCCCGCAGGAATGATCCCTCTTTGCCAACATATCCTGCATGCCAGGTCTCTACGCCGGCCCGGGACAGAGCGATGGACTGGTTCAGGCCCTTTCCGCCGCAGTTGATCTGCAGATGATCTGAACTGAGCGTCTCCCCAGGCTGGACGAAGTGGTCCACCTGATAGACGTAGTCGATATTCAGTGAGCCGAAATTTAGTACGCGCATGACGATTCTCCTTTCCAAATGCTCAGCAGATGAAGGTAAATAGCAGCTTTTCAACTATCCGGCTTCCGTCTATCTGGGTGTGGATAGTGAGGCGGGGAAGTATCCGTGGGATGAGGTGCCGCTGCACTCCATCTGCGCAGGCATCTTCCCGGGGTGGGCCAGGCTGGAGTCCAGTGCTAACGGCACTGCCGGAGATTATAAACTTAGGAGAGATGTCCTCTACCCACACATTTTTTTGACGGAAAATGTATAGGTATAGGATGGCAATGAAGTTGTCAATTCCGGCATCGGTATGGATGGGGGAAGAGGTGATATGGGGTGCATTTATGGGGAGTCTCTTTTCTTAAAATGGTAAAAATGGGAAGTTACTCCTCCCAGAAGAAGGAACGTTGACAAAAACGGACTTGACGGACCGAAGAAAGACGGGTATGCTAATAGAACACCTGTTTGTCTTTTCTGGAAAGGAGGATGCCTTGATCCCTATCGTATGTGTGGATGACCGGTACGGCATCGCCTTCAATCATCGGCGTCAGAGCCGGGACCGGATTTTATATGCGGATGTGCTGAAGCTGTGCGGCACGGGAGGACTTTGGCTGCCGCCCTACTCCCGGGAGCTGTTTTCCGCCACGGCACCGGAACAGCTCCGGGTGGACGAGGCGTTTTTGGATCGGGCAGGGGCAGGGGAGTACTGCTTTGCGGAGTGCTCTCCTCTGATGCCCTATGCGCAGCGGATGGAGGGAATGGTGCTTTACCGCTGGAATCGCTGTTATCCGGCGGATCGGTATCTGGACCTGCGGCCGGAGAAGATGGCATGGAAGCTGCTGGAGCGGGTGGACTTTGCCGGCTCTTCCCATAAAAAGATTACCAGGGAGGTATATGGACGATGAAACTGCTGCAACGAACGCTGCCGGCTTTGGCACTGGTGTGCTGCCTGCTTTTAAGTGGCTGCACTTTCCCGCAGGGGAGCGGGACCAAGCTCTCTTTGGAGGATGTGCCTGCCTATTCTGGGGAGCCCTATGTGGAGATCAATGGAAACGAACCGGACTTTCCCTCGTCGGATCTGACGGAAGAGGCCTTTGAGACTTATAGCTCTCTGGATGCTCTGGGTCGCTGCGGCACCGCCTATGCCAATGTGGGAGTGGAGCTGATGCCCACGGAGGACCGGGGAGACATCGGCCAAGTGAAGCCCTCGGGCTGGCACACGGTGAAGTACGACTGTGTAGACGGAAAGTATCTCTACAACCGCTGTCATCTGATTGGATACCAGCTGACAGGGGAGAACGCCAATGAGGAAAATCTCATCACCGGGACCCGGTATTTGAACGTGGAAGGGATGCTGCCCTTTGAGAATATGGTGGCGGACTATGTCCAGGAGACGGAGAACCATGTGCTCTATCGGGTCACCCCCATCTATGAGGGTTCGGACCTGGTGACACGGGGTGTGCAAATGGAGGCGCTGTCTGTGGAGGACCGGGGAGCAGGCATCTGTTTCAACGTGTATGTCTACAATGTGCAGCCCGGCGTGACCATCGACTACGCCACCGGCGAGAGCTGGCTGGAGGATGAGACGCCTGAGATGTCCGGGAGCACCTCAGAGACAGGACAATCTCAGGAGCCGGAGAGCACCCAAGAAGCCCAAGACACCCAGACGGAGAGCGGGGAAGAGGAAAGCTATGTGCTCAACACCAGCAGCCATAAGTTTCATCTACCTACCTGCTCCAGTGTGGAGAGCATCAAGGAGGACAACCGTCAGGACTATACCGGTACCAGGGAGGACCTGATCGCCCAGGGCTATTCTCCCTGCGGGCAGTGTAAGCCCTGATCTGATGCGCTTACACTGAGAGAGGTTTTGCCGGCTTCGGGGAAGGGGCTGGCAAAGCATCCGGTTTGGATTATCTTCCAATTGTATCACAGGGGATAAAAAAATGCATCCTGTAAGAAAAAAGAAGAAAAGAGGCCAAAGCGGTTGACTTTCCATGGATTCCCTGTATAATAAAAAAATTGCACAAGCATGATAGAGGCGCGGCCGCCAAGAGTAGCTCCCATCAATTCCGCAGGTACGGAGGGGAAGGAAAGGGACGGCCGCCGAGGTTCGGCGCCGTTGCCTGGCGCCGCCGGGCCGGGCCGTCGGAGAAGATCCGCCGGACTGTCGGGGAACCCCTCCCCGGAGCGCTGTCATGGCGGCCGCACCGGCTCCCACCGGTGGGGAAAAGGTCATGACGAAAGTCATGGCCTATTTTTTTGCACATAAGGTAAGGAGAGAGACATGATGAGAGAGAAACTGCGCCGCCTTCTGCCGCTGCTGGCAGTGCTTTTCCTGTTGGCGTCGGTTATGGTCACTCCAGCTCTGGCTGCCGATGACCCCACGGAGGAGCCAGGCACCAAGATGGTGGAGTGTTCCGATTGCGGCACCACCGGCATTTGCATGGATTGCTATGGACAGGACCCGGATTGTGAAGTCTGCGGGGGAAGCGGTGTGTGTGCCGCTTGCCAGGGAACAGGCTATGTGGAATCCCCCAGCCATTTCTACAATACCTTTTGGGCCCTGCTTCCGCCCATCATCGCCATTGTTCTGGCACTGCTGACCAAGGAGGTCTATTCCTCACTGTTCATTGGTATCGTGGCCGGCGGACTGCTGTATTCCAACTTTGGATTCGAGGGAACGGTCCTCCATGTGTTCAGTGATGGCATTGTCTCGGTGCTGTCGGACAGCTATAATGTTGGCATTTTGATCTTCCTGGTAATTCTGGGCACCATGGTGTGTCTGATGAATAAGGCAGGTGGCTCTGCAGCTTTCGGCCGCTGGGCACAAAAGAACATTAAGACCCGTGCCGGTGCTCAGCTGGCCTCTATTCTGCTGGGCTGCCTCATCTTTATTGACGACTATTTCAACTGCCTCACGGTGGGCAGCGTCATGCGGCCTATTACCGACAAGCACAATGTCTCCCGTGCAAAGCTGGCCTACATCATCGATGCAACCGCCGCTCCGGTGTGCATCATTGCTCCGATTTCCTCTTGGGCCGCTGCGGTCTCCGGCTTTGCAGAGGATGGCCAGGGCCTGAACCTCTTTATTCGGGCCATCCCCTACAATTTCTACGCTTTGCTGACCATCGTCATGATGATCGGTCTGGTGCTGTTGAAGGTGGATTTTGGTCCCATGGCAAAATTTGAGCGCAACGCTGTGGAGAAGGGCGACCTGTTTTCCGGCTCTAACCCCTATGCCATGCTGGATGAGGATGTAGCAGAGGACAAGGGGCGGGTCATGGATCTGGTGGTCCCCATTGTGGTGCTGGTGGTGTTCTGCGTCATCGGTATGATCTACTCCGGCGGTTTCTTCTCCGGCACTGGCTTTGTGGAAGCCTTCTCCAACTCTGACGCCTCTGTGGGCCTGATGCTGGGTTCTGCCTTTGCCCTGGTGGTGGCCCTTGTCTATTATCTCCTGCGCCGTGCTATGACTTTCAAGGAAATGATGAACTGCATTCCTGAGGGCTTCAAGGCCATGGTGCCCGCTATCTTGATCCTCACCTTTGCCTGGAGCCTGAAGGCTATGACCGACTCTCTGGGCGCCAAATATTTTGTCCGGGACTTTGTGCGCAGTTCCGCTGCCGGAATGCAGATGGTCTTGCCGGCCATTGTGTTCCTCATCGGCTGCGGTCTGGCCTTTGCCACCGGTACCTCCTGGGGCACCTTTGGCATTCTGATCCCCATTGTTCAGAACGTATTTTCCATGGATAATCCCATGGCTATCATCTGCATTTCCGCCTGCATGGCCGGCGCAGTCTGCGGCGACCACTGCTCTCCCATCTCTGACACCACCATTATGGCTTCCGCCGGAGCCCAGTGTGACCATGTGAATCACGTGTCTACACAGCTGCCCTACGCCATTACCTGTGCGGCCATCTCCTGTGTATGCTATCTGCTGGCAGGATTGCTGACCCACTTCGGTGCACCGGGCATCATTGCTCTGCCGGTTGGCATTGTTCTGATGCTGGGTACTTTGATGGTGCTTCATACACAGAGCAAAAAATAAAGCGCCTGAGATCTCGAAAGCCCCGAACCTTTCCGGCTCGGGGCTTTTCTATGGGGAATATCATAGGTCGGGGGAAAGAAAGGCGGGAAAGTATGTTTGCTGAAAAATTTTATCCTCCGCCATCAGAAATAAGGCTGGAAATTACAGAGATAACATAGTATAATATCTATTTAATGGATTTTACTGGAGAAAGCGGAGGAAAAGCCCCTATGGCAAATGAAGAGATGCGGATGTTTGGATATGTGTGTCCCAAATGCGGCAAGGCGGTGCTGGCTGCCCGGTCTGTCTTTGCTCTGGAGGCGTCCAACGCAGAGGTGGAGTGTGACTGCGGAGAGTCCGCCCTGCGGGTAGAGAACCTGGACGGGCAGAAGTTCCGCCTGACGGTACCATGCGGCATCTGCGGTGGGACCCATACGGCGGAGTGCGAGCCGGAGCGTCTGCTTCACGGTCCGGGATTGGGCTTTGGCTGTCCAGAAACCAAGCAGATCTGCTGCTATGCTGGCAACCGGGAACGGGTAGAGCCTGCGGTCCGTGAGCTGGAGATCCTCTGCCAGAAATATCGCCAGGAAGAGGAACCAGAGGCGTTTTTGGACAGCGTCATCATGTATGAGGTCCTTTCTGAACTCAAAGAGATCGCATCTCGCCCGGACGGTATCATCTGTGGCTGTGGAAGCAGCCGTTACGGTATTGAGGTGCGTCATGCGGCAGTGGATCTGGTATGCCGAGACTGCGGCGCTAAGCTGCGCATTCCCGCTGCCACGGACGAGGATTTGGACCAGCTGTGCTGCCACTATAAGCTGGTCATTCCCGGCAAAAAACAGTGACAGGACAGGGGAGAACAAGCGGGAGGGTATGTGCCCTCCCGTTTCTCCGGACCATCCAAAAAAGGATCATGGGAAAGGAATGACGATATGATTCAAATATTGGCCAAATGCCTTATCAAGAATTGGGAAGATGTGGCGTCTCCCGCAGTGCGCAAAGCCTACGGCATCCTCTGCGGCGCCGTGGGGATCGGACTGAATCTTCTGCTTTTTGCCGGGAAATTTTTTGCCGGAACTCTCTCCGGCTCTATTGCCATCACCGCAGATGCCTTTAATAACCTCTCTGATGCCGGGTCCTCTGTGGTGACACTGCTGGGCTTTCAGCTGGCGGGGCAAAAGCCGGACCGGGATCACCCCTTTGGACACGGGCGCATCGAGTATCTGTCGGGACTGGCTGTTGCCATGCTGATCCTGCTGATGGGCTTTGAACTGGCTAAAAGCTCGGTGGAGAAGATCCTGCACCCGGTTCCCGTGGACTTCAGCCCGTTGGCCCTGACCATCCTGGCGGTCTCCGTATGCGTGAAGCTATACATGTTTCTCTATAACCGGGGGATAGGACGGAAAATTAACTCCTCTGCCATGGCGGCTACAGCCATGGACAGCCTGAGTGACAGCATTGCCACTACAGCAGTGCTGGTGGCATCCCTGGTTGGGCATTTCACTAATTTGAACATCGATGGCTGGGTGGGCGTTCTTGTGGCCCTGTTTATCCTTAAATCCGGTCTGGATGCAGCCAAAGATACCATCAGCCCGCTTCTGGGGCAGCCCCCTGCACCGGAGTTTGTTCAGGAGATCCACGATTTGGTAATGGCCCATTCTGGAGTATGCGGTATCCATGACTTGGTAGTTCATGACTATGGCCCCGGACGGTGTATGATCTCCCTCCACGCAGAGGTACCGGCTAATGAGAATATTTTGGATCTCCACGATGAGATCGACAACATCGAAACGGAACTGGCAAAGAAACTCAACTGCGATGCAGTGATCCACATGGATCCGGTGGTGACCTATGACGGCATCACCCAGGAAACCCGCCAGAAGGTAGAAATGTTGGTCCACGCGATTGACGATCAGATCACGATCCACGACTTCCGCATGGTATCCGGCCCTACCCACACCAATCTGATCTTTGACGCTGCTGTGCCCTTCAATTTCCGTCTGACGGACAAAGAGGTGGCTGCCAAGATTCGGGAGGCGGTTCGGGCTCTCAACGGCAACTACTTTGCTGTAGTGAAGGTGGAGAAGTCCTACATATAAAAAAGGGAGCGAATCTTGGATTCGCTCCCTTTTTTGAGGAATGTGGTTGATAACATCTATTTCTATAACATAGAAATAAGCGCGTGACTAAAATAGGAAGGAAAACGGACGGCAATAAAGCAAATATACTTTACATGTAGAGCGGAGAAAAAGAGAATGCCTCACCTGGAGTGGAGAGGGGAAAGCTCTTTTCCTGCTGTACAAATTGTGCTATGATGGAAAAAACAATGAAGCGTTGTTCCTGAAAGGGAAGGGCGAGGGAGAAATGTGTCACTCCCATTTACTCCAGACCTCCGGGCAGTAGCCCACGGTGGCCTCCTTGCCATTTCGGACGATGGGGGTATTGAACAGCTCCGGATGCTCCAGCAGCTTTTCCTCTGCTGCCTGAGGGGTGATATAAGCCATGTATAGGTCCTCATAGGCCCGGCATTTGGTGTTTACCAGGGCGTCATAGCCGACCTTCTGCTTGACGCTGAGATATTCCCTGGGGGAGAGCCCCTTGCTGGGGAGATCGATGTACTGATACTTGATGCGCCGCTCTTTGAACCAACGCTCAGCCTTCTTGCTGTCGAAGGACTTGGAGGAACCGAAGATCTGGATGTTCATAGTGACCGCTCCTTTGTGAGTTTTGGGCCCTTTAGGGCGTGGAAATGTGATGGGAGGTTATCGCAATGAAGGAAGATGTTCGCAAATTAAAGGAAATGGTGGATGGGTCCAATAATATCGTCTTTTTTGGCGGTGCCGGTGTCAGCACGGAGTCCGGGATCCCGGATTTTCGCAGTGTAGACGGGCTGTATCATCAGCAGTATGATTATCCGCCGGAGACCATTCTCAGTCACACTTTTTATGAGGAGAATCCTGAGGAGTTCTTCCGCTTTTACCGCAGCAAGCTTCTGTGTCCCGATGCCCAGCCCAACGCAGCCCACCACAAGCTGGCGGAGCTGGAGGCCAGAGGGAAGCTGAAGGCTGTCATCACCCAGAACATCGACGGCCTGCATCAGAAGGCAGGCAGCCAGGAGGTGTTGGAGCTCCACGGCAGCACGCTGCGCAACTACTGTGAGAAGTGCCGGAAGTTCTACTCTCTTGAGGACATCCTCAAGACCAGCGGAGTGCCCCATTGCTCCTGCGGCGGACGCATCAAGCCGGATGTGGTGCTGTATGAGGAGAGCCTGGACCAGGAGGTGCTGACCCGCTCCGTGCAATATATCGCCGATGCGGATATGCTCATTATCGGGGGAACATCTCTGGCTGTCTATCCGGCAGCAGGCCTGATACACTATTATCGAGGCCATAAATTGGTAGTTATCAACAAGTCCTCTGTGGGACAGAATCTGGGCGCAGATCTGGTGCTCAATGAGCCCATCGGTGA
>CALXDZ010000036.1 GCA_944387205.1 uncultured Oscillospiraceae bacterium
CGCCTATTGGCAGTTCTGCCCAGCATTTGCGGCCCCGGGGCCGCAAACCGCTGCAAGTCTGTCCGAAAAAAATATGGTACCAGTGTAGTCCGCTGCGGCAGGAAAGTCAACGGAAAGCCTGACGAAAAACCGCCGGAATTTCCAGGGAGGAGAGGAAAAAATTCCGTCAATTTTTTTCGCGGCCCTCTGGCCGAAAAAGACCCCGCACCAGAGCGAATTTGGAAAGTAGATACAAAATGAAATGAGAGTGCCGAGGCTCGTTTGGATAAAATGTACATTGACTTTAGCCCTTTAAAGCCATATACTGCTAAACAAGAACCATCAGCCAGCCGGCTGGGAAAGGAGAACACCATGACGCATTGTGAAGCCATCCATGCCGCCCGTTTCTCCTTTACCGCCCTGGTCCGCCTGTTTGCGGGCCTGTATTACCGCGCCTATTTTTACTTTTATGGCGTACAGGGGAATGACCGGCTGAATGGAATTTAGGCCCGCTGCGTGAAAGTAAACGGCGGCCCTGTCCATTTGGACGGGGCCGCCGTTCCTTTTTTCCGCGGAGGCTGAAAACAGATTGGAAAGGAAGAAAACGATGAAAAAGAAATGGACTGCACTGCTGCTGACCGGGGCCATGGCCCTGTCCCTGACCGCCTGCGGCGGCCAGACCACCACGCCCTCCTCCGGCTCCTCCGGCGAATCCGGCTCCGGGGATGCCGCCTACACCGTGGGCATCTGCCAGCTGGCACCCCACGACGCTTTGGACGCCGCCACGCAGGGCTTCAAGGATGCTCTGACCGAAGCCCTGGGTGACCAGGTGCAGTTCAAGGAGGGCAACGCCGGCGGCGAGGCCAACAACTGCACCACCATCATCGACGGTTTCCTGTCTGAGGGCGTGGACCTGATCCTGGCCAACGCCACCGCCTCCCTGACCGCCGCCGCCTCCGCCACCGCCGACATCCCCATCCTGGGTACCGCCATCACCAACTACGGCGTGGCGCTGAACCTGGACAGCACTGAGGACAAGGTCCTGGGCGGCAACATCTCCGGCACCTCCGACCTGGCGCCTCTGGACCAGCAGGCCCAGCTCCTGCAGGAGATGTTCCCGGATGAGGAGAAGGTGGGACTGCTGTACTGCTCCGCCGAGCCCAACTCTGTGTTCCAGGTGGACACCATCCAGGGCTACCTGGAGGACATGGGCTACACCTGCACCCAGTACGCCTTCACCGACGTCAACGACCTGGCCTCTGTGACCCAGACCGCCTGCGATAACTCCGACGTCATCTACATCCCCACCGACAATACGGCCGCCAACAACACCGAGACCATCGCCAATGTGGTCCTGGCTGCCGGCGTGCCCGTCATCGCTGGTGAGTCCGGCATCTGCTCCGGCTGCGGCGTGGCCACGCTGTCCATCGACTACTACGAGCTGGGCCAGATCACCGGTCAGATGGCCGCCAAGATCCTCACCGGTGAGGAGGATGTCTCCGAAATGGCCATCGCCTATGACACCACCCTCTCCAAGCTCTACAATGCCGACAACTGCAACGCCCTGGGCATCACCGTTCCCGAGGGCTACGAGCCTCTGGCCTGAGGATAGAGAACTGAGTGAACCGGCGGGGGCTGATGTCCCCCGCCGCGTCCCGCCTGACGGGGCGATCTACCTGAACAATGTGGAGGAATCAACGTGGACTTCCTGCTTACTTTTCTGCGCTCCATGCCCGGTGCCGTGGGCCAGGGGCTGATCTGGGGCATCATGGCCATCGGCGTCTATCTGACCTATAAGATCCTGGACGTGGCCGACCTGACGGTGGACGGCTCTCTGGCCACCGGCGGCGCCGTGTGTGCCCTTTTGACGGTCAACGGCGCCAACCCGGCCACGGCCCTGGTGTGCGCTGTGCTGGCGGGCATGCTGGCGGGCCTGGTGACGGGCCTGTTCCATACCGCCTGCGGCATCCCGGCCATTTTGTCCGGCATTTTGACCCAGCTGGCGCTGTACTCCATCAACCTGCGCATCATGGGCTGGGTCGGCTGGGGAGCGGACAACGGCACGAAGGCCACGCTGGCCGTCAGCGTGGACAAAAACCACCTGCTGGTCTCCTCCCGGTATATCCGGGAGCTGGGGCTGCAAAATCCCCTGCTGCCCCTCGGCATCTTCGTGGTGGTGACCATCGCCGTGCTGTACTGGTTCTTCGGCACGGAGCTGGGCGCATCCATCCGGGCCACCGGCGCCAACCGCTCCATGGCCCGGGCCCAGGGCATCAACACCGACTTCAACGTGGTGCTGGGGCTGATGATCTCCAACGGCCTGGTGGCTTTGGCCGGCGGATTGCTGGCCCAGTACCAGGGCAGCTCCACCATCGACATGGGACGGGGCGCCATCGTCATCGGCCTGGCGGCGGTCATCATCGGCGAGGTGATCTTCGGCAAGGTGTTCCACAACTTCGGCCTCAAGCTCTTTGCCGCCGTCCTGGGCGCCATCATCTATTACATCGTCATCCAGCTGGTGCTGCGCCTGGGTCTGGACACCAATGACCTGAAGCTGCTCACGGCGCTGGTGGTGGCGGTGTTCCTGGCCATTCCCTACTGGAAGGGCAAGTACTTCCGCGCCCGCGTCAAGCCTGCGGGCAGCACATCCGAGGGAGGGAATGGAAATGCTTGAGCTGAAAAACGTCTACAAGACCTTCAACCCCGGCACTGTCAACGCCAAGACGGCCCTGGAGGACCTGAGCCTGACGCTGAACGAGGGGGACTTCGTCACGGTCATCGGCGGAAACGGCGCGGGAAAATCCACCATGCTCAACGCCGTGGCCGGTGCCTTTTCCGTGGACGCGGGCACCATCACCATCGACGGACAGAACGTGACGGGCCTGCCGGAGTACAAGCGGGCGGCCTTCATCGGAAGAGTGTTCCAGGACCCCATGATGGGTACCGCCGCCACCATGCAGATCGAGGAGAACCTGGCCCTGGCCGCCCGGCGGGGCCAGCGCCGGGGTCTGCGCTGGGGCATCAAGCGCATGGAACGGGAGGACTACCGGGAGCTGCTGCGGACGCTGGACCTGGGCCTGGAGGACCGGATGACCACCAAAGTGGGCCTTCTCTCCGGCGGCCAGCGCCAGGCGCTGACGCTGCTGATGGCCGCCCTGAAGCGGCCCAAGCTCTTGCTGCTGGATGAGCATACCGCGGCCCTGGACCCCAAGACCGCCGCCAAGGTCCTTGCCCTCTCCGACCAGATCGTGGAGGAAAACGGTCTGACCACCCTGATGGTCACTCACAATATGCGGGATGCCATCGCCCACGGCAACCGGCTCATCATGATGAACGGGGGCCGGGTGGTGCTGGACATCGCCGGAGAGGAGAAAAAGCGCCTGACGGTGGAGGACCTGCTCAACCGCTTCACCGCCGTAGGCGGCGAAATGCCCTCGGACCGCACCATCCTGGGATAAATGGACCGCTGCCGCCGTCCGGGCGGGGCTCCGCTTTGCCGGAGCCCCGCCCGGGGGCGGGACATATGCCCGGGAGAAAATGGCCCCTTGACAACGGCGGCGGAGCGTGCTATCATGCAAACCAATCAAGAAAAACCAGCGAGGAAGAGAAGTAGCCGGCGGACAAACCGCACAGAGAGCCGTGGGTGGTGGGATCACGGCGGGGGCGTCACCGGGGAATGGACTTCTGAGGGCAGGGCGAACGCCGCTTGACGGTCAGTAGCTGCTGACGGGGACCGCACCCGTTACCAGGGCGGCGCGCATGACGGTGCGCGGAATGAGCGGGCGCAACGCGCCAATATGGGTGGTACCGCAGGAAGATTCAGTCTTGTCCCATGTGTCGTAAGACATATGGAGCAGGGCTTTTTTTGTTGCAATTTTACGGCGGGCAATGCCCGCGGAAAGGAGAGGAAGAGGATGAAGCGAGTGGAGCGGCGATGGCGTCAGGGCTGGAAGAACCGCGGGGTTCACCGTCTTCCTATCTTATGCCGCTTTGGATTCCCTTTCCATTGGAATAATTTCATGATTTGATAAGGAGTATATGACTATGAATGCTATGAAAAAAATGCTGTGCGCCGCTCTGGCGCTGACCTCCGTTCTGTCCCTGGCCGCCTGCGGCCAAAGCGCCACCACCGGCTCCTCCCAGGAGGAGGGCCAGGGCGTCACCTACAAGATCGGCATCTCCCAGTACGGTGAACACGCATCCCTGGACAACTGCCGGGAGGGCTTCCTGGAGGGCCTGCGCCAGGCGGGCCTGGTGGAGGACGAGAACCTGAAGGTCCTGTATGAGAACGCCCACTTTGACGACGACATGACCGCCCAGATCGGCGAGACCTTCTCCGCCGCCGACGTGGACCTGATGGTGGGCATCGCCACACCCTCTGCCGTGGCCTGCTACAACGCCGCCGAGGACAAGGACATCCCGGTGATCTTCACCGCCATTACCGACCCGGTGGGCGCGCACCTGGACTCCGGCAACATCACCGGCACCTCCGACGTGCTGCCGGTGGAGGGCCAGCTGCAGCTGATCCGGGCCCTGCAGCCCGAAGCCGATACCATCGGCATCATCTACACCACCAGCGAGCCCAACTCCGTTTACTCCGTGGGTGTCTACGAGGAGATGGCCGGGGACTACGGCTTCACCATCGAGTCCATCGGCGTGGCCGCCCAGGAGGAGGTCACTCAGGCGGTGGACACCCTGCTGTCCCGGGGCGTGGACTGCCTGTCCAACCTGACGGACAACAACGTGGTGGGCGTGCTGCCGGCCATTCTGGAAAAGACCGACGCGGCGGGCATCCCCGTCTATGGCTCCGAGATCGAGCAGGTGAAAAACGGCTGCGCGGCCGGCGCGGGCCTGGACTATGTCCAGCTGGGCATCCAGACGGGCCTGATGGCCGCCAAGGTTCTCAAAGGCGAAGCCGCCTGCCAGGACCTGCCCTATGAGATCATCGAGAACTATGGGCTGTATATCAACTCCGACGCCCTCAATGCCCTGGGCATCACCGTCCCCGAGGACATCGCTGCCCAGGCCCAGGAGTGCGCCGGTCAGTAAGCGCTCTTTTCCCGCCGGGCCCAAGGGCCCGTAAAACGATTCTTTGAAGCAAGGAGGGGTTCCCCCGTGGCGGACCTGCTCATCAGCACCCTGACCCAGGGCCTGATCTATGCCATGGTTTCCTATGGCGTCTATATCACCTATTCTATTCTGGATTTCCCCGACCTGGGGGTGGACGGCACCTTTCCTCTGGGGGCTGCCGTCACCGCGCTGCTGCTGACCCGGGGCACGGACCCCTGGCTGACGCTGCTCGTCGCCCTGGCGGTGGGCGCATTGGTGGGACTGTTCACGGGCCTGGTCCATGTGCGCTTGAAGGTGCGCAACCTGCTGGCGGGCATCATCACCATGACGGCCCTCTACTCCGTCAATCTCCAGATCGCCGGGTCCAACCTGACCATCGACCGGGCCATGGACACCATCTTTACCTCCGCTCCCGTGATGGCGGTGCTGGGGGAGATGAGCATGTCCGGTCGGAAGCTGGTGGTGTCCCTGGTGCTGGCGCTGGCGGTGAAGCTGCTGCTGGACGCCTATTTCAAAACCAAGTCGGGACTGCTCCTGCGGGCGGTGGGCGACAATGCCACGTTGGTCACCTCTCTTGCCAAGGACCGGGGCAGCATGAAGATCCTGGGCCTTATGATCTCCAACGCTCTGGTGGCCCTGGGCGGGTGCATCGTCTGCCACGACCAGCGCAGCTATTCCGCCACCATGGGCACGGGCCAGCTGGTCTACGGTCTGGCGGCGGTCATCATCGGCGTGTCCGCCTTCCGGTGGTATGAAAACTCCGGCGCCGCCCGGCGGCTGCGGGAGGTCAAGGGACTGCGGTTCTTGGCCCTGCCCCGGGGCACCACCGCCGTGGTGGTGGGCAGCATCCTCTATAAATTCTGCATCCAGATGGCCATGCTGCTGGTGCCCTCCAGCTTGATGAAGCTGGTGACGGCGGCGCTGTTTTTGTTGGTGCTGGTGGCCTCCGGCCGGAAGGGAGAGGAGATCATCCATGCTTGAGGTACGGGATATCACAAAGATCTATAACGCCGGGGCGGAGACGGAGATGAAGCTCTTCGACCATTTCAGCCTCACCGTGGAGAAGGGACAGTTCGTCTCCATCGTGGGCGGCAACGGCTCCGGTAAGACCTCGCTTTTGAATATCATCTGCGGCTCCATCCCCATCGAGGGAGGCGACGTGCTGGTGGGCGGCAAGAGCATCGCAAAGCGCAGGGACTACCAGCGCTACGCCACCATGGGCCGGGTGTATCAGGACCCTGCCCTGGGCACCTGCCCCAGCCTGACGGTGCTGGAGAACCTGTCCCTGGCGGACAACAAGGGAAAGTCCTTTGGCCTGGGCCGGGCCGTGGACAAGCGGCGGACGGATTTCTACCGCCAGCAGCTTAAGACTCTGGGCCTGGGGCTGGAGGATAAGCTGGACGTGCGCATGGGCGCCCTATCCGGCGGCCAGCGCCAGGCGGTGGCCCTGCTGATGGCCACCATGACGCCCCTGGAGTTTTTGATCCTGGATGAGCACACGGCGGCCCTGGACCCCAAGACCGCAGAGATCATCATGGAGCTGACGGGCCGGATGGTCCGGGAAAAGCACCTGACGGCCATGATGGTGACCCACAATATGCGCTATGCCGTCACCTACGGGGATCGGCTGCTGATGATGAACCGGGGCCATGTGGTCCTGGACCGGGCGGGGGAGGAGAAGGCCCGCACCACCGCTGGGGAGCTGATGGAGATCTTCCAGCGTCTGGG
>CALXDZ010000037.1 GCA_944387205.1 uncultured Oscillospiraceae bacterium
CTGGTGTGCACCTCTGTGGGTGTGTATGTAGGCTTTTGCTGGCTGTGGGGCATCTATTATTATGGTGACAGCTTCCAGGACCGCTCGGGGGTGCGGGCCCGGGCTGTGTCGGTGCAGGAGCTGGCCGAAGTGACGGATTACTTCATCGACCGCCTGGAGGAAACGGCGGACGCTGTGCCCCGGAACGAAAACGGGTGCTTTTCTATGGACTGGGAGACCATTTTGGCCTCCTCAGAGACGGTCTATGACCAGGTAGTGGAGCAGTTTCCCTTTCTGGACTTCCCCGCCCGGACACCCAAGCCGGTGTATTTCTCCCAGCTGATGAGCCGGATGAATCTCACCGGAGTCTACTGTCCCTTCACAGGGGAGGCCAACGTGAATGTGGACAGCCCCGCCTGCCTGCTGCCCTCCACCGTGGCCCATGAGCTGGCTCACCAGAGGGGCGTGGCTTCGGAGCAGGAGTGCAACTTTCTGGCGATCCTGGCCTCCACCACCTGCGGCGACCCGGTGTATGCCTACTCTGGGTGGCTGCTGGGATATATCCATCTGAATAACGCTCTTTACCGGGCAGACCGGGAACTGTGGCGGGAGGCATGGAATCGTTTGCCGGAGACAGTGCGGGCGGATCTGGCGGCTAACAGCGCCTATTGGGCTCCCTATCAAGAACAGGTCACCTCCCAGGCGGCCCAGCAGGTCTATGACAGCTTCCTCAAGAGCTATGGGGAGGAGCAGGGCATCCAGAGCTACGGCACGGTGGTGGATCTGCTGGTGGTGTGGTACGGTCCCCAGGCCGGGACCTGACGGAGCATGAGACAAGAAAAAAACAGGGATGGAGCTATGCTCCATCCCTGTTTTGATTTGTATGGAGGGATCAGAAGAGACCGGAGATCTTGCCGTTTTCGTCCACGTCGATGCGCTCGGCCGCCGGGACCTTGGGCAGACCCGGCATGGTCATGATGTCGCCGGTCAGAGCCACGATGAAGCCTGCGCCGGCGGAGACCTTCACGTTCCGTACGGTGACGGTGAACCCTCTGGGGGCGCCCAGCAGGGGCGCGTCGTCGGAGAAGGAGTACTGGGTCTTGGCCATGCACACCGGCAGGGCGCCGAAGCCCAGGGATTCCAGCTGGGCAAGCTGCTTCTTGGCACCCGCGGTGAAGGCCACACCATCGGCTCGGTAGATCTTCTGGGCGATGGCCTGGATCTTTTCCTCAATGGACAGGTCGTCTCCATAGGCGAAGGTGAAGTCATTGGGCTGCTCGCACAGCCGGACGACCTCCCGGGCCAGGGCCTCGCCGCCCTCGCCGCCTTTGGCCCACACCTCGCTGAGGGCTACGTTCACGCCCAGAGCGCGGCACTTGTCCTCCACCAGCTTCAGCTCCGCCTCCGTGTCCGTGGGGAAGCGGTTGACGGCCACCACGCAGGGCAGATGATAGACGGTGGTGATGTTCTCCACGTGCTGGAGGAGATTGGGCAGGCCCTGCTCCAGGGCGCTCAGGTTCTCGGTGCCCAGCTCTTCCTTGGGGCAGCCGCCGTGGTGCTTGAGGGCCCGGACCGTGGCCACCACCACAACGGCGGAGGGCTTCAGGCCCGCCAGGCGGCACTTGATATCCAGGAACTTCTCCGCACCCAGATCCGCGCCGAAGCCGGCCTCTGTGATGGCGTAGTCGCCCAGCTTCATGGCCATGCGGGTGGCCATGACGGAGTTGCAGCCGTGGGCGATGTTGGCGAAGGGACCGCCGTGGATAAAGGCGGGGGTACCCTCCAGGGTCTGGACCAGGTTGGGTTTGAGGGCATCCTTGAGCAGGGCGGCCATGGCGCCCTGGGCTTTCAGGTCTGAGGCAGTGACAGGCTTGTCGTCGTAGGTATAGCCCACGATGATGCGGCCCAGCCGCTCCTTGAGGTCGGTGATGGAGCGGGCCAGGCACAGCACGGCCATGATCTCGCTGGCCACAGTGATGTCAAAGCCGTCCTCCCGGGGCACGCCCTGCATCCGTCCGCCCAGGCCATCCACGATGTTGCGCAGCTGGCGGTCGTTCATATCCACACAGCGCTTCCAGGTGATCTTCTTCACGTCGATGCCCAGAGCATTGCCCTGCTGGATGTGGTTGTCCAGCATGGCGGCCAGCAGGTTGTTGGCGGCGCCGATGGCGTGGAAGTCGCCGGTGAAGTGGAGGTTGATGTCCTCCATGGGCACCACCTGGGCGTAGCCGCCGCCGGCGGCGCCGCCCTTGACGCCGAACACGGGGCCCAGGGAAGGCTCCCGCAGGGCGACCAGAGCATTCTTGCCCAGACGGCGCATTCCATCGGCCAGACCCACGGTGGTGGTGGTCTTTCCCTCACCGGCAGGAGTGGGGTTGATGGCGGTGACCAGCACCAGCTTGCCGTCGGGCCTGGTGCTTTCCTTGAGCAGGTTGTAGTCCACCTTGGCCTTATAACGGCCATACTGCTCCAGATATTTCTCGTCCACGCCGGCTACAGCGGCGATCTCCCCGATGGGCCGCATCTGGCAGCGCTGGGCGATCTCGATATCAGACAAGAACTCCATCAAGAATGCCTCCTTAGTTGTTTCCGGAAGTGGAGCGCAGGGTCACGTCATGATAGCCGCCCTCCACGATGCTGGTGGCGGAGACCAGGGTCAGCTTGGCATTGCGCTGCAGGTCAGGAATGTTGGTCACGCCGCAGTTGCACATGGTGGACTTGACCTTGTACAGGCTCTTCTCCACGTTGTCGTGGAGGGGACCGGCGTAGGTGACATAGGAGTCCACGCCCTCCTCAAAGGCCAGTTTGCCCTTGCCGCCCAGGTCGTAGCGCTGCCAGTTCCGGGCACGGTTGGAGCCTTCGCCCCAGTACTCCTTGACGTAAACGCCGTTGACCATCAGCTTGTTAGTGGGGGACTCGTCGAAGCGGGCGAAGTAGCGGCCCAGCATCAGGAAGTCCGCGCCCATGGCCAGAGCCAGGGTCATGTGGTAGTCGTGAACGATGCCGCCGTCGGAGCAGATGGGCACATACACGCCTGTCTCACGGAAGTACTCATCCCGGGCAGCAGCCACCTCGATGAGAGCGGTGGCCTGGCCGCGGCCAATGCCCTTGGTCTCACGGGTGATGCAGATGGAGCCACCGCCGATGCCCACCTTGACGAAATCGGCTCCGGCCTCGGCCAGGAAGCGGAAGCCGTCCCGGTCCACCACGTTGCCGGCGCCCACCTTCACGGTGTTGCCGTACTTTTCCCGGATGAAGTCCAGGGTCTTCTTCTGCCAGCAGGAGTAGCCCTCGGAGGAGTCAATGCACAGCACGTCCGCGCCGGCCTCCACCAGAGCGGGGACCCGCTCGGCATAGTCCTTGGAGTTGATGCCCGCGCCCACCAGATAGCGCTTGTCCGCATCCTGGAGGCCCAGGGGGTTCTCCTTATGCTCGGCGTAGTCCTTGCGGAAGACGAAGTACATCAGATGCCCCTCGTCGTCCACAATGGGCAGGGAGTTGAGCTTGTGCTCCCAGATGATGTCGTTGGCCTCCTTCAGGGTGGTGGAGGCGGGAGCGGTGATGAGCTTTTCCCGGGGGGTCATGAAGTCCCGCACCAGGGTATCGGTGCTCATGCGGCTGACCCGGTAGTCCCGGCTGGAGACGATGCCCAGCAGGCGGCCGTTGGGGGAGGCGTCCTCGGTGATGGCCATGGTGGAGAAGCCCTTTTCCTCCTTCAGTGCCAGCACGTCGGCCAGGGTGTTGTCCGGAGTCAGGTTGGAGGCGCTGACCACGAAGCCGGCCTTGTGGCTCTTGACCCGGGCCACCATGGCGGCCTCGTCCTCGATGGACTGGGAGCCATAGATGAAGCTCAATCCGCCCTCCTTGGCCAGGGCGATGGCCAGGGTGTCGTTGGACACGGACTGCATGATGGCGGAGACCATGGGGATGTTCAGGCTGATGGGGCACTCCTCCTGGCCCTTGCGGTACTTCACCAGAGGGGTACGGAGAGAGACCTTGTCAGGGATGCAGTCTTCGCTGGTGTAGCCGGGGATCAGAAGGTATTCACTGAAGGTGTGAGAGGGTTCGGGATAGTAGTAAGCCATAGGGGATGATTCCTCCTTCTTTATTTGAAATAGCGAACGGCAGATGTAAACAGCTGCATGTCATAGCGGCCGGGAACATTGCGGTAGAGGTTGTCCCCTATCCGTTCGCTGTGACCCATCTTGCCAAAGACCCGGCCATCGGGGGAGGTAATGCCCTCAATGGCGCAGATGGAGCCGTTGGGGTTATCCTCCGTGGCCATGGAGGGTCGTCCCTCCAGATCCACATACTGGGTGGCGATCTGTCCCCGCTCCGCCAGGGCCTTCACCAGCTCGGGAGAGGCCAGGAAACGGCCTTCACCGTGAGAGATGGGTACAGTGTACACATCGCCCACCTGCGTGCCGGCCAGCCAGGGGGAGAGATTGGAACAGATCCGGGTCCGCACCAGCTTGGACTGATGGCGTCCAATGGTATTATACGTCAAAGTGGGGCACTTGTCATCCGTTTCTATAATCTTTCCGTAGGGAACCAGGCCCAGCTTGATGAGCGCCTGGAATCCGTTACAGATGCCCAGCATCAGTCCGTCCCGCCGCTCCAGCAGGGCGGTCACCTGCTCCTTCACCGCCGGGTTGCGGAAGAAGGCGGTGATGAACTTGGCGGAGCCGTCGGGCTCGTCGCCGCCGGAGAAGCCACCGGGGATCACCACCATCTGGGCGCTCTCCAGGGCCTTGGCGAAGCGCTCCACGCTGCGGGCCACGTCCGGGGCGGTCAGGTTGCGCAGGACCACGATCTCCGCGTCGGCCCCGGCATGGAGCAGGGCCCGGGCGGTGTCATACTCGCAGTTGGTGCCCGGGAACACGGGGATCAGTGCCTTGGGACGGGCCACCTTCACCACGGGAGCCGTGCGCACGGCGCAGGTGTGGGAGAAGGTCTTCGGCTGCGTCTCTTCGGTGGGGACAGCGGTGGGATACACCTTTTCCAGTACGCCGTCGTTCAGGTGCAGGAGCTCTTCAATGGAGGCGCTGTCGCTGCCGATGGTGACGGTGGGTTCAGCGGTGGTAACGCCGATCTTCTCGCACTGGGGCAGGGAGACCTCCTCCGTGAGCTCAGCCAGGATCATGCCGGGCATGGGGCCCCACCAGGGAGCGCCCGCATCGGGGGCGGCGGCAAAGCCCACGCCGTTGCCGAAGGACATCTTCATCACGGCCTCCGCCGCGCCCTGTTCCACGGCCCAGGCGGAGAGCACCTTCCCCTCCTGGCAGAGGGTGTGGAAGGCCTCCCAGGCCGCCCGGTGGGCGGCGTAGTCGTCCACGCTGCCGCCGCCGAAGGCGTACACCGGATGGTCCGGGCCCTGGAAGGCGGTGGTCAGTACCTCCCCGGCCTTCACCGGGGCGATGGCGAAGGAGATGAGAGTGGGGGGCACGTCCTTGTCCAGAAAAGAGCCGGACATGGAGTCCTTGCCGCCGATGGCGGCGGCGCCCAGGCCCAGCTGGGCATCCAGGGCGCCCAAAAGGGCGGCAAAGGGCTTGCCCCAGCGCTCGGGGTCGGTGCGGAGCTTTTCAAAAAACTCCTGGAAGGTGAGATAGGCCTTGCGGTAGTCACCGCCGGCGGCTACGATCTTGGCCATGGAGACGAGGACGCTCTCCTGGGCCCCGGTGTAGGGATCGGCACTCATCCGCTCCGGATCGAAGCCCCAGGCCATGACGCTGGCCTGATCGGTGGTCTGGCCGGGCTCCACGGGGAACAGGGCGGCCATGGCCTGGGCGGGGGTGCGCTGGTACTTGCCGCCGAAGGGCATGAGCACGCTGCCGGCACCGATGGAGCCGTCAAAGCGCTCGGTGAGGCCGCGGCGGGAGGCGGAGGCAAGGCTTCCGGCCACCTCCCGGAGGCTGCCGGTGTGGATCGTGCCCAGGGGGCGGTCCTTGGCGGGCACCGCCACGGCGGCGTGCTTCACCGCGCCGTTGGTGTTGAGGAAGGCACGGCTCAGGTCAGCGATGGTGTGGCCCTTCCAGGTCATCACCATCCGGGCCTCCTCGGTGACCACGGCCACGGGATAGGCCTCCAGATTCTCGCTTTCCGCGGCGGCAATGAACTTCTCCGCGTCCTCGGGGGCCACCACTACGGCCATGCGCTCCTGGCTCTCGGAGATGGCCAGCTCCGTGCCGTCCAGGCCCTCGTACTTCTTGCGCACCGCGTCCAGGTCGATCTGCAGGCCGTCGGCCAGCTCGCCGATGGCGACGGACACGCCGCCGGCGCCGAAGTCGTTGCAGCGCTTGATGAGGCGGGTCACCTCACCGTTGCGGAACAGCCGCTGGATCTTCCGCTCCTCCGGGGCGTTGCCCTTCTGGACCTCGCTGGCCATGGTGGTCAGGGATTTGAGGTTGTGACTCTTGGAGGAGCCGGTGGCGCCGCCGATGCCGTCCCGGCCGGTGCGGCCGCCCAGGAGGATCACCACATCCCCGGGGACGGGGACCTCCCGGCGCACGTGGTCCGCGGGGGCCGCGCCCACCACGGCGCCGCACTCCAGGCGCTTGGCGATGTAGCCCGGGTGATAGACCTCCGCCACATGGCCGGTGGCCAGACCGATCTGGTTGCCGTAGGAGGAGTAGCCCGCCGCTGCGGTCTGGGCTAGCTTTCTCTGGGGCAGCTTGCCGGGCAGCGTCTCGCTCAGGGCGGCCCGGGGATCGCCGCCGCCGGTGACGCGCATGGCCTGGTGGACATACACCCGGCCGCTGAGGGGGTCACGGATGCAGCCGCCGATGCAGGTGGCGGCGCCGCCGAAGGGCTCGATCTCCGTGGGGTGGTTGTGGGTCTCGTTTTTGAACATGAGGAGCCAGTCCTGCTCCTTGCCGTCCACCTCCGTGGGCACGTGGATGGAGCAGGCGTTGATCTCCTCGCTCTCGTCCAGCTCGGGGAGGAGGCCCCGCTTTTTCAGCACCTTGGTGCCCA